>NZ_JBUEFZ010000014.1:0-154663 GCF_054963715.1 Streptomyces sp. STAM6 | reverse complement strand
GTTTGCGGCTCGGTCCTCCCCCTGGCTTCGCCGGGGGGACCCCCCACCGGGCGCCTGTCGCTGCTCCGCTCACTCGCCCGACACCCGACCGGCCGGATTGGTTCCCGGACGGCGGGTGAGGGTGCTCTCACCGCCGACGGCCCGAACGGCCGGTACGATCGCTCGCAATCGAATCGTTACCTTGCCGAGCAGGGGAGAGCTCCGTCGTGGGTAAACGTGCCGCCGCACCCCGTCGCCGTCGCCGTCGCAGCGGCGGCCGGGGGCGTTCCGGTGGCCGCCGTTCGGTGGCCCCGATAGTTCTCCTGGCGCTGGGCCTCGTGGCCCTCTGCCTGGGCGGGGGCGCCGCCCTCGCCCGCTGGCGGGGCGGGGACCACTCCGCCACCGCCACCCCCGGCAACGCCGCCAGTCCCATGGGCCGGGCCCCCGGCACCCCGGTCGGTGAGCCCACCCCCGGCACCGCCCCCGGCAGCGTCCCCGACACCGCCCCCTCTCCCCGTCCCTCCGGCGCCGCCCAGCCCCCGAAAAGCGTGCCTTCCCCGGGCCCCGGCACCTTCACCACCGCCCGCGCCACCGGCGCCAAGGTCGGCTCCGGGCCCCTGCGCCGCTACCGCGTCCAGGTCGAGAACGGCACCGGCATCTCCGCGCCGCAGGCGGCCCAGGAGATCCAGGGAATCCTTGCCCACCCGCGCGGTTGGGCCGCCCACGGTCGCGGCTCGTTCCAACTCGTCGCGGAGAAGGCGGACTTCGTCATCCGGATCGCCACCCCGAAGACCGCCGACACGCTCTGCGGCGCCCAGGGGTTCGACACCGGCGGGGAGTTGAACTGCGAGACGACCGACGGCGTCGTGGTCAATCTCAAGCGCTGGACACAGGGCTCGCCGACCTTCACGGGCCCCGCCACCGAGTACCGCCACTTGATCATCAACCATGAGGTCGGGCACGAGATCGGCATCCGGCAGCACATGGGCTGCGGCGGTCCCGGAAAGCTCGCCCCGGTGATGATGCAGCAGATCAAGGGCCTGGACGGCTGCAGATCCAATGCGTGGCCGTATGACGAGGACGGCCGGTACATCACCGGGCCGCTCGTGCAATGATGCGACTGGGACCGCGCACCGGCGCGTGACGCGGCCCGAGGGGACCGGGGCTCCACCGCAGGCGCGAGTGAGCCGAAGGGGCGCGCGGGCGTCGAGAGGGAGAAACGCGGAGGGTCGCGAGGTACGAGCGACCCGAGCACGATCGACCGTCGACGCGCGCAGCAGGCGCCCCGGAGGCGAACCCAGCGCCGGAACAGGTGTGGGCAGACCGCTACCCGGTAGCACGCATTGATGGAGACAGCGATGTCTACTGCCCCCAATGCCTCCGCAGCCGGTTCGGACACCCCGAACCTGGACTTCGCAGGCACGACGCCGTACGAGGACTACGTCCAGGCGGATGTACTCACCCACCTCCAGCACCCGCTCTCGGACGATCCGGGAGAAATGGTCTTCCTGGTGACGACCCAGGTCATGGAGCTGTGGTTCACCGTGATCGTCCACGAGTGGGAGACCGCGAGCCGCGCCCTGCGCGAGGACCGCGTCCCGGTCGCGATGGACGCGCTGAAGCGGTCCGTACGGGAGCTGGAGGCGCTGAACGCCTCCTGGAAGCCGCTGGGCCAGCTGACGCCCGCGCAGTTCAATTCGTACCGCAGCGCCCTCGGGGAGGGCTCCGGGTTCCAGTCGGCGATGTACCGGCGCATGGAATTCCTGCTGGGTGAGAAGTCCGCGTCGATGCTGGTCCCGCACCGGGGCGCGCCGCGGGTCCACGCCGAGCTGGAGAAGGCCCTGCACGAGCCGAGCCTGTACGACGAGGTGCTGCGGCTCCTCGCGCGGCGCGGGCTGCCGGTGCCGGACAGTGTGCTGCGGCGCGACCTGTCGCAGCGGTACGAGCCGTCGCCGGTGATCGAGGAGATCTGGGCGGGGATCTACGGGGACCCGGACCAGAACGGCGAGCTGGTGCGGCTCGGCGAGGCGCTCACGGACGTCGGCGAGCTGGTGTGGCGCTGGCGCAACGACCACCTGGTGGCGACCCGGCGGGCCATGGGCTCGAAGACCGGCACGGGTGGTTCGGCGGGTGTGGCCTGGCTGGAGAAGCGGGCCCGCAAGAACGTCTTCCCCGAGCTGTGGACGGCGCGCAGCCATGTCTGATCTCACGGCGAGGGCGGCGGCGCTGGACACCGCTGATGTGCTGGCCAAGCACCGTGAGCTGTTCGCGCTCGACGACGGTGCGGTGTATCTGGACGGGAACTCGCTGGGCGCGCTGCCCCGCCACGTTCCCGGCCGGATGGCGGACGTCATCGGCCGCGAGTGGGGCGAGCTGCGCATCCGCTCGTGGGACGAGAGCGGCTGGTGGACCGCGCCGGAGCGGATCGGCGAGCGGATCGCGCCGATCGTCGGCGCGGCACCCGGCCAGATCGTCGTCGGCGATTCGACGAGCGTGAATGTCTTCAAGGCGCTGGTCGGGGCCGTGCGGCTGGCGGACGCGGACCGTGACGAGATCGTCGTGGACGCGACGACGTTCCCGACGGACGGGTACATAGCGGAGTCGGCCGCACGTCTGACCGGCCGGCGTCTCGTGCCGGTCGAGCCCGGTGACGTACCGGCCGCGGTCGGCCCGCGTACGGCCGCCGCGCTCGTCAACCACGTCGACTACCGCACGGGCCGGCTGCACGACCTGCCCGGCATCACCGCGGCGATCAGGTCGGCGGGCGCCCTCGCGGTGTGGGACCTGTGCCACAGCGCGGGCGCCCTGCCGGTGGGCCTGGACGCGCACGGTGTGGACCTGGCGGTGGGCTGCACGTACAAGTACCTCAACGGCGGCCCCGGCGCGCCCGCGTACCTGTACGTCGCCGAGCGCCACCAGGGCCGCTTCGACTCGCCGCTGCCGGGCTGGAACTCGCACGCCGACCCGTTCGCGATGACGCCCGGGTACACGGCGGCGGACGGTGCCCTGCGCGGCCGGGTCGGCACGCCGGACATCCTGTCCATGCTGGCGCTGGAGGCGGCGCTGGACGTGTGGGACGGAGTGTCGATCGAGGACGTACGTGCGAAGAGCCTGGCCCTGACGGACTTCTTCCTGGAGTGCGTCCGGGCGTACGCCCCCGAGGGCCGCGTCACGTCCGTGACGCCGGAGGCCCACGGGGAGCGCGGCAGCCAGGTGGCGCTGCGCTGCGACGACGCTCCCGCGGTGATGAAGGAGCTGATCGCGCGCGGTGTCGTGGGCGATCTGCGCCGCCCTGACGTGCTGCGTTTCGGCTTCACGCCGCTGTACGTCGGCTTCGCGGACACCGAGCGGGCGGCACGCGTCCTCGCGGACGTGCTTTCGGGTCCCACGGCCTGATGTTCGAGCTTGATCTGCGGGGGCCGTACTCCTGATACGGTCCCCCGCAGGTCAGGCCAATTCGGCCCCAGCTCCGAAAGGTTGAGCACTATGCCCGACCCCGCCGCGCGCGACGCCGCAGAGGAAGCGTCGGCCCTGTCGCATCCGGCCGTCGACCCGGACTCCACCGCTTCGTACGGGGAACACCCGGACCAGATCGTGGACTTCTACGCTCCCCGGGACGACGGGGGCGGCCTGGGTGAACGCGTGCCGCTCGTCGTGGTGCTGCACGGCGGGGCGTGGCGGGCGCCGTACGACCGGCGGCACATCACCCCGTTCGTGGACTACCTCGCGCGGCGCGGCTTCGCCGTCGCCAACGTGGAGTACCGGCGCGGCGGTGACATCCCCAGTGGGCGGGGCCGGGAAGCGGCGGGCGACGGCCCGGTCGCGGGCCGCTGGCCGGAGACGTTCGACGACGTGGCGGCGGCGCTCGACGCGCTGCCCGCCCTGGCCGCCACGCATCTGCCGCAGGCCGACCCGCGCCGCACCGTCGTGACCGGGCACTCGGCCGGCGGGCATCTGGCGCTGTGGGCGGCCGCCCGGCATGTACTGCCCGCCGGGTCGCCGTGGCGGCTGTCCGCGCCGCCCGAGCTGCGCGGAGTCGTCGCCCTCGCTCCCATCGCGCACTTCGAGCGGGCCGTGGAGCTGGACGTCTGCACCGGTGCGGTCCACCAACTCCTCGGCGGTCAGGCGGAGTTCCCGGGCCGGGTCGGTCATGCCGACCCGGCCGCGCTGCTGCCGACCGGGATCGCCACGGCCGTCGTGCAGGGCCGGGAGGACACCGTCGTCCCGCAGGCCGTCGCGGAGGCCTATGTGGAGGCCGCGGCGAAGGCGGGCGAGACGGTCGGGCTGACACTCCTGGAGGACGTGGGCCACTTCCCGCTCATCGACCCGGTCGCGGACGCGTGTGCGGTGGTCGCGGAGGAAATCGCGCAACTCGCCTGGTGACGCGGCGACTCGAGGACGGAAGCTGACCGCAAGGGCCCGTAGCTTCGGCGCCATGACGAATCTCGTGACCGGAGCAACCGGAACCGTCGGCCGCCAGGTGGTCGCCGAACTGCTGCGCCTCGGCAGGCCCGTCCGCGCCCTCACCCGCGACCCGGAGAAGGCCGGCTTCCCCGAGGGCGTGGAGGTCGTGCGCGGCGACCTCACCGACCCCGACACCCTCACCGACGCCCTGAAGGGCGTCACCGGACTCCATCTGATCACCTTCTCGGGGGAGTACTTCGCCCCGCTGGAGACCGGTCCGCGCATCCTGGAACTGGCCCGCGAGGCGGGCGTCCGGCGGATCACCGTGCTGCACGGCGGGGGACCGAGCCCGCTGGAGGACGCGGTACGGGCCGATCCCGGCTTCGCGTGGACCGTGCTCATGCCGGTGGAGTTCATGGGCAACGCCCTGGAGTGGGCCGAGCCGGTCCGTGCCGCGGACGAGGTCCGCGAGCCGTTCACCGGCCGGCTGAGCGCCATGGTCCACGAGGCCGACATCGGCGCGGTCGCGGCGGTCGCGCTCACCGAGGACGGGCACGGCGGCCGGGAGTACGTGATCACCGGCCCCCAGGTGCTCACCCTCCAGGACAAGGTCGACGCCCTCGCGCAGGCCCGGGGCCGCGCCATATCGCTGATCGAGCTCTCCGAGGAGGCGGCGGTCGAGCAGTGGCGGGCGGCCGGGCACCCGCAGGACGTGATCGACTTCCTGCTGGAGGCGTACGGCGACACCCCGGCCGTCGGGCGCACGGTCGTCGACACGGTCGAGCGGGTCACGGGCCGCCCGGCGCGCACGTTCGCGCGGTGGGCGGCCGAGCACGCGTCCGCGTTCCGTCCCTGATCAGCGGTGTAGTCCTCAAGGGGGACGCGGAAGGATCCGCATCGAAGGTGACGACCGCGTCCCCGCCCCCGCTTACGGTTTAGGGCGTGACCGAGACCAAGACCTCCAGCCGGAGCCCCGAGTACCGCATGGCCAAGGACCTGGTCCAGGGCCTGCGACGGGAGCTGTTCGACGACGTATTCGAATACCGGCTGCTCCCGCCCCTGGGCACCGACGGCCCGGTGATACGGCGCATGCCGCGCCGGATACGCCCCCAGCTGGTCTGGACGCCGCACGCCACGGTGGCCATGGCCGCCCTGATGGTGCTGTTCATCGGGTACGACACCGGCCTGTCGGTGTTCGCGGTGATCCCGGCCGCTGCCGTACTGCTCACTCTGGTCCGGCCGCTCGCCGCGTTCTGGCTGTCGATGGCGTCGGCGCCGTTCCTGGCCGTGCTGGCGGCGGGGAACTGGACGGGGTGGCCGTGGCAGGACGCCTCGTTCGTGGCGCATCTGATCGTGCTGGTCGTGGTCGCGGCGCGCACCCGGCCCCGGGCCGCGGCCTGGATGTGGATCGTCACCGCGGTGTACGGGGTCTTCGCCGGGGCCGTGCTCAGCCGCGGCTTGGGCGAGAACACCCCGCAGATGCTGTTCTTCGCCGCGCTGGCCCTCCTCGTCGTCACGGTCCGGCAGGTGCGCCGCGAGGCCAAGGAGGAGGTCACCGCGCAGCAGACGGTCACCGCGCAGGAGCGTTCCAGGCGGACCCTGCTGGAGGAGCGCACCACCATCGCCCGCGAACTGCACGATGTGGTGGCCCACCACATGTCGGTCGTCGCCATCCAGGCCGAGGCCGCGCCCTACCGGGTCGAGAACCCGCCGCCGGAGCTGGAGCAGGCCTTCGTCACGATCCGCGAGAACGCGGTGGCGGCGCTGACCGAACTGCGCCGCATCCTCGGGGTGGTCCGGGCCGAGGACTACGAGGCGCCGGACGCGCCGCAGCCCACGCTCACCGATCTGGACGGCCTGATCACCAACGTCCGTGACGCCGGGCTGACCGTCGACAAGACGGTGACCGGCGCGCCGCGGGAGCTGCCGCAGGGTGTGGAGCTCTCCGCCTACCGGATCATCCAGGAGGCACTCAGCAACGTGCTGCGGCACGCACCGGGAGCGGCCGCGAAGGTGGAGGTGTCGTACGTGCTCGGCGGCCTCGGCCTGCGGATCGTGAACGGTCCGGCGCGGGGTCTGGTGAAGCCCTCGCCCGGTGCCGGGCACGGCATCACCGGCATGCGGGAGCGGGTCGCCATGCTGGACGGCGAAATGACGGCGGAGGCCACGGAGGACGGCGGCTACGAGGTCGCGGCGTTCATCCCGGCCCCGAGGGACCCGGGGGAGCGGTCATGACCATCCGCGTACTGATCGTCGACGACCAGATGATGGTCCGGGAGGGCTTCTCGGTCCTGCTGAACGCGATGCCCGACATCGAGGTCGTGGGCGAGGCCGTCAACGGCCGGGAGGCCGTCCGGCAGGTCGCCGCCCTGCGCCCGGACGTCGTCCTGATGGACATCCGCATGCCGGAGCTGAACGGCATCGACGCCACCCGCGAGATCGTCGCGGCCGACGGTGACGCGAAGGTGCTGGTGCTGACCACCTTCGACCTGGACGAGTACGTCTACCAAGCGCTGCGCGCCGGCGCGTCGGGCTTCCTGCTGAAGGACGCGTCGGCCCGGCAGCTCGCCGACGGCGTCCGGGTCGTCGCGGCCGGCGAGGCCCTGCTGGCGCCCACCGTCACCAAGCGGCTCATCACGGAGTTCGCGAAGGCGGCGGAGACCCCGCGCCCGCCGGCCCTGGCCCAGGTGGGCGATCTGACCGAGCGCGAGACGGAGGTGCTGGTGCTGATCGCGCAGGGCCTGTCGAACTCCGAGATCGCCTCCCACCTGGTCGTCGCCGAGTCGACGATCAAAACGCATGTGAGCCGCATCCTGGTGAAGCTGGGGCTGCGGGACCGCACACAGGCGGCGGTGTTCGCGTACGAGGCGAGGCTGGTGACACCCGGATAGGCCGCCGGGTAGCGTCCCGCCATGGATGCCACCGCCGTTTTCGATCCCTGGGCGCCCGCCTTCGTCGCCGATCCGTATCCCGCGTACGCCGCGCTGCGGGCGCGCGGGCGGGTGCACTGGTTCGAGCCGAGCCGGCAGTGGCTCGTCCCGCACCACGCCGATGTCTCCGCGCTGCTGCGGGACCGCCGGCTGGGGCGGACGTATCTGCACCGGTTCACCCACGAGGAGTTCGGGCGGACCCCTCCGCCCGCCGCGCACGAGCCGTTCCACGTGCTGAACGGCAACGGGATGCTCGATCTGGAGGCGCCCGACCACACCCGGATCAGACGGCTGGTGTCGAAGGCCTTCACGCCCCGCACGGTCGAGCGGCTGGCTCCGTTCGTCGAGCGGCTCGCCGACGAGCTGGTGGGCCGGCTGGTCGAGGCGGGCGGCGGGGACCTGCTGGCGGAGGTCGCCGAGCCCCTGCCGGTCGCCGTCATCGCCGAGATGCTCGGTGTCCCCGAGGCCGATCGCGGGCTGCTGCGGCCCTGGTCGGCGGCGATCTGCGGCATGTTCGAGCTGAACCCGGACGAGGCGACCGCGGAGCGGGCCGTACGCGCCTCGCTCGACTTCTCCGGCTATCTGCGGGAGCTGATCGCCGAGCGGCGGGCCGTGCCCGGCGAGGACCTGATCAGCGCGCTGATCGCGGCCCACGACGAGGGGGACCGGCTCAGCGAGCAGGAGATGATCTCGACATGCGTGCTGCTGCTGAACGCGGGCCACGAGGCGACGGTGAACACCACGGCGAACGGCTGGTGGACACTCTTCCGCCACCCCGAGCAGCTGGCCGTGCTGCGCGCGGGCGACGCGGCGCTGCCGACGGCCGTGGAGGAGCTGCTGCGGTTCGACACCCCGCTGCAGATGTTCGAGCGGTGGGTCCTGGACGACATCGAGATCGGTGACGTCACCGTCCCGCGGGGCTCCGAGGTGGCGCTGCTCTTCGGTTCCGCCAACCGCGACCCGGCCCGTTTCGAGGACCCGGACCGGCTGGACCTGACCCGGGCGGACAACCCCCACATCACCTTCGGCGCCGGTGTGCACTACTGCCTGGGCGCCCCCCTGGCCCGTCTGGAGCTGTCCGCCTCCTTCGGCGCGCTGCTCCGCCGCGCGCCGCGGATGCGGCTCGCGGCGGAACCCGAGTGGCAGCCCGGTTATGTCATCCGGGGCCTGAAGGAACTGCGCGTCGAGGTGTAGGGGCCGGACACCTTTCCGGCCGGGGCACCTTTCCGGCCGGGAGCCGCTGGGCCGTGGAGCCGCTGGGCCGGGGAGCCGCCGGTCTGGGAGCCGCTGGGCCGGGAAGCCGCTGGTCTGGGAGCCACTGGCCGGGCACCTTTCCGGGCCGGGGAGCCGCTGGGCCGGGAAGCTGCCGGGCCGGGAGCCGCTGGGCCGGAATGCGCCGGAGCCGGGGAGCCGCCGGCTCGGGAGCCGCCAATCCGGGAGCCGCTGGCCCCGGCCGGCTCACGTGGTCATGTCCCGGCGCTTGAGCCCCGCCAGGCCCGCGGCGACCAGGGCGGCCGCCAGGGCGAGGAGGACCAGGACCGGGCCCCATTCCATCTCCTGGCCCGGGAGCTTCGGCAGGTGGCCGAAGGGCGAGAGGTTCAGCACCGTCCGCGGGAGGTTCAGCGCCGGGCCGATCCAGCCGAGGGCCAGCGCCAGACCCGCCACGCCCCAGGCCGCCACCGCGGCCTTGGGCGCGGCGCCGTGCAGCAGGACGGCGAGGGCGCCGAGCAGCCACACCGCCGGGAGCTGGACGAGTGCGGCGCCCAGGATGGGCCCGAAGTCCCTGCCGTACGACAGGGCGAGCCCGGCCGCGGCCGCGGTCAGGACGAGGACCGCTCCGCCGAAGGCGATGACGAGGTGTCCCGCCGCCCAGCGCAGCCTGCCGACCGCGGCCGCGAGGACCGGTTCGGCGCGCTGCGAGGTCTCCTCGCCGTGCAGGCGCAGTACCGAGCCGACCACGTACAGCGCGGCGATCAGGCCGAACAGCCCGGTCATCGCGGCGAGGAAGGCGTCCGTCAGACCGCCGCTGCCGCCCATCCGCTCGAAGATCTCGCGGGTCCGCTCGTTGTCGCCGACCAGCTCGGCCGCCCCCTCGACCATGCCGCCGAAGACCAGCCCGCCCGCCAGGAAGCCGAGCGTCCAGCCGAGGACACCGCCGCGCTGGAGGCGCCAGGCGAGGGCACCGGCCGTGGCGAGCCGGCCCACCGCGGGTCCCGGCCGGGTGGGCAGGAAACTCATCCCGACGTCACGGCGCCCGGCGAGCGTGTAGGCCACCACGGTCTGCACGGCCACCGCGGCGGCGAGCAGCAGCAGCACCCACCACCGCTCGCCCGCGAAGGCGCGGACGTTCTCCGCCCATCCGATGGGGGAGAGCCAGGTCAGCACGGACGATCCGTCGTCCGTTCCGGCGTCCCCGGCGGCCCGCAGCACGAACGCCACGCCCAGGGCCGCCGCCGTCAGCCCCTTGGCGAGCCGTGCGCTCTCGGTGAGCTGGGCGACGATGGCCGCCATGGTGGCGAAGACCATGCCGGTCCCGCCGACCGCGAGGCCCAGGGCGAGCGCCCCGCCCGCGCCCTGTCCGGCGAGTCCGGCCGTGATGAGCAGGGCGACCGCGGTGTTGGCGAGGAGCGCGGCCAGCAGTGCGGCCGTCAGCGGGGCGCGCCGCCCGACCACGGCCGCGGACAGCATTTCCTGACGGCCCGTCTCCTCTTCCTCCCGGGTGTGCCGGACGACGACGACCAGGCTCATCACGGCGGCGAGCACGGCGGCGAAGACGCCGAACCGCCAGGCGACCAGGCCGCCGACGGAGTCGGTGAACACCGGGCCGTACAGCGACCGCATGGAGCTGTTGGCGTTCATCGTCGCGGCGGCCGCGGCCCGTTCGGCGGCGCTGCCGTACACGCTCTGCAGCGAGCCGGAGCCACTGGCGACCATGCCGCCGACGACCACGACCCACAGGGGCATCATCAGCCGGTCGCGGCGCAGGGCGAGCCGCCCGAGGGTGCCGGTTCCGGCGAGCGCGCTCATCGGCCCGCCGCCTCGTCCGCGTAGTGGCGCAGGAACAGCTCCTCCAGGGTGGGCGGCGTGCTGGTCAGCGACCGGATTCCGGACTCCGCGAGGGACGTGAGCACCCCGTCCAGCCGGTCGCTCTCGACCTGCAGCCTGACCCGGTTCCCCCGGATGTCGAGGTCGTGGACGCCGGGCAGGTGCGCGAGTCCGTTGGGCGGTCCGGCCAGTTCGGCGGTGACGCTGGTACGGGTCAGATGGCGCAGCTCGGCGAGTGAGCCCGACTCGACGGTGCGGCCCTTGCGGATGATGCTGACCCGGTCGCAGAGGCTCTCCACCTCGCTGAGGATGTGGGAGGAGAGCAGGACCGTCCGTCCGCGGTCGCGCTCCTCGTCCACACAGTTCTGGAAGACCTCCTCCATCAGCGGGTCGAGGCCGCTCGTCGGCTCGTCGAGGATCAGCACGTCGACGTCCGAGGCGAAGGCGGCGACCAGGGCTACCTTCTGGCGGTTGCCCTTGGAGTAGGTGCGCCCCTTCTTGGTGGGGTCGAGCTCGAACCTCTCGACGAGGTCGGCGCGCCGGGCCTTGTCGAGCCCCCCGCGCAGCCGCCCGTAGAGGTCGATCACCTCTCCGCCCGACAGGTTGCGCCACAGGGTGACGTCACCGGGGACGTACGCGACCCGCCTGTGCAGTTCGACGGCGTCGCGCCACGGGTCCTTGCCGAGGAGCCGGGCGGTGCCGGAATCGGCGCGCAGCAGTCCGAGCAGGACCCGGATGGTGGTGGACTTCCCGGCGCCGTTGGGGCCGAGGAACCCGTGGACCTCGCCGGCCTCGACGGTGAGGTCGAGTCCGTCCAGCGCGTGTGTCCGCCCGAACGACTTGTGCAGGCCGGTGACCTCAAGAGCGAGGTATGCCTTCGTCATACTTCAGAACGTACGCGACTTTCACAAATTTGTGAAGTTAAGGAAGCGTATAAAGTCGAGGAGTGCGGTGGACGACGGGAGACGATGAGGTCATGGCGACGGCGAACGAGCGCAACGAGGAAGAGGTCGGCCGCGTCGTGGAGCGGTTCGCGGCCGAACTCACCGAGGCCGGCATGCAGCGCATGGCCGCCCGGGTCTTCGCCGCGCTGCTCGTCTCCGAGAACGCGGCGCTGACCTCCGCCGAGCTGGCCGAGCGACTGAAGATCAGCCCCGCCGCCGTCTCCGGCGCGGTGCGTTACCTGGCCCAGGTCAACATGGTCAGCCGCGAGCGCGCCCCGGGCTCCCGGCGCGAGCGGTACGTCCTGCACAACCAGGTCTGGTACGAGGCCCTCGCCCGGCGCGACCATTTGCTCGGCCGCTGGCAGACGGTGATGAACGAGGCCGCCGACACCCTCGGCCGGGAGACCCCGGAGGGCGCCCGGGTCGCGGAGACCGCCGAGTTCTTCGAGTTCCTGCAGAAGGAGATGCTCGGGATTCTGGACCGCTGGCGCGAGCACCGGGCCCGTAGTGGATCATGAGTCCATGAAGAGGATAGTGCTGCGCACGGCCGGTGTCGTCGTCCTGCTGGCCGGAATCGCCCTCGGCTTCTGGGTCGTCTTCGGAGCGCCCCACGACTGGACGGGCGGCATGCGGCTGCTGAAGTTCGCGCTCGGACTGACATCGATGGGCCTGATCGCCGGAAGCGCCAAGATGATCTTCCCCGGAGACGGTTCCGAAGAACCGGACGAGGACGAACAGCTGCCGGTCGCCGGTCCCCTGGACGCGCTCTGACGGACGGGCCGGCGAGGCGCGGGGTCAGGCGATCCGGACACCGCCCCGGCTCTGGCCGGTGCGCTGGTCCGGCACCGTCAGGGACCAGGCCCCCGGCCGCAGCGTCCAGGTGCGGGTCCAGACGGGGCCCGTGATCGCCGCGTCCGCGCGGTAGCGGAACGACGCGCCCGAGACGGTCACGGCCCTGGCGTCCACGCGGACCGGCTCCGCCGCCCTCGGCCGGACGACCACCTGCGCGACCCCGCCGCGCGACGCCACCGTCACGTTCTCCACCGGATCGTCCAGGTCGCTCAGCAGCCGCCCGTCGGCCTCGACCCGCAGCCGGTGCAGCCGGGCCGCCCGCACCGGGGGCGCCGGGCGGACCAGGGTGCGCACCAGCGACCGGCAGGTGTCCCACACCGTGGCCGTCGGGACCGCGGTCACCCGGGCCGGGCCCGCGGGGATGCGCAGCCCGCCCACCACCACCCCGTCGCTGTCGTCGACCAGCAGGTCCAGATGCCGCTCCGTGCCGTCGAGCACGGCCCGCGCGGCGGCCACCGCCCCGAGGGGCACCCCGAGCGAGCCGGCCAGCTGCACCGATCCGCGCGGGCCCACCGGGACCACCGACACGGCCCCGCCCGTGAGCTCGCGGCCCCGGTGCAATTGGGCCACGGCCCGCAGCAGCGCACGGTCGTCGCCGACCACCACCAGACGCCGGGAGCCCCGCCGCGCCACGGCCCGGGCAAAATCCCCCGGGCCGTCCGGCAGGCAGATTTTCGCTTCTGAGCCCCCGCGCAGTACGTCTTTCGCGATCCGCACGGACTCGCCGTCAGTTCGGCGGGCGACCGGGTCGATGACCACCATCAGCTGGTCGTGAGCCGACACCTCGGTCCTTCCTCGGGTAGCATCTTTGTGCAAGAGCCCCTTGCGCTATTGCGCCAGGGGCTTCGTCTATTCCGGGGCACACCGGTGAGGCGGCGTCGGCCCCCTGACCTTGGACATGCCCCGCCCGGAAGGGGTGTACGCCTGTGCCCGCACTTGTGCTGCTCGGTGCTCAGTGGGGTGACGAGGGCAAGGGAAAGGCCACCGACCTCCTCGGTGGATCCGTTGATTACGTGGTGCGCTACCAGGGCGGCAACAACGCCGGCCACACGGTCGTCGTCGGCGACCAGAAGTACGCGCTGCACCTTCTCCCTTCCGGAATCCTCTCGCCGGGGTGTACCCCGGTCATCGGAAACGGTGTCGTCGTCGACCCGGCGGTCCTGCTCTCCGAGCTGAGCGGGCTGAACGAGCGCGGCGTCGACACGTCGAAGCTGCTGATCAGCGGTAACGCGCATCTGATCACGCCGTACAACGTCACGCTCGACAAGGTGACGGAACGGTTCCTCGGCAAGCGGAAGATCGGCACCACGGGCCGCGGCATCGGCCCGACCTACGCCGACAAGATCAACCGTGTCGGCATCCGCGTCCAGGACCTGTACGACGAGTCGATCCTCACCCAGAAGGTGGAGGCGGCGCTGGAGCAGAAGAACCAGCTCCTCGCCAAGGTCTTCAACCGCCGCGCCATCGAGTCCGGCCGGATCGTCGAGGAGATGCTCCAGTACGCGGAGCAGATCAAGCCGTACGTCGCCGACACCACGCTGATCCTGAACAACGCCATCGACGAGGGCAAGGTCGTCCTCTTCGAGGGCGGTCAGGGCACCCTGCTGGACGTCGACCACGGCACGTACCCCTTCGTGACCTCCTCGAACCCGACCTCCGGCGGTGCCTGCACCGGCGCGGGCGTCGGCCCCACGAAGATCAGCCGGGTCATCGGCATCCTCAAGGCGTACACCACCCGTGTCGGCGCGGGCCCGTTCCCGACGGAACTCTTCGACGAGGACGGCGAGGCGCTGCGCCGCATCGGTGGCGAGCGCGGTGTGACCACCGGCCGTGACCGCCGCTGCGGCTGGTTCGACGCGGTCATCGCCCGCTACGCGACCCGGGTGAACGGTCTGACCGACTTCTTCCTCACCAAGCTGGACGTGCTGACCGGCTGGGAGCAGATCCCCGTCTGTGTCGCGTACGAGATCGACGGCAAGCGTGTCGAGGAGCTGCCGTACTCGCAGACCGACTTCCACCACGCGAAGCCGATCTACGAGTACCTGCCCGGCTGGTCCGAGGACATCAGCAAGGCGAAGACCTTCTCGGACCTGCCGAAGAACGCGCAGGCGTACGTGAAGGCGCTGGAGGAGATGTCCGGCGCGCCGATCTCGGCGATCGGTGTCGGCCCGGGCCGCACCGAGACGATCGAGATCAACTCCTTCCTGTAGGACCCGCAGGTCCTTCACCTCTGACCGGTGGCCGGTACTCACTGAGTGCCGGCCGCCAGTCATAGGGCCGTGCGTGCCCTGGCTACGCTGTACGACGCGGCGACAAAAGGGGGCAGCTGATGGGCGCGAGGAAGCCGCCGACCGAGCGGCAGCGCCGGCTGGGCATGGAGCTGCGCCGGATGCGTGAGCAGGTCGGGCTCAGCATCAACGAGGCCGCGGTGCTGAACGGCACCGACCGGACGACCGTGAGCAACACGGAGTCCGCGCGCTTCGGCGTAAGCGCTGATCGAGTCCGTGTCTGGGCTTCCAACTATGCATGCCCTGATGCCGATTATGTCGACGCGCTCGCCTCGATGGCCCGGGAGCGCGGCGGTGGCCACTGGTGGGACGAATACCGCGACGCTGTCGCTCCGGCACTACTCGACCTTGCGGAACTGGAGCACCGTGCCACCGCCTTGAGGCATATCCAGATCACGCACTTGCCCGGGCTTCTGCAGTCTCCGGACTACGCCCGCGCTGTGTTCCAGGAGGCAGTGCCCCCGTTGAGGGAGGAGGAGATCGAGCGGCGGATCGAGTTCCGCACGAGACGGCAGGGCGTCCTCGATCGATCGGATGCTCCGGAGTGCTCGTTCCTTGTGCACGAGGCGGCACTACGTATGCGCTTCGGTGGCCGGGCTGTCATCAGGGCGCAGTTGGATCGCATGCTGAAGCAGGCCGACCGGGAGCAGGTGACCATCCGCGTCATCCCCTTCGAAGCCGGTGGCTTCACAAGCGTCGGGGGCTCCACCCTCTACGCGTGCGGGCCCGTGTCAGCGCCCGACACGGTTCAGATCGACCTGTCCAGCGGGATGGATTTCCTGCACGCGGAGACTCACCTGGTCAACTACCGAGCGGTCCTGGCACGTATGGAGGATCGCTCCCTCGACCCGGCTCGCTCGCGGGACTTCCTCCATGAAGTGGTGCAAGAACTGTGAGGGTGTGCTCAGAGTGGACATTCAGTGGCGCAAGTCGTCTTTCTCGGGCCCGGAGGGCAACTGCATCGAACTCGCTGTGCGGGACGGGCAGATCCTGGTGCGGGAGAGCGACGACCCCGACGTCATAGTGACGACGAGCCCGAAGAAACTGCGGGCGTTCCTGGCCGGCGTCAAGGCGGGCGAGTTCGACGACCTCATCTGACGGCAAGTCCAGCCTAATGTGTTGTGATCCCCAACATGTTGGGTCTACGGTGAGTGTGCTGCGCGCCACACATAGTGATGAGCGTGATCTCGGCGCGCGAAAAAGGGCGCCCCGGCGGTGTTGGTAGCACCCCGGGGCGTGGCCAACGAACTCTGCGGAGCGTCAGCATGGTCCACCGTATCCGGCATGCCCTCCAGCGGGCAGCCGCTTTCCTTCATCTCGCCGCACCGGGCGCGCCTCAAGTCCCCCTCCCCGCGCCGCCCCTGTCTCCGCGCCCGCGCCGGGTCTTCCTCGGTGACCTCGTCCTCGACTGCCCGAGCCCCCTCGTCCGTCCCTATGTGGTGGGCCGATGAGCCCCCTCACCGTGGTGCGGCGGTGGAGCCGGAGTCCGCGATGTGTGGGGCTCGCGCGGGGCGAGCTCGCCGTCACGCTGGCCGGCTGGGGTCTGCAAGGGATTGAGGACTCGGCGGTCCTGGTGCTGTCCGAGTTGTTCACCAACGCCGTCCGGCACGCCCGCGTCCGCGGCCGGGACGTGGAGACCCGCTTTCTGAGACTGGCGCGCGGCGCGCGTGTCGAGGTGCACGACGCGTCGAGCGTACGGCCGGTACGGGGCGACGGCCGGGGCCTCCTCGTCGTCGACGCCGTGTCCAACCGGTGGGGGGTCTCCGGCCGCCGGGGCCCCGGCAAGGCCGTCTGGGCCGAACTGCGGTCCGGGGTGGTGACCGTATGAGCGGGCCCCTCGCCTGCGTGGAGCCGCCCGGTGCCGAGTCCGTGGACAGCCTCGGTGTCACCTCCTGGGTCGACCGTGGCGCCGGCGGCCTCGCCTGCCTGCTGATCACGGGGTGGCTGCCCGGCAGCGAACGTGCCCTGCGGGGCACGGCGCTCGGCCTGTGGCTCGCCCCGGTCACCAGTCGCCGGACTCCCCTCGGGTGCGGGCGGCTGCTCATGCGCGGCGACGTCGTCGCACTGGACTACGGACATGCGTCCTGTCTCCTGCGGGTGCCCACACCGGGCCCGGTGTGGCTGGCCCGTGCTGCCGTGCTGGGCGCGGTCCGCGTCACGGTGGGGCTCGATCCGCTGACGCTCGGGGCGGACAGGGAAGAAGTGGGGGCGTACCTCGGCCGCGCGAGGGAGACGGGTCGCGCGTTCGTGGGAGTCTGTGTCGCGACGCAAGATGCCAGTCGGGTTCCGTGACTCGGCGACAACCGTTCCGGCTTCACCTTCGCCGCTGCACGCGTGGCACCTCTCCAAGGTCCGAGCCCGGTTCGACCGCCATGCCCCCGTCGGCGCTGTCCTCATCACGTCCGTTCTGCGGCCTACTGAGGTCGTGCGAAGGGGGGGCCGGGGCGCGTCAGAACTCCTTGAAGTACTCGCCGGGCTCGCCGTCCGCCGCCATGCCGTACACCAGCAGCCGGTCCTTGCCCTCGAAGCGGTCGAGACGCAGGCTCTGCGAGGAGCCGGAGCCGAACTCCTCGCAGCCGGGGTCCGACCCGGTGTCCAGGGACGGCGGGCCGATGATCACCAGGTTTCCCGCGCCGCCGAGCACGGCGGTGCTCGCGCAGTTCAGCGAGGAGCCGGTCGGTTCGCCGGTCTCCTCGTCGGTCTTGGGGTAGCTGTCCGAGAAGTGCACCAGCGGGGCGCCGACCGGGCCCTGGGTGATGGTGATCTCGGAGCGGTAGAGATCCTGCTCCGCCTTGGGGATCTCGGGGTGCGGGGCCTGCTTCCAGTGGCCGACCATCTTCGCCGGGACGATCTCCGTCGCCGTCCGCACCTTGCGGAAGGTGGCCGTCACCGTCCCCGACGTCCACTGCAGGACGTCCGGCGAGGTCATGGTCAGGGTCTGGTGCGCGGCGGGCACGCACTGCTTGGCGGGCACGCTCGTCGTCACGTCGCTCTCGCCGAACACGACCTTGTCCTCGTCGGCGGAGACGAGCGTGGAGCGGCCCATGCACAGTCGCTCGCCGGTCACATGGACGTACGTGCCTGCCTTCTCGCCGGGAAGGCCGGTGCCGATCTCGATGCGGGCGGTCTCGTACGGAGCGTCCTGGGTGCCTTTGACGACGCCCTCCCAGGCGCCCCGGAAGGCGGCCGGGACCGCGTTCGTGGCCTTGCCCGGGGTCTTGTGGTCCTTCGTCGTGACGGCGCGCTCGCCTGGCCAGTAGGTGTAGGCCAGGCCTCCGGCGGTCGCCACCACGACCGCGGCGGCGGCGCAGGCGGCGACGAGCGCCCGGCGCCGCTTGCGTGGTGTGCCCGTGCCGCCGGCGCCGTCCGGGCCGCCCGGCACGGACGGCAGGGGCGTCGCGGGCGTGACGGGGGTGGGGTCGCCGTCCTCGTCGAGGAGGCGGGCGGCGTGGCGGCCGAGCTGGGCGAGGAGCCCGGCGGGCAGCCACGGGTCCGACGCCGGGACGTGTTCGGCGAGGTGCGCGGCGGTGGGCCGGGCGGCCGGGTCCTTGTGCAGACAGCCGCGCACCAGGTCGTCGAGCTCGGCGGGCAGGCCGGTCAGGTCCGGCTCGTCGTGGGCGATGCGGAACATCATGGCGTGGACGCCGCTGTCGGCGGTGCCGAACGGGGCGCGGCCGGTCGCCGCGTACGCCAGGACGGACCCGAGGCAGAAGACGTCCGACGCGGGCGTGAGCCGTTCGCCCCGCACCTGCTCGGGCGACATGAAGCCGGGGGAGCCGACGACCGCGCCGGTGCTGGTGAGGCCGCCGTCGGTGACCGTGTCGACGGCGCGGGCGATGCCGAAGTCGATGACGCGGGGGCCGTCCACGGTGAGCAGGACGTTGGCCGGCTTCAGATCGCGGTGGACCAGTCCGGCGGCGTGGATGTGCGCCAGGGCGCGGGCCAGGCCGACGGCGAGGGAGCGCACGGACGACGGGGGGAGCGGGCCGAACTCCTGGGCGACGACGGACCGCAGGGAGGGCCCGGCGACATAGCCGATGGCCACCCACGGCGCCTCGGCCGCCGTGTCGGCGCCGAGTACCGGGGCGGTCCCGGTCCCGCCGACCCGTTCCAGTGCGGCGACCTCCCGCGCGAACCGCCGGCGGAACTCGTCCTGGGCGGCCAGTTCGGCGTGCACGACCTTGACCGCGACGGTGCGTCCGCCGGCCGATCGTGCGAGGTAGACGCGGCCCATGCCACCGGACCCGAGCCTGCCGAGCAGGCGGAAGGGGCCGATCTGGGTGGGGTCGTCGCCGTTCAAGGGGTCCACTGAACAGAGCATGCCAGACAGGTGTCACCGGGCGGTCTCGACGCCGGGGCTCCCTCGGCGGGCGGGAGTTCACAGGTAACCAGGATTGGTCCAGACCTTGACAGGTACAGACCATTCGCGGTTCGGTGGGGGCCGGCCCCCCACCGGAAGGACCCCCATGCTGCGACGCATGTCGGCTCTGTTAGCCGCGCTCTGCACCGCCGTCGGACTCGCCGTCCTCCTCCCCGCCTCCACCGCCTCGGCCGCCGAGTGCGCCGCGCCGTGGAGCTCGTCCGCCGTCTACACCGGCGGCAAGACCGCCTCGCACAACGGCCGCAACTGGCTCGCCAAGTGGTGGACCCAGAACGAACGCCCCGGCTCGGCCGACGTCTGGTCCGACCAGGGCGCCTGCGGCGGCGGATCCGGAGACCCCGGCCCCTCGCCGTCCGGTTTCGTGGTGAGCGAGGCCCAGTTCAACCAGATGTTCCCGAACCGGAATCCGTTCTACACGTACAGTGGGCTGACCGCCGCGCTGAGCGCGTACCCCGGCTTCGCGAACAGCGGCAGCGACACGGTGAAGAAGCAGGAGGCCGCGGCCTTCCTCGCCAACGTCAGCCACGAGACCGGCGGCCTGGTCCACATCGTGGAGCAGAACACCGCCAACTACCCGCACTACTGCGACCGCAACCAGCCCTACGGCTGCCCGGCCGGCCAGGCCGCCTACTACGGCCGCGGCCCCATCCAGCTCAGCTGGAACTTCAACTACAAGGCCGCCGGCGACGCGCTCGGCATCGACCTGCTGAACAACCCGTACCGCGTCGAGCGGGAGCCGGCCGTGGCCTGGAAGACCGGCCTCTGGTACTGGAACACCCAGAACGGCCCCGGCACGATGACCCCGCACAACGCCATGGTCAACCAGGCCGGCTTCGGCCAGACGATCCGCTCCATCAACGGGGCCCTGGAGTGCGACGGCAAGAACCCGGCACAGGTCCAGAGCCGGATCAACAACTACCAGCGCTTCACCCAGATCCTGGGCGTACCGACGGGCGCCAACCTGAGCTGCTGACACTCCCCCCGGGAACGCACACCGCCGTCGCGCGCCGCTCCGCGCGGCGGCGGTGTGCCCTCACCCGCTCCGGGACATTCCCGCCGGAGGGGCGAAACTGGCCCGCAGATACCGCTCGTCGAGTTCGGGCGGGTCCGGCAGGCCCAGCTCCGCGCACCGCCCCCGGGCGTACGTCCGGTGCAGCCGCCCGTACGCCGCGACGCCACCGCCCAGGCGCGTCAGCAACTGCTCCAGCATCCCGCGCGGCGCGGCACCCTCCGGGTCCAGCTCCACCCGCAGCCAGGGCGTGTGGTGGGTCATGGCGTCCAGCAGCCGCCGGACCGGGGTCTGCCGGGGATGCACCACGTGATAGGTCGTCACACCGGGGGCGGCCGGCCGCCGCGACACCTCGACCATCGTGTCGGCGGCGTGCTGCACCGGCAGCACGTTCATGTGCGCGTCCGGATCCCCGGGCATCCGGGCCACCACCACACCGCCGCCGGACCGGACCACCCGGCCCGTGAGCGGACCCGAAAGCAGGCCGCCGACCCGCGCGAGTCCGGCCGCGGCCACGGTGTGCGGGCTGCGCGGCCCGCCCGGCGTCGCGGGCCGGTCGTCGGCCAGCACACTGGGCCGCAGCACCGCGATCGCGTCGTCCCGGCCGCAGGCGAAGGCGCGCACGAGCTGCTCCGCGCGGAACTTCGACCCTTCGTACGGGGTCAGGAAGCCGTCGCCGCAGTCGAGTTCGTCCTCGCCCACGTGGCCGTGTGCGCGGCCGCCCGCCACATAGGCGGTGCTGACGTGGAAGAGGCGGACCGGGCGGCGCGCGGCCGCGACCAGATCCAGCACGTGGCCGGTGCCCCGCACGTTCGTGCGGTCCAGGACGTCCGGCCGGGCCGTGAGCCGGATGTCACCGGCCACGTGCCAGATCGCGCCGGCCCGTTCGGCGAGCGTCCGGTACGTGCCCGGGTCCAGACCGAGGCGCGGCCGCACCACGTCGCCCCGGACCAGACGTACGCGCGCGTCGAGATCGGTGGGCAGGGGGACACCGGTCGCGCGCAGGGCGATGCGCAGACGGGCGGCCGCCGCGCACGGATCGTCCCGGACCAGCGCCACGACACGGCTCCGGCCCGCCCGCAGGAGCCGGGCGAGCAGATGGGAACCCAGAAAGCCGGTGGCACCGGTCATCACGAGCAGGTCCGGCTCACCCGTCAGCGGTTCCACGGTCGTCGCCGCGTCGCCGGAGCGAGTCATATATTCACCTTTCGCGGTGGACGGGAATCCGGGGCAATTATCGGATCGCTGCCCGGAATTCCTCGCAAAGCATAGCCCTGACGCGTGAACTGCCCTTCCGGCGTGGACCGCGCGCCGTTGAAAGAGTCGTCCGATGATTAGCCCCTGATAGTTTCGCGTCCGCCCTTCTCCGCCCGGAACGTCGACCACTCGCATTCCAAGGAGCGTCATGACGGACATGTACCGCGTACTCGCCGAGAAACTCGCCGAGCAGCCGTTCGGCATCCCGGCGGAGGAACTGACGCCACAGGCCACTCTCGCCGGACTGGGACTCGACTCCCTCGCGCTGCTGGAACTTCTGACGGTCCTGGAGGACCAGTACGGGGTCAAGCTCCTGGAGGAGGAGAACGCCCCCGGTCCCGACAGCCCCCTCGCGGACATCGCGGCCTGGCTGGAGGGCCGGCTCGTCCAGGTGGGCCCGTGAAACCGGACGACGTCGTCGTCACCGGCCTCGGCCTCGTGACACCCGCGGGCGTGGGTGCTGACGAGAACTGGTCGGCCCTGTGCGCGGGGCTGTCCACCGCCCGCACCGACCCGGCACTGGCCGGCATGCCGGTCGACTTCTCCTGCCACCTGCGGGACTTCGACGCCGCGGCGCTCATCGGCCGTGCCGCCTGGCGCATGGACCGCTTCACCCAGCTCGCCGTGTGCGCGGCCCGGCAGGCCGTGGCCGACGCCGGGCTCGACCCCGCCTCCTGGGACGGGGCACGCGTGGGCGTGGTCCTCGGGGTCGGCTCGACCAGCATGGAGCTGTGGTCGACGGAGTTCGGCAAGGTCCTCGGCGGCCGCCCGCAGGCCGTCTCACCGCTCGTCCTGCCCCGCAGCGTGCCGAACATGGCGGCCGGGGAAGTGGGCATCGACCTCGGGGCCCGGGGCCCCGGACTGGCCGTCAGCACCGCCTGCGCCTCCGGGGCCACGGCGATCGGCACGGCCAAGGCACTGCTGACCGCGGGCGCCTGCGACGTCGTGATCGCCGGCGGGAGCGAGGCGCCGCGCCTCTCCCCGATCGTCAGCCTCTGCTTCTCCCGGATGACCACCCTGTCCACCCGGGGCCACGACCCGGCGGGTGCGTCCCGCCCGTTCGACGCCGACCGCGACGGCTTCGTACTCGGCGAGGGCGCGGGGCTCCTCGTCCTGGAACGCGCGGACCACGCCCGCGCCCGCCGCGCCCCCGTCCGCGCCCGCCTCGCCGGCTTCGGCCTCTCCGCGGACGCCCACCACCCCACCGCCCCCGCACCCGACGGCGCGGGACTGCAGCAGGCGGTCCGGGCGGCCCTGGCCGACGCCGGGATGCGGCCCACCGACATCGGCCACATCAACGCGCACGGCACCGCCACCCGCACCAACGACCTCGTCGAGGCCAGGGCCATGACGGCGGTCTTCGGTGGCGGCCCGCCGCCCGTGACGGCCACCAAGAGCGTCGTCGGGCACGCGCTCGGCGGCGCCGGCGGCATCGAGGCGGCGTTCGCCGTCCTGACCCTGCAGCACCAGATGGTCCCGCCGACGGCCAACCTCGACCGCCAGGACCCGGAGATCGACCTCGACGTCGTGACAAAGGTGCCGAGGCACCTGCGCATGGAGGCGGTCCTGTCGAACTCCCTCGGATTCGGCGGCCAGAACGCGGCCCTGATTCTCGCGGCGCCCTGACCCGAAAGGAATTCCGCCCTTCCGCCCTTCCGCCCTTTCCCGGTTCACGCCCGGGCGCCACGCCGGTATATCGCCTCGCCCGTCCCGGGCCCGCCGCCCCGTAATGTCATTTCCCGTCCCAGGAAAACCCGGAGGTGGGAGAGTCGTGATCCGACGGGCGATCGGCAGGCCGTGGCGGGTGCTGTTCTGCGCACTGGGAATCGGCCTGCTGATGGCGGCCGCCGCGATCGGCACCGGATCCCGGCTCTCCAACGGCGGCTACATCGCGGAAGGCACCGAGGCCACGCGCACCGACGCGGAGATCCGTGAACGCTTCGGCGCGGGTATTCCGGACGTGGTGCTGGAAGCGAGGGCGGACGGGCCCGTCACCGCGCCCGACGTGGCGCGCGCCGGCATCGCCCACACCCGGCGCGCGGCCCGGGAGCCAGGGGTCGGCCGGGTCGTGTCCTACTGGACCACCGGCGACGCCCGCATGCTCGGCAGGGACGGCCGGACGGCCCTGATCACCCTGGAACTGCCGGGCGGTGAACACACCGCCGCCCGCCGCGCCGCGACCCTCGTCCCCGAACTGACCGGACGACACGGCCCGTTGCGGGTCAGCGCGACCGGACCGGCGTGGAGCATGGCCCAGGCCACCGCCCTGAGCCGCGCCGAGCTGATCCGCGCCGAGCTCATCGGCGCGCCCCTGGCCGTCCTGGTCGGCCTCTTCGCCTTCGGCTCCCTGACGGCCGCGCTGCTCCCGGCCGTGATCGGCGCCCTGGCCGTCGTGAGCACCTTCGCCGTGCTGCGGGCCGTCACCGTGCTCATGCCGGTCTCCGTGTACGCGGCGAACATCACCACCGCGCTCGGCTTCGGACTGGCCGTCGACTACGGGCTGTTCGTCGTCACCCGCTACCGGGAGGAGCTCGCCGCCGGCGCCGGCCCTGCCGACGCGGTGGTACGCACCATGCGCACCGCCGGGCGGACCGTCCTCTACTCCGCCGTCACCGTCATCGGCTGCCTGGGCGCGCTGCTCCTCTTCCCGCTGGGCATCCTGCGCTCCATGGCCGTGGCGGGCATGTGCGTGGTCGCGCTGGCCGCCGCCGCGACCTTCCTCGTCCTCCCCGCCCTGCTGGCGGTACTGGGCCACCGGATCGACCGGGGCGACCTGTTCGCCCGGCTGCGGCGCGGCGGCCGGGCCGTCTGCGGTGCCGCCTGGCGGCGCGTCGCCCGCGCGGCGAGCAGCCGGCCCCTGCTGGCGGCCGGGGGCGCGGCGCTGCTCCTCGCGGCGCTGGCACTGCCGTTCACACACGTGCGGTTCGGCGTCACCGACGAGCGGGCCCTCCCGGAGCGCGTCGAGTCCCACGCCACCGCCCAGCGCGTCGAACGGGACTTCGCGGCGCCGTGGAACCGCACGGTGTCCGTGCTGCTGCCCCGCCTGGACGCCCGCGAACGGCCGGGCGAACTCGACGCCTACGCCCGTCGTGTCTCCGCCCTGCCGGCCGTCGCCGACGTCAGGGCCGCGACCGGTGTCTACCGCGACGGCCGCCGCGCCCAGGCCCCCGGCCCGGACGCGGTGGTCCACACAGCCCCCGGCGCCACCTGGCTCGCGGTGACCGGCCGGGGCGCCGCCGACCGGGACGAGCGACTGGTCGAGGCGGTGCGCGCCCTGCCCGCTCCCGGACCCCACGCGGTCTCCGGCCGCCCGGCCCGCGTCCTCGACACCAAGAACGCGATGCTGGACGCCCTGCCCACGGCCGCCGCTCTCATCGCCGGCAGCGTGCTCCTGCTGCTGTTCTGCTTCACCGGTTCGGTGCTCATCCCCGTCAAGGCGGTGATCGTGGGCGCGCTCAGCCTGAGCGCAGGCTTCGGGGCCATGGTCCACGTCTTCCAGGACGGCCACTTCCGCGATCTGCTGGGCGGCTTCACCGTCACCGGACACCTGGACATCCCCGTGCCCGTCCTGGTCTTCGGCATCGCCTTCGCGCTCTCCCTGGACTACGAGCTGTTCCTCCTCTCGCGCATCCAGGAGCACTACCGGGCCACCGGCGACCACGAGGCCGCCGTGGTCGACGGCACGGCGCGCACGGGCCGCGTGATCACCACGGCGGCGGTGGTCTTCGCCGCGGCGCTGCTGCCCCTGGTGACCTCGGGCATCACCCTGCTCAAGCTGATCGGCTGCGGCCTCGCCCTCGCGGTCCTCATGGACGCCACGGTGGTCCGGGGCGTCCTGGTCCCCGCCTTCATGCACCTGGCGGGCCGCGCGAACTGGTGGGCCCCGCGCCCGCTGGCGGCCCTGCACGGCCGTCTGCTGCCGGGCCGGCGACACGGGCCGGCCCTCACGCCGGTCCGTGTCGGTCTGGACGAGGCCTGAGGGAGCCGGGGGCCGCCGGCCTAGGCCCTGTGCTCCAGCAGCTCCTTGAGGTGTTCCTCGTTCCTCGGCAGTTCCTTGCGCACCCTGGGGCGGACCATGAGCGGCACGAGCACCTTGCCGATCCCGTGGCCCTCGAAGTCCATGTCGAGCGTCAGCCGGGACCGCTCACCGTCGCCGAGCGGTTCGACCGTGCCGTGGACGTGGCCCCTGACAGGCCCGTCGACGCCGTCGATGCGCCAGCTGCGCGGTGGATCGAGCTCGCTCATCTCCATGGTCATCGGCATCTGCCGCCTCCCGACCCTCCGGGTCACCACGGTCCGCGAGCCCACGCCGAACGGGGCGTCGCCCACCGGCCGTACCGCCACCGCGCTCTCCTGCCATTCCGGCAGATGGGAAGGGTCGGTCACATAGGAGAAGACCTCTTCGGGACGGCACGCGATGTCGATGGTTTCCTTGATCGAGGACATGGCGCCCCCTTTCGTGGGAGTCAGGAAAATCGTCGCACCCGTAACGCGGTGGCGTCCAATATGCCCGTCCTGCCGGGGAACCCCAGCGCCTAGCGGGTTCCCCAAGGGGCCGGAGGCCGTGTTCCGACCACGACCGTGGCGTACAGGTCCTCGCACGTCGCCACCCGCGGCACCAGTCCGTCGGCCGCGACGACCGCCGTGGCCGCCGGGACCTGGCGCTCGCTGGTCTCGAAGAGCAGGCTGCCGCCCGGGGCCAGCCAGTCGGCCGCCTCCGCGGTCACCCGGCGCAGGACGTCCAGGCCGTCGGCGCCGCCGTCGAGCGCCACGCGGGCCTCGTGGATACGGGCCTCCGGCGGGAGCAGCGCGACGTCGTCGGTCGGGACGTACGGGACGTTGGCGAGCAGCACGTCGACGCGGCCCCGCAGCGCGGCGGGCAGCGGGGCGTACAGATCCCCCTCGTAGACCTCGCCGCCGACCGGTGCGACGTTCCGCCGGGCGCAGGCCACGGCGGCGGGGTCGATGTCGGAGGCGTGCAGTGCGGCGCCCTCCAGGGTGGAGACGAGCGCCGCGCCCAGGGCGCCCGAGCCGCAGCACAGATCGACGACGAGCGCGCCGGTGCGCGGGGCGAGGGACTCGGCCCGCTCGACGAGGAACTCGGTGCGGCGGCGCGGTACGAAGACGCCCGCGTCGACGGCCATCCGGTGGCCGCGGAACTCCGCCCAGCCGAGGACGTGTTCCAGCGGGTGGCCGGCGGCACGGCGCTCGACCATCGCGTCGAGCTCGGCCGCTGTGGCGGCGGTGGACAGGATCAGTTCCGCCTCGTCCTCGGCGAAGACGCACCCGGCCGCGCGCAGCCGGGTGACGGTCGGCGGAAACAGCCACGCGCGCAACGGGGCCGCGGGCGAGGGGAGTGCGGGCGAGGGGAGAGCGGAGGAAGGAGAAGCGGGCCGTACGGGAAAAACCGACATGGAGGTGGAACCTTCGGGATGCCTAGGGGCGCTCCCGCGGCGGAAGCACCCGTCCTGACCTGGCGTTGATGGGTACTCACCTCCTTGGTCGTGTCTCCTGGACGGAGAGGCTGTCACTCTACCCCCGTGTCCGCCCTGTTCAGGAAGGACCCGACGACGTGGCGGAAGTGCTCCGGCTCCTCCGCCATCGGCAGGTGCGCGCTCTCCTCGAAGTGCACCCACTCGGCGCCCCGGATGCCGTCCGCCAGCGGGCGCACCACCGCCGGCGTGGTCACGTCGTGGCGTCCCGAGGCGAGAAGAACGGGCAGGTCGAGCTCACCGAGGCGCGGTGTGACGTCCCAGTCCCCGAGGCTGCCGGTGATGTTCCACTCCGGGCCACGCATGGCCTCGTAGATGTCCTCGCGCCAGTTGGTGAACGAGTGCATGAGGTGGCGGGGCCACGGGTCGAGCCGGCACAGCCACTGCCGGTAGAAGGCCATGGTGGCCTTCATGTAGGCGTCGTCGCCGGTGGTCCCGTCCCTCTCGTGCCGGTCGATGACGGCCTGCACGTCCGCGGGGAGCGACTCCTTCAGCCGGCGCGCCTCGGACTCGTGGAGACGGGCGCTGGCGAGGGGCCCGACGAGCACCAGGGACGCCAGGCCGGCGGGCCGGCTCAGCGCGTACTCCAGGGCGACCTGGGCGCCCCACGAGTGGCCGAGGAGGTGCACCCGGTCGAGGCCGAGTTCGCCGCGCACGGCGGCGATCTCCTCGACGAAGGTGTCCATCACCCAGACGTCGGGGTCGTCGGGGTGATCGGAGCGGCCGCAGCCGAGCTGGTCGTAGAAGACGACCGGGCGGTCGTTCTCGGCGGCCAGCGGTGCCAGGTCCAGCATGTAGTCGTGGGGGCAGCCCGGCCCGTCGTTGACCACGAGCAGCGCGGACCGCCCGGAGGACGCGGCGGGCCACCGGCCCACGATCCGGTACCACGTGCGGTACTCGCGGAACGGCACGGTGCCTTCCGTGACTGCCATGAGGCGCCTCCTCGAATTTCTTCTCCAGCGTCACCCCAGTCACTTCCCCCGGCACCTCGTGGTCAGCGCCCGGACACGGAGGCCCCCTCGCCGCCGGGCTCGCCCGACCCGCCGGACCCCGGTCCGCCGGACCCCGCCCCGCCGGGCCGCTCGCCGGACCCCGCCCCGCCGGGCCGCTCGCCGGTGACGGTGTCGAGGGCACGGGAGAGCCGGTCCAGCACCCGGGCCGTCTCCGCGAAACCCTCCTCGCCGAGCTCGGCGGCCAGCCGGGCCGCCAGGCCGGCATGGCCGGGGCCGATCTTCGCGATCGCGGCGCGGCCCTCCTCCGTGGGCGTGAGGAGCTTCGCGCGGCGGTGGGCCGGGTTCGTGGCGTACGCGGCCAGGCCCCGCTCCACCAGCAGGTCGGCGATCCGCTGCACGCTCTGGCGGGTGATGCCCATCGCGCGGGCGATCCCGGCGACGGGCAGCGGCTCGGTGAGTACGGCGCCGAGGACCTGCCACCGGGCGGCGGTGAGCCCGGCGGGACGGGCCAGCTCCTCGGACACGGCGAGGAACTGGCCGTTCAGCCGGAAGACGCCGAGCGCCGTCCGGCTGAGCAGCTCCTGCTCGTGGCGGCTCACGAGTTCAGCTCCTCGTAGGCCGCCGGGTCGGAGTCGTGGAACAGCCGGTACCAGGCGTCGAGCCGCGCACCCTCGAAGGCGCCCATCCGTCCGAGCACCTCGCGGGCGAACGCGACCGGTTCGGTGGGGCCGGCGGTGATCAGGTCCCCGTCCGTGACGGCGTCCGCGTCGACGTACCGCTCGCCGCCCTTGTAACCCGTGGCCGCGAGGTAGAACGACACGGCGCTGGTGTGGGCTCGGTCGTCGAGCAGCCCCTCACGGGCCAGCCCGGCGGTGGCGCCGCAGATGGCGGCGACCGGCACGCCCGCGTCGAGGAAGGCGCGGGCCTTCGCGGCGAAGGGGGCGAGGTCGTCGCCCTCGTCCCACTTGTCGCCGCCGGGGAGGATCAGCAGGGCGCTGTCCTCCGGCCGCAGGTCGGTGAGCGGGAGGTCGGGGGTGATGCGCAGTCCGCCGATGCTGGCGACGGGCTCGGCGGTCGGCCCGACGGTGCGGATCTCGTAACCCGCGCGGGCGAGCCACGCGGTGGCGTGGCCGGTCTCCCAGTCGGCCAGCGTGTCGTAGACGGCCAGGTGAACGACTCCGCGGGTGTTGCCGGTCATGGTTGCCTCCTGAGGCCCTCGTCTATGACAACAGACTGTCATTTCGACAGGATGCTGTCAATGGTCAGGGGGGGAGGACCAGGACCCCCGTCGGCCGCCCGGGCCCGACACCCTGCCGATCCATCACGCTTCCGCCATACAAGATGGCCATACCGGCACCCACCTGCGTCTCCTTACCCTGGCCCGCATGACCCCTCATGCCGATCCGCAGGCCGGCGCCGCCGTCAAGGCCGCCGACCGCGCGCACGTGTTCCACTCCTGGGCCGCCCAGGAACTGATCGACCCGCTCGCCGTCGCCGGCGCCGAGGGGGCGTACTTCTGGGACTACGACGGAAACCGCTACCTCGACTTCACCAGCGGCCTCGTCTACACCAACATCGGGTACCAGCACCCGGCGGTCGTCGCCGCGATCCAGGAACAGGCCGCGAAGCTGGCGACCTTCGCGCCCGCCTTCGCCGTCGACGTACGCTCCGAGGCCGCACGCCTCATCGCCGAGCGCACCCCCGGCGACCTCGACAAGATCTTCTTCACCAACGGTGGCGCCGAAGCAGTCGAGAACGCCGTCCGGATGGCCCGGCTGCACACCGGCCGCCCCAAGGTGCTCTCCGCCTACCGCTCGTACCACGGCGCCACGTCCACGGCGATCAACCTGACCGGCGACCCGCGGCGCTGGGCCTCCGACACCGCCTCCGCGGGCGTCGTCCACTTCTGGGCGCCGTTCCTCTACCGTTCGCCGTTCTACGCCACCACCGAGGCCGAGGAGTGCGAGCGGGCGCTCACCCACCTCGAGGACACCCTCACGTACGAGGGCCCGCACACCGTCGCCGCGATCGTCCTGGAGACCGTGCCCGGCACCGCCGGGATCATGACGCCGCCGCCCGGCTACCTCAAGGGCGTCCGCGAGATCTGCGACCGGCACGGCATCGTCTTCGTCCTCGACGAGGTCATGGCCGGCTTCGGGCGTACCGGCAGGTGGTTCGCCGCCGAGCACTTCGACGTCGTCCCCGACCTCCTCACCTTCGCCAAGGGCGTCACCTCCGGCTATGTGCCGCTGGGCGGCGTCGCCATCTCCGGCGCCGTCGCCGAGACGTTCGCCAGGCGGCCCTACCCGGGCGGCCTCACCTACTCCGGCCACCCCCTCGCCTGCGCCGCCGCCGTCGCCACCATCCGGGTCATGGCGGAGGAGAAGGTCGTGGAGCACGCCGCCCGCATCGGCGAGACCGTCCTCGGCCCCGGCCTCAGGGAGCTCGCCGAACGCCACCCCTCCGTCGGCGAGGTGCGCGGCCTGGGCGCCTTCTGGGCCCTGGAACTGGTCCGCGACCGGGAGACCCGTGAGCCGCTCGTGCCGTACAACGCGGCGGGCGAGGCGAACGCCCCCATGGCCGCCTTCGGCGCGGCCTGCAAGAAGAACGGCCTGTGGCCCTTCGTCAACATGAACCGGACCCACGCCGTACCCGCCTGCAACATCACCGAGGCGGAGGCCAAGGAGGGCCTCGCGGCGCTCGACGCGGCCCTCGCCGTCGCCGACGAGCACGCGACCGCGCACGGAGCGTAATCGTTCTGGGTGGCCCTCTCCGACTGGCTTATGGTGTCCGGAACCGGACGGAGGGGGCCACGAACCATGCCCGCGAGCGGAGCTGTGACCCGCAACACCCTGCGGCAGCAGATCGCGGACGCGCTGCGTGACGAGGTGCTCGCGGGGCGTCTCAAGCCCGGGCAGGAGTTCACCGTCAAGCAGATCGCCGAGCAGTACGGCGTCTCCGCGACGCCCGTGCGCGAGGCGCTCGTCGACCTGTCGGCGCATGGCCTGCTCGATTCCGACCAGCACAAAGGATTCCGCGTCCACCAGTTCTCGGTCGACGACTACCGCGGCATGGTCGAGGCCCGTTCGCTGATCGTCGACGGGATCTTCCGGCGGCTGTGCGACCGCACGGTCCAGCTCGTCGGCGCCCACGGGGCGCACGGCGCGCCGCTCCTTTCGGTACGGCGCCGCGCAGAGGAGGCCGCCCGCGCCGCGCGCGCCGGTGACCTCGACATCCTCATCGGTTACGACCTCAGATTCTGGCGCGAGCTCAGCGGCTTCGTCGCCAACCGTTACATCGCCGACTTCCTGCACCGGCTCCGCGTCCAGGCCTGGGTCTTCGCCGTTCCCCATCTGCGGACCGTCCGCGAGCCGGGCCAGTGGCTCTGGAGCGGACACGAGGAACTCGCCGACGCCGTCACCCTCGCCGACCCGGAGGCCGTGATGGCGGCCATCGACGCCTACAACGCGCACTCCTTGCGGTGGGCCGACCATCTGGAGCGACTTCAGCGGTGACCGACCTGACGGTAATCGTCCCCGCCTACAACGAGGAACAGCGCCTGCGGCCGACCCTCGACGCGATCCGGGCGCATCTGAACGCCGACCCGGGCCGCTGGGGCGAGTGGGAACTGATCGTCGTCGACGACGGTTCGACCGACGACACCGCGCGTGTCGCCCGCGAGGCCGCCGCCGAGGAGCCGCGCATCCACGTGCTGTCCGCGATGGCGAACCGCGGCAAGGGCCACGCCCTGCGGCTCGGGGTCCTCGCCTCGTACGGCAGCCGGGTCCTGCTCACCGACGCCGACCTCGCGACCCCGATCGAGGAACTCGACCGGCTCGACAAACAGCTCACCGCCGAGGGCACGGCGGCCGCGATCGGCTCCCGGGCCCACCCCGACGCCCGCATCGAGGTCCACCAGCGGCGCTCGCGCGAATGGCTCGGCCGGCTGGGCAACCGGTTCATACGGGCGGTCGCGCTGCCCGGCATCCGCGACACCCAGTGCGGCTTCAAGCTCCTCGACGGCGACCGGGCCCGGACCGCGTTCGCCGCCTCACGGCTCAACGGCTGGGGCATCGACGTCGAGATCCTCCGGTTCTTCCGGCGGGCGGGCTGGCCCGTGACCGAGGTGCCCGTGCGCTGGTCGCACCGGGACGGCTCCAAGGTCCGGCCCTTCGACTACGCCAGGATGCTCGGCGAACTCGCCCTGCTGCGGGCCCGGTCGGTGCGCCGCGCGGACCTCGCCGTCGTGGCACTCTTCACGCTCGCCTCCGTGCTCCTCTACAAGGGCCTGTGGAGCGATCTCGACCGGGCCTATCTCGCCGACGCCGGCCAGGACCAGAACCAGTGGGAATGGTTCTTCGCCGTCACCGCGGACAACATCGTCCATCTGGGCAACCCCCTCTTCACGACGGCGCAGAACTATCCGGACGGCGTGAACCTGATGGCCAACACCGTCATGCTCGGCATCTCCGTGCCGTTCACGCCGGTCACGCTCGCGCTCGGCCCGACGGTGACCTGGGCCCTGGTGCTGACCCTCGGCCTCACCGCCACTGCCTGCGGCTGGTACTGGCTGCTGGCCGGGCGGGTGGTGCACAACCGCTGGGCCGCCGCCGTGGGCGCCGGGCTCGCCGCCTACGCGCCGCCGATGATCTCCCACGGCAACGCCCACCCCAACTTCCTGCTGCTGTTCATGATGCCGGTCCTCATCGACCGGGCCCTGCGCCTGTGCGAGGGGCGCGCGGTGGTCAGGGACGGGGCGCTGCTCGGGCTCTTCGCCGCGTACCAGATCTTCCTCGGCGAGGAAGCGCTGCTGCTCGCCACGATGGGCATGCTGCTGTTCGCCCTCTCCTACGCGCTGTCGGGACGCGCCGGGCTCGCCGTCGCGCGGGCGGCGTGGCGGCCGCTGCTGAAGGGGACCGGCGTGGGGCTGGCGGTGTGCCTGCCGCTGATCGCCTTCCCGCTGTACTGGCAGTTCTTCGGCCCGCAGAGCTACCACAGCGTCCTGCACGGCGAGCACGCCAACAACAGCCCGCTCGCCTTCCTGGAGTTCGCCGGCCGCTCCCTCTTCGGCGACGAGGCGCGGGCCGACGCCCTCGCCCTCAACCGCACCGAGCAGAACGCCTTCTACGGCTGGCCGCTGGTCGCCCTGACCTTCGCGATCGCCGTACGCCTGTGGCGGCGTCCCCTGGTGAAGGCGCTCACGGCCACGGTGCTCGGCATGGCCCTGCTCTCCCTCGGCCGGGAGATCCGCATCCCGTTCACCGAGGTGATCCTGCCCGGTCCGTGGCTGCTGCTGGCCGAGCGGCCGCTGTTCGAGTCGGTCATCGAGTCCCGGGTGGCGATGGTCTGCGCGCCCGCCCTGGGAGCCCTGGTGGCGCTGGCGGTCGACCGGCTCGCGGCGTCCCGCTCACCGGCGAACCAGGCCGTCGGACTCGCGGCGGTCGCACTCGCGCTCATCCCGATCCTCCCCACGCCCTACCCGGTACGGGAACGGCCGGAGCTGCCGGGCTTCGTCGCGTACGGAGCCTGGCGCGACCACCTGGGGCCGGGGGAGTCGCTCGTGCCGATCCCGGTCCCCGACCCGGGCAGCGCGGACGCCCTGCACTGGCAGTCGGTCACCGGATTCGCCTTCCCGCTGCCCGGCGGATACTTCAACGGACCCTACGGGCCCGAGCGCACCGGTATCTACGGCGCTCCGCCCCGCCACACCTCGAACCTCCTTCGGGATGTCCGCTGGAGCGGCAACGTGCCCGCGATCGGCCCGGAGTGGCGGGCCCAGGCGAAGGCGGACCTCGCGTACTGGAAGGCGGGGGTGCTAATCCTGCCGCCGCAGGACAACGAGGCGGCGCTTTACGAGACCGTTTCCAAGCTCGTGGGCCGCGAGGGTGAGCGGATCGGCGGTGCGTGGGTATGGGATCTGCACTGAGTGCGCACGCGACACGCACGAGCCGCGCACGCGGCACGCACTGAGTACGCTGTCCCGGCTTTTCCCGACGATCCGACTCTAGGAGAGCGAGTCTCCCTTGGCCTGTGACCTGTGGTTGGTCCCCCTCGTCGATGTGCTGTGCCACAGCCCCGACAATCCCTTCGCGGAAGAGATCGCCGCCTACGACAAGGCCCTGACCGAATCCGGACTGCCCACCGTCCCCGTCTTCGCCTACATGCCGGGCCTGTCCGGCGACGTCGCACCGGTCGCCGGGTTCGACTACGACGCCCTGCACTTCCTTCGCCGCGCCTACCTGCTGCAGATCTGCGGCCTCGCCGTCACCCCGGTCGACGAACTGGGCGGCGACTACGAGCAGTTGCTGGAGATGTTCGAGTCGACGGCCCAGCAGTCGCACCTCGTCTGGCACTACGACCACGCGGGCGCCTACGTCCCGGTGGACTTTCCCACCCCGCTGTCCACCGAGGAACTCCTCGCCGGCGGCGGCCCGCTCGGCTCCGCGCAGGGGCTGCTGCGGGAGCTGGAGTACGTCGCCCCCTCCATCGGCATCGACCCGGCGAACCCGCCGGCCGCGCCACAGCCCCCCGAGCGCCCCACCTCACTGGAGGAGCCGGCGGGCCCCATTCCCTACGACGACAGTCCCTTCGCCCGCGAGCGGCACGTCTGGCTCGGCCTGCACGCCGCCGCCACCCGCAGCCTGGGCCAGGGTTCCATGATCATCTTCAGCTGACCGGACGCCCCGCGCTCCTCAGCGGGGCTCCGGAGGGCGCTGGCGGGGCATGTTCGGCCGGGTGCCCGGCGGAAGCGGGAAGCGCCCCGACGGCGGTGGGCCCTCCGGCCGCGGCGGGGACGTCAGGGACGACTGCATCACCATCGGCGCCGGCCCCGAGCGGAACTCCACCATCCAGTCCGCCGTCTCCGACCGCACCAGCTCCGCCACGTCCTCCGAGAACCGCCGCAGCACGCCCAGGCACCGCTCCGCCGCCTCGCTGGCCGTACCCTCGGTCGGCCCCAGCACCTCGCGGACGCTCTCCGACGCCCAGTCGAACTGCAGCGCCAGCAGTCGGCGCTGCACGGCCTGGGCCGTCGCCACATCCCTCATCCAGCCGGACGTCAGACCGAAGTACCGGTCGCAGGCCAGACAGGCGGCGGCCAGCAGCAGCGACACGTAACCCCAGCCCGCCGCGCCGTCCAGTGAGCCCGTCACGTCCAGCAGCGGCAGCGCGGCCCCGGTGATCACCCCGATCGCGGTGCACACGCGCAGCGCCCGCGCCCCGCGCCGCTTCCACACCCGGTCCAAGAGGTACCACTCGGTCGTGCGCAGGGCGTGGGTCTCGACCCACCGGTACAGCTCGTCCAGCCGCTCGGCCGGCTCGCCCCAGTCGCCGAGCGGGAACGGCCGCCCGGTCAGATCACCGCCGTACCGGTCATGGCTGTCGCCCTCCCCCCGGGCGGGGCCCCCGGGCTGCATCTCCGGCTGGCTCACCGGGGCACTCCTCTGCGCTCTGCGTGACATTGCGTGACGTGCGGTGATGTAGCGGTGCGCGCGTAGGTACAGCTACAGGTACTGGAGCGGTGCGCATGCCCTTCCTACCGCCGAATGGCGGGCCTCAGGCGCCGAATACCGGTATTTCCGCCCGCAAGGGGGGCTTGATCAGGAGGAGGGCGCGCCCGTTTACCACCCGGACGAGTGAAGACCTGCGGATGACGCGCCCCGCCCGGGGACCACGTAGGCTCGGCTTACCGAATACTCATCGTCGAAATGCCAGGAGTGAACCGTGATTCCCGGTGGCGGCCAGCCCAATATGCAGCAGATCCTCCAGCAGGCCCAGAAGATGCAGCAGGACCTCGCGCGCGCCCAGGAGGAGCTGGCGCGGACCGAGGTCGAGGGTCAGGCGGGTGGCGGCCTGGTGAAGGCCACGGTGACCGGCTCGGGCGAGCTCCGGGGCCTGGTCATCGACCCCAAGGCGGTGGACCCGGAGGACACCGAGACCCTCGCGGACCTCGTCGTCGCGGCGGTCCAGGCGGCGAACGAGAACGCGCAGGCCATCCAGCAGGCCAAGCTCGGTCCGCTCGCCCAGGGCCTGGGTGGCGGCATGCCGGGCCTCGGCTTCTGAACCGCTCCGGATCCCGGGGGACCGGCCGCGGCCCTTCTAACCCGTTGGCGCAGCAACTACCGTAAGCATCACAGCACTCCAGGAGAGGCGTTCCGTTGTACGAAGGCGTGGTTCAGGACCTCATCGACGAACTGGGCAGGCTGCCCGGCGTCGGGCCCAAGAGCGCCCAGCGGATCGCCTTCCACATCCTGCAGGCCGAGCCCACCGACGTCCGCCGCCTCGCCCATGCCCTCCTGGAGGTCAAGGACAAGGTGCGGTTCTGCGCGGTGTGCGGCAACGTCGCCCAGGAGGAGCGGTGCGGCATCTGCCGCGACCCCCGCCGCGACGACGCCGTCATCTGCGTCGTCGAGGAGCCGAAGGATGTCGTGGCGATCGAGCGGACGCGTGAGTTCCGCGGGCGGTACCACGTCCTGGGCGGCGCGATCAGCCCGATCGAGGGCGTCGGCCCCGACGACCTGCGGATCCGTGAGCTGCTGGCACGCCTCGCGGACGGCACGGTCACCGAGCTGATCCTGGCCACCGACCCGAACCTGGAGGGGGAGGCCACCGCGACGTACCTGGCGCGGATGGTCAAACCCATGGGCCTGAAGGTCACGCGCCTCGCCAGCGGACTTCCCGTTGGCGGAGACCTGGAATACGCCGACGAGGTCACGCTCGGGCGTGCGTTCGAAGGGAGACGACTCCTCGATGTCTGACGCCACACTGCACGCGCACTCGATGGACCCCGACAGCTTCGCGGTCCAGATCGCCGACTCGATCGAGTCCTTCATCGTCGCCACCACGGAAGTGGCCAAGGGCGACGAGCCCGACAGCGCCGTGCCCTTCCTGCTCCTGGAGGTCTCCCAGCTGCTGCTCACGGGGGGCCGGCTGGGCGCGCACGAGGACATCATCCCGGAGGAGCGGTACGAACCGGACACCGGTCCGGACGTGGACGTCGACGAGCTGCGTGAGCGGTTCGCCGTGATGCTCGACCCGGTGGACGTCTTCTCCGAGGTCTTCGACCCGTACGAGCCGCGCAAGGCGCCCGTGCCCTGCCGGATCTCCGACAACCTGGCCGACATCGTCATGGACCTGCGCCACGGCCTGGCCCACTACCGGGCGGGCCGCACCACCGAGGCGCTGTGGTGGTGGCAGTTCTCGTACTTCTCCAACTGGGGCCCGACGGCGTCCGCGACCCTGCGGGCCCTGCAGTCCCTGGTCTCCCACGTCCGCCTGGACCAGCCGCTCGCCGAGCTGGACGGGCTGGACACGGACGAGGACATGGCCGAGGACGCCCTGGCGGAGGAGGCGGGCCGGGTCATGGCCCGCGAGATCCTCGGCCCGCTGGGGATGCGTACCGCCCCATAGCCCGGTAGGGCACTGTCACCGGGCCCCGGCTCCCCAGGCCTCCCGGACCCGGCCGCGCAGCCAGCCGTGCGCCGGGTCCGCGTCGTTACGGGGGTGCCACGCCATGCCGAGCGCCAGCGGCGGCAGGTCCAGCGGGACCTCGAACGTCCGCAGGCCGAGCGCGTCCGGACAGTGCTCGGCGACCCCGGCCGGGCTCAGACAGACCAGATCGGCGTCCCGGCACAGGAACAGCGCCGCCGACCAGCTCGGCAGGACGGCCACGACACGGCGGCGCAGGCCCCGGGCGGCCAGGGCGTCGTCGACGGGTCCGCGCACCCGGCCCTGCCGGGAGACTCCGATGTGGTCCGCCGCGGCGAAGGCCCGGGCGGTGACCGTCGCGCGGGCCGCGAGCGGATGCTCCGGCCGTACGACCCCCACGAGCCGGGTCCCGCCCAGAGCTTCCACCCGGGTCTCCGGGTCGGCGTGCCCGATCACCCCGATCTCCAGGTCGAGCCGCCCGTCGCGCAGGGCGGACGTGCCCTCCAGGCTCTCGGGGAGGAACCGCAGGGTGACCCCGGGGGCCTCGCGGGAGACCGCGGAGATCAGCCGGGCCGCGAGCCCGGCGAGCACCACGTCGCTCGCCTGGACGGTGAATTCCCTGGTCAGCGCGGCGGGGTCGGCGGCGGGGCCGGGGGCCAGCAGGCCGCGGGCCTGCCGCACCACGGCGTGGACGCGCGGGCGCAGTTCCACGGCCCGCGGGGTCGGCACCATGTTCCGGCCGGCCCGGACGAGCACGGGGTCCCCCAGGGCGGCACGGATGCGGCCGAGGGTGCGGCTCATGGCGGGCGCGGAGACGTGCAGCCGCTCGGCGGCGCCGGTGACGCTCTCCTCCTCCAGCAGGGCGTCGAGCGCGACGAGCAGGTTCAGATCGAGCGCTTCCACGGTGTGACTCCCCTCACGGCCCGGCCCGCCGGTCTCTGCCGTGGCCACCCTCTTTGATCTGTGTGCAATGACTCCTTGCCAGGATTGCACTGGAGTCAATGGCATGCGGACCGGAGCCTGAGTCCATGACCGAGACAAGAGATGTCCTCGCGGTCGTGAGCCAGAGCGGCCCGACCGTCACGTTCTTCGACGCGGCCACGTACCGGCGGCTCGGGGTGCTCGAAGTGCCCGGCGAGCCACACGAGTTGTGCTTCGACCCCGCCAGGCGGCTGCTGTACTGCACCGTCACCTACCGCTCCGGCTACTACCACGCCAACGGCGGCCGGGCCCACGAGCTGGTGGTCGTCGACCCCGACGAGCGGCGTGTGGTGGACGTCGTCGACCTGCGGCCCGAAGTGGCGCCGCACGGCGTCGCCCTGGATCCGTCGGGTGCGCTGCTGTGGCTGAGCGTCGAGGCCCACGGCGACCAGGAGGGTGCCCTGCTCGCGCTGGACGCGGACTCCCGCAGGCCGGTGCGCCGGATCCCGGTGGGCGCGCCGGGGCCGCACTGGTTCACCCTCACTCCCGACGGGCGGCGCGCGTACACCGCGAACAAGGAGGCGCCGTTCGTCTCCGTGGTGGACGTGGAGTCGGGCACACCCGTCGGCCGTGTTGAACTCCCGGGCGGCAGCGAGGGAATTGCCGTCTCGGGCGACGGCCGGCGGGTCTATGTCGCCGGGCCGAAGGGCGACTTCGGCGCCGGGCCGGTGTGCGGGGCGGGCGTCCGCGTCGTCGACACGGCGAGCGGGACCGTCGTCCGCACGCTGCCGACGGAGGGAGTCGTCTTCCCGGTCCATGTCACCGCCTCCGGGCTGCTGTTGGCGGGAGAGCTGCGGATGGCGGCCGGTCGATCGGCGCTGGGCGCCCAGGAGCCGGGGCTGCTGCACGTGTACGACGCGGACGGCGAGGAACGGGCCCGGCTGGAGGTCGGCCGCTTCCCCCTCACGATCACCTCGTCCCCGGACGGCCGGTACGGCTATGTCGCCGCCGTCTCCTCCAGCACGGTGACGGTGGTCGACCTGGTGGAGCCGGCGGTGGTCCGGACGCTGCAGGTGGACCGGGCCGGTGAGCCCGGGGCCCACGGCCTGGCCTACATCCCGGGCGGCTCCCGGGCGCGGCGGGGAGGCGCTGGTCCCGGCGAGGGCGCAGGCGAGTGACCGGTGGGCGAACCGTCGGGTGACCGGGCGTGTCACCGGGCGTGTGACCGGGTGCGTGACTGGGCGAGTGACCCGGCACACATTGCGCGTACCGCGCCCGGCGGCGGGCATGTGCCAGTCCGAGCGGCTGGGAACGCACCGGTGCTTGATCACTGGGTGAGCGGGACATCTCATCATGTGATATGGAAAGGGCGATTCCCGGCCGCTCGTTAGACTGAGCCGACCGCAAACGGACTGAGCGAGGAGCGCACGTGGGCCTTGTCGTGCAGAAGTACGGAGGCTCCTCCGTTGCCGATGCCGAGGGCATCAAGCGCGTCGCCAAGCGAATCGTCGATGCCAAGAGGAACGGCCACCAGGTGGTCGTCGTGGTTTCGGCGATGGGCGACACGACGGACGAGTTGATCGATCTCGCCGAGCAGGTATCCCCGATCCCTGCAGGGCGTGAGTTCGACATGCTGCTGACCGCCGGAGAGCGGATCTCCATGGCCCTGCTGGCCATGGCGATCAAAAACCTGGGCCACGAGGCGCAGTCGTTCACGGGCAGCCAGGCGGGCGTCATCACCGACTCCGTCCACAACAAGGCGCGCATCATCGATGTCACGCCGGGCCGGATCCGTACGGCGCTAGACGAGGGCAACATCGCCATCGTCGCCGGGTTCCAGGGTGTGTCCCAGGACAAGAAGGACATCACCACTCTCGGTCGCGGCGGATCGGACACGACCGCCGTCGCGCTCGCCGCGGCGCTCGACGCCGAGGTCTGTGAGATCTACACCGACGTCGACGGTGTCTTCACCGCCGACCCCCGGGTCGTGAAGAAGGCCCGGAAGATCGACTGGATCTCCTTCGAGGACATGCTGGAGCTCGCCAGCTCCGGCTCCAAGGTGCTGCTGCACCGCTGCGTCGAGTACGCACGCCGTTACAACATCCCGATCCACGTGCGGTCCTCCTTCTCGGGGCTCCAGGGCACGTGGGTCAGCAACGAACCGCGAGGGGACCGCAAGATGGAGCAGGCCATCATCTCCGGTGTCGCCCACGACACGTCCGAGGCGAAGATCACCGTCGTCGGAGTCCCGGACAAGCCGGGTGAGGCCGCCGCGATCTTCCGCACCATCGCGGACAACGAGATCAACATCGACATGGTGGTGCAGAACGTCTCCGCCGCGTCGACCGGTCTGACCGACATCTCCTTCACGCTGCCCAAGGCGGAGGGCCGCAAGGCCATCGACGCCCTGGAGAAGCGGAAGCAGCTCATCGGCTTCGAGTCGCTGCGCTACGACGACCAGATCGCCAAGATCTCGCTCGTCGGCGCCGGTATGAAGACCAACCCGGGCGTCACCGCCGGCTTCTTCGAGGCGCTCTCGGACGCGGGTGTGAACATCGAGCTGATCTCCACCTCCGAGATCCGCATCTCGGTGGTCACCCGTGCCGACGACGTCAACGAGGCCGTCCGCGCCGTCCACACCGCCTTCGGCCTGGACAGCGACTCCGACGAGGCCGTCGTCTACGGAGGCACCGGCCGGTGACACGATGAACCGCAAGCCGACGCTCGCGGTCGTCGGGGCGACCGGAGCCGTCGGTGCGGTGATGCTCCAGATCCTGTCGCAGCACGCCGACGTCTGGGGTGACATTCGCCTGATCGCCTCGCCGCGCTCGGCCGGCCGCAAGCTGGCCGTGCGCGGCGAGGAGGTCGAAGTCCTCGCGCTCGGCGAGGAACCACTGGAGGGCGCCGATGTGGCGCTCTTCCTCGTGCCCGAGGAGGTCGCCGCCCAGTGGGCGCCGATCGCCGCCGCCAAGGGCGCCGTCGTGGTGGACGCCTCACCGGCGTTCCGGACGGATCCGGACGTGCCGCTGGTCGTTCCCGAGATCAACCCCCATGCCGTGCGGGTGCGCCCGCGCGGCATCGTCGCGAGCCCGGGCTGCACCACGCTCGCGCTGATCGTGGCGGTGGGCGCGCTGCACGCCGAGTTCGGCGTGAGCGAGCTGGTGGTCTCCGCGTACCAGGCCGTCAGCGCCGCCGGCCAGGCCGGTGTCGACGCGCTGCGCGAGCAGCTGTCGCTGGTCGCGGGCACGGAACTGGGTTCCGGGCCCGGCGATGTGCGCCGGGCCGTCGGTGACGACACCGGACCGTTCGCCGCGCCGCTGGCGCTGAACGTGGTGCCGTGGTCCGGTTCGCTCCGGGAGGGCGGCTGGTCCTCGGAGGAGCTGCGCGTCCGCGACGAGGCCCGCAAGATCCTCTGCCTGCCGGAGCTCCGGGTGTCGGCGACCTGTGTGCACGTCCCGGTGGTGACCACGCACTCGGTCTCGGTCCACGCGCGGTTCGAGAACCAGGTGACGGTCGCTCGGGCGCACGAGATCCTGGCGACCTCGCCCGGTGTGGTGCTCTATGACGACCCCGCCGCCGGGGACTTCCCGACACCCGCCGACGTGGTCGGCACCGATCCGACGTGGGTCGGGCGGGTGCGCCGCTCGCTGGACGACGACCGGGCCCTGGAACTGTTCGTCTGTGGCGACAATCTGCGCAAAGGTGCCGCATTGAACACCGCGCAGATTGCGGAGGCGATCGCTGCCGAATTCACGGTGGACTGATCGTCCGGCCTTTGTAGGATCTGTGAACACCCTGTGAGCAAGTTGCCGGTCCTGGTCACTTGAACTGGGGTGATGGCATGTTCGACGATGCTTTTCCCTCTTGCCGCAACCGGCGGTCGGGCGGGGAGCGTCTATGCGGTCGCCCCTTTGTGCTGCCGCCAATCGGGGCACTTGGGAAGAGCGGGTACGCATGAGGGCAAACGACGCACCGTCAAAAGCGGTGGCGTGCGCGTACAACCCTGACGGGGGGAAGCGTGTCCAACAGGCGTGGCAGAGGTACTCGACATCACAGCGGTGGCCCCGCTCCGCGGCGCCGGCACGGTGCGCCCGCTCCGGCGGCGGCCCCGTCGGCCCGGCGGCATGCCGGTGATCGCTCCCATGCCCGCCGCACGCCCCACCCGCATCCCGTCGCAGGCCTCGCCCGAGTCCGCCGCCCAGGTGTCCCAGCCGGCACAGCGTGCGGACGCTGAAGGCGCGATGACCGCGGGGACCACCGTCGATCACCTCACGGAGACCTACCGCGCCCACTACCGGTCGCTGCTCGGTCTGGCCGCGCTGCTGCTGGACGACACCGCCTCGTGCGAGGACGTCGTCCAGGAGGCGTTCATCCGCGTGCACTCCGCGCGCAGCCGGGTCCGCGACCGTGAGAAGACCCTGGCGTATCTGCGTCAGACCGTGGTCAATCTGTCCCGTTCCGCCCTGCGCCGCCGCATACTCGGACTGAAGCTGCTCTCCAAGCCGATGCCCGACATGGCGAGCGCGGAGGAGGGGGCGTACGACCAGCTGGAGCGCGACGCCCTGATCAAGGCCATGCGCGGACTTCAGCGCCGCCAGCGCGAAGTCCTGGTCCTGCGGTACTTCGCGGACATGACGGAGGCCCAGGTCGCCGAGACCCTCGGTATATCGCTGGGCTCGGTGAAGGCGTACGGCTCACGTGGCATCGCGGCGCTGCGCGTCGCCATGGAGGCCACCGCATGAGCGAGCACGACAAGCACAAGCACGAGCACGCGCACGACAAGCACGAGCACGACCAGCACGAGCGCGAGTTTGAGCAGTACGGGCCGGACGGGCCGTTGAACGACCGGACTGGGAACGGAATTGTGAACAACGGGCCGGAAAACGATCTCGGCGGCCTCGGTGGTGCCCTCGGCGGCCACGAGGGATCCGACGTCGACGAACTGGCACTGCGACGCATGTTCCAGGGCGCGGTGGAGGGCCTGGAGCCCTCCGACGGCGCGCTCGACCACCTGCGCAGAGCGGTGCCCGCGCGGCGGGCGCGCAAGCGTCAGGCATTCGTCGGCATGGCCGCCGCGGCGCTGCTGTTCGGCACGGCGATCCCCGCGTTCGTCCATGTCGCGAGCTCCGACGGCGCCTCCGAGGCCAACCCGGTCAACGCCGGGCACGGCGAGCAGGTCCAGGGCGGCACCGGCGAGGAGACCGGCGGCGAGGGCGCCGAGGCGGACCCCGACAGCCCGGCCGACAGCCACGGCAAGGGCCCCGGCGGAGCCGGCAAGGACCCCTCGCAGAAGCCGCAGGAGTCCGTCTCCGGCACCTCCGACGGCACCGTCGGCGCCACGGCGAACCCGACGAACTCGGTGCCGCCGAGCATCCCGGTCTGTGAGGCCGGCCAGCTCGGTGTCGCCGCCGCCGACACGGCACAGCCCGACCCCGAGGGGAAGGTGTACGGCACCTTCCGCATCGCCAACACCTCCGGAACCGACTGCGCCGTGGGCGGTGACGGCACCGTCACCTTCCAGGCCAGGGGCGCTGCGGACGCCGCCAAGATCTCCGTCGTCGCGCACACCGCGGGGGACGCGGCGCCGGGCCTGCCGGACCCGTCGCAGGAGCCCGAGGCCGTGGTCCTGAAGCCGTCGGCGGCGTACGAGGTGAAGTTCGCCTGGGTGCCGTCGGAGACGTGCCCCACGACGACCAACCCCTCGCCCGACCCGACGCCCACCGACGCCACCGCCTCCACCACCGGCTCCGCCGGCACAGGGCAGGCGGACACCCAGGCCCAGCTCGCCACGGAAGACACCCCGGCGGACGGCAGTGTCGCGGTCGCCCACGCGGCGGCCCCGGGCACCCCCACCGCGGAGACCACCATCTCCGGCGCGTGCGCGGGCACGATCTACCACACGGGCGCACTGCCCGCGGAGTGATCATCGCCCCGGCCGGGCCGCCCCTGGGCCGGCCCGGCGGGCGTCAGGAGGACGAGGGAGCCGGGGTCTCGGGAGCGGAGAGGCCCAGCGCCTCGTCCTTCGCCGCCTCCGCCTCGCGGCGGAACAGCCGGAACCACATGAACAGAACGAAGCCCACGAAGGCGAACCACTCGCCCGTGTAGCCCAGGTTCTGGAACGCCTTCAGGTCCAGCCCGCTGCCCTCCGGTGCCGCCGCAGGGACCGCCTTCAGGCCGGCAGGAGCGTCCGTGAGGGTGATCCACGCGTCATAGACGTCGTCCGGCACCACGTTCACCAGGGACGCCGCGCTGATCATGCCGATCTGGCCCGGCGGCAGACCGCCGCCGGCCCGGACGCCCGGCGAGCCCGAGTTCTCGGACGCCTGCAGCGCCCCGGTCACCGTCACCTCACCCGCCGGTGCGGCCGGGGCCCGGCCGCCCTCGGGCAGCCAGCCCCGCACCACCGGCAGCGTCCTGCCGCCGTCCGTGCGCAGCAGCGTCAGCACGTACGAACCGGTCCTGCCGTCGAGCTCCCGGCCCGGGACCAGGAACTGCTTCCCGTACCGCCCGGTCGCCGTGGCATGGCGCCCCGACGTCTCCTTGTCCACGGGCAGCAGCCCGGCCAGTGGCTCGGCCTTCAGGGAGCCGGGGTCCGGCCGCCGCTCCGCCTCCTGGTGCGAGTCGACGCGGTCCTCGAACCTGCCGAGCTGCCACGTCCCCATGAAGACGCAGAAGGGGATCGCCAGCACGACGAAGATGTTGATCCCCCACCAGCGGGGGGTCGTCAGGAACCGGTACACACCACCACGGTACGGAACGCGCTCACCCCGCTTCCGGCCGGGTCCCCAGGTGACGGGCCGCGAAGGCCAGCTCCAGCCGCACCTGCTTGATCCGCTCCTCCACCACGAGCGAGCCGTGCCCGGCGTCGTACCGGTACACCTCGTGCACGGCGCCCCGCTCCGCGAGCCGGTCCACATAGTTCTCCACCTGGCGGATCGGGCAGCGCGGGTCGTTCACCCCGGCCGAGATGTACACCGGCGCCCTCACCGCGTCCACGTACGTCAGCGGCGACGACGCCTCGAACCGGTCGGGCACCTCCTCCGGCGACCCACCCATCAGGGTGCGGTCCAGCGCCTTCAGCGCCTCCATCTCGTCGTGGTACGCCGTGACGTAGTCCGCGACCGGCACCGCGGCCAGGCCCAGCGCCCAGGCCTCCGGCTGCGTCCCGAGCCCGAGCAGCGTCAGATAGCCGCCCCACGAGCCGCCCGTCAGGACCAGCCTCGCCGGGTCGGCCAGGCCCGAGGCGACCGCCCACTCGCGGACCGCGGCGATGTCCTCCAGCTCGATCAGCCCGACCCGGTGCTTCAGCGCGTCCGTCCACTCCCGGCCGTACCCGGTGGAGCCGCGGTAGTTGACCCGCACCACCGCGTACCCGTGGTCCACCCAGGCGGCCGGGCCCGCGGCGTACGCGTCGCTGTCGTGCCAGGCCGGGCCGCCGTGGATGTCGAAGACGGTCGGCAGCGGACCGGTCGTGCCGGCCGGGCGCTGCACCAGTGCGTGGATCCGGCCGCCCGGCCCCTCCACCCACACGTCCTCCACCGGAACCGACGCGGGCGCTTTCATCCCCGGCGGGTCGAGGACCACACCACCCGCGGTCGACCGCACCGCCGGCGGCAGGGCGGCCGACGACCACAGGTACTCCACCGTCCCGTCCGGCCGCGCCGTCGCACCCGACACCGACCCGGCCGGCGTCGCCACCCGCACCAGCTCGCGGGTGGCGATCTCGTACCGCCACAGCTCGCCGCGTGCCTCGAAGCTGTGCTCGATCAGCAGGCCCGAGCCGTCCGGATACCACTCGGCCGAGACATCACCCGGCAGGTCCAGTCCCAGATCAGTCTCCTCGCCCGACGCCACGTCCCACAGCATCGGCTCCCAGCGGCCGCGCCGCTGGTGCCCCACGAGCAGCCTGGTGTCCCCGTCCACCGGCGCGAAGCCCAGCACGGCGAGCCCCAGCTCCTTGGTGCCGCCCTTGGTGTCGTCCAGCTCCGCCACCACGGCACCGTCGAGCCGCACCACCCGCAGCGCCGAGTGCATCGCGTCGCCGTGCTCGGTGTGCTCGATCGCGATCAGCGTGCCGTCGTGCGAGAGGTCACCCACCCCGGCCGACTCCCGGTGGCGGTAGATCTCCACCGGCATCCGCCCCGGCCGCACGACATGGATCGTCGACCCGTCCTCGTCCGTGGACCGCCCGACCACGGACGTGCCGTCCCGGCCGATCGCCAGTCCCGCCGGGTACGACGGCTCCAGCCCGGCCGCCGCCGGCTCGTCCGTCCCGCCGCCGAACGGCTGCCGCATCCAGACCCCGAACTCGTCCCCGTCGGTGTCCGCGAACCACCAGATCCACTCGCCGTCCGGCGACAGCGTCCCGTCCGTCGTCCCGTTCGGCCGGTCGGTGACCTGCCGCTGCTCGCCGCTGTCCCGGTCCCACGCGTACAGCTCGTACGTCCCGGTGGCATTGGACACGAACAGCGAGCGGGCGGGGGCGTCCAGCGCCCAGTCGGGCAGCGACACCCGGGGTGCCCGGAAGCGCTTCTCCCAGTCCGGCACGGCGGAGGCGTCGGTGGTCGTGCCGGCGGCGTCGGTCGGCGCGGTGGCGTCAGTCGGTGCAGTCATGCCCCCATGAAACCCGATGTCCGTGACAATCCGTTCGCGTCGTCCGCAGCCTGTGGACAACCTCCGCCGCATGTACCCACCCGCACCCGACGACTGGCGCGAGACCAACCGCGCACGCTGGGACGAGAGGGGCCCGATCCACGTCGCCGGCAGGTTCTACGACCTCGACGCCTCGGTACTCGATCAGGGCGGCGAAGGCCCGAGTCAGCGCAGCGCGCGCACCGACTCGTCCGCGCACAGCGACCAGATGACGAAGACGGAGATCGCGATCGAGACGATCGCCCAGATCGGGTAGTACGGCAGCCAGATGAAGTTGGCGATCACGGCGAGCGAGGCGAGTGCCACGCCGACCAGCTTGGCCCAGGACGCCCCCGCGAGGATGCCCGCGCCGACCAGTGCGAGGAGCAGTCCCAGCACCAGGTGGATCCAGCCCCACGCGGTGGTGCTGAACTCGAAGACGTAGTCGCCGATCCGCCCGTAGACGTCGTCCTCGGCGATGCCCGTGATGCCCTGCAGCATGCCGAGGACGCCGAGCACCAGCAGCAGGACGCCGGCGAGCATCGTTCCCACGGACGCCCAGCCGCTCTCGCCGGGCGGGGGCGCCGGAGCGGCCGGGGCGGTGTGGTGGGCGTACGCGTGGTGCTCCGTGCCATGGTGCTCGGTGCCGTGGTGCTGCCCGCCGCCGGTCGTTCCCCCGGTCGGGTCCGCAGGAGTGCTCATGGCCGTACCTCTCGTGCCGGATCCGGCTTCCAGTACGAGCCTGGGACGCCTCCGGGGCGGTCGGCGACCGGGGTGGGCCATTCGGCTGAGCGGCCGGCGGCCGCCGGCCCGCCCAGGGCGGCCCCGGGGCGAAACACTCCCTAGACGGCGACCACGCAGTTGTCGGAGCTGCGGGCGCCGAAGACGCTGACGACACCCGTCGTGCCGTCGCCGAAGAACCGGGAGAACAGACCCGCCGGGCGCCCGCCGAACAACAGCGGACCGAACACGGGTGCGATGTCCACGTCGTGCGGCTCGTCCGCGCCGTCGGCGATCATCGGCAGCCGGCAGGTGCGCGGCGCCACGAACTCCTGCACCACGCTCGTGCCCGTCGAGGCCGCCGCCGTCACCGCCGCCTCCCAGCGGGCCGGGTCCGTGTCACGGCCGATGACGACCTGCTTGCCGCTCATGCCGATGCTCTCCTTCAGCACCAGCGACTCCCGGTTGCCCACGGCGAACGGCACGAGGTCGACCTTCTTCCCGTCCCGGTGCGTCCAGCGGTCCGACACGACGCGCGTCCACGGGAGATAGGTGTCCACCAGCGCCCGCTCGGCCGCGCTCATCCACGGCCGGCCCTCCGACAGCAGGCCCATGGTCAGCTTGCTGGACAGGAAGGTGGAGGTCTGGGTGCCCACCAGCAGGCAGCCGTGGTCGAGCGCCGCCTGCACGGGGGTGGTGTCGATGCCGAGCTCGGCCCAGTCCGGGATGGTGAAGTCCCGAAGGCCCACGGGGTAGCGCAGGTGCGGCGGGCAGTCCCAGGCCTCGTGCAGGTCCTCCGGCTCGAAGAAGCGCGCGGTGAGCCCGCGGCCGGTGAGGTGCTCGGCCTGGATGTCGAAGTAGCGGGTGAACCCTCCCTGGTCGAGGGAGCTGCCCGCCAGGGCCACCCGGGGCTGCGTCCCCAGCTCCGCGCACAGGCCGTGGAACATCTCGGCACGGACGTCGAACGGGTCGCTGGAGGCGAACGGCACCCGCCCCTCCGCGTCGGCGTAGAGCTCGCGCCACACCTTCAGCCGGGAGTGCACCTCCACGGTGCCGCCGAGCGCCCCGCTGACGTTGAACTCCAGGAACCGCGGGCCGTTCGGCCCGATCACGATGTCCGGACGGGTCACGCAGTCCGCGTACCGCTCCTCGGCGAACCGGTCGGCCAGGAACAGCTGGTGCTCGTTCGCGGGCATCCGGTACGCCGCCAGCCTGCCCTCCGTGGTGGGTGCCGCCTCCAGCGCCGTGCGGCGCACCAGGTCGAGCAGCGCGGCCGTGACCCGGAACAGCTCGGCGTAGGAGGCACGCGGCAGCGTGATGGGCGCCGCAGGAAGCAGCTCCTGGTACGGCCAGCCGATGTCCCGCATCTCGTGGCACAGCATCCGGCGGATCTTCTCCGCGGGCGCGGCGGCCGGCGCCAGCCGGTACGTGCCGAACCACGGGTGGCCCGACGGGCCCTGCGCGGCGTCCTCCACGAGCGCGCCCATGCGCCTTCCCCCAACTCTCCGGTCCTCCCGGGACCCGCCCCGGCCTGGATAGCGTACGTTCTGACCACACCTCAACCGCCGTATCGCACAGGGGAGTACGACGCATGACACTGCGCCGCGTCCAGGACAACGAGTACGTCGAGGAGCACGGCGGGGACTACGAGGACTTCGAGCCCGGCATGGTGATCCGCCACTGGCCCGGCCGGACCATCAGCGAGACCGACAACACCTGGCTCACCCTGCTGACCATGAACCAGCACCCGCTGCACTTCGACACCCACTACGGGGAGGGCGCCGAGTACGGGCGGGTGCTGGTCAACAGCGGCATAACCCTCTGCCTGGTCGGCGGCATGACCGTGCAGGCGCTGTCCGCGCGGGCGGTGGCCAACCTCGGCTGGGACAAGGTCCGCCTGAAGGACCCGGTGTTCGTCGGGGACACGCTGTACGCGACGAGCCGGATCCTCGACAAGAGGCTGTCGAAGTCCCGCCCCGGGCAGGGGATCATCACGGTGGAGACGACCGGTACGAAGTCGACGGGGGAGCCCGTCATCGTCTTCGAGCGTTCCTTCATGGTCCGCTGCCGCGAGGCGGGCCATCAGCCCCCGGCGGCCCCCACGGCCTCGTAGAGCGCGGCCGCGGCGGCCGTGTCCTCGATGGCCATGCCGACGCCGCGGAACACCGAGGTGCGGCCGCCCGCCGCGGCGGCCCCACCGGCGACGAGGGTGCCCAGCTCGTGCAGCTCGTCCTCGCCGATCAGCCCGCCGGCCAGCGCCGCCCGCACCTCGCCCGCCTCCTCGACGGCCGCGGCGCGTTCCTCCACCACGACGAACGCGTCCGCCAGCAGGGCCGGGTCGACCTCCACGGCGTCCTCGTGAGTCCCGCCGATCACGTTGACGTGCGCCCCGGGGGCGACCCAGTCGGCCGCCACCAGGGGCGTGCGGCCGCCGGTCGAGGTCGTCGTGCAGACGACCTGGGCGTCGGCGACGGCGGCCTTCGCCGTGTCGCACACCCTGACCGCGACCGGCCCGCCCACGGAGTCGCTCACCCACCGGGCGAACTCCTCCGTGCGGGCGGGGGTCCGGGAGAACACCCGCACCGAGCGGATCGGACGCACGGCCGACACCGCCCGCACCAGCGCTCGCGCCTGCACCCCCGCGCCGATGACGGCCAGGTCCTCGGCGTCCTCGGGCGCGCACAGCCGGGTCGCGAGGCCCGCGACCGCGCCGGTGCGGACGGCGGTCAGCTCGGCACCGTCGAGCAGCGCCGTGATCCGGCCCGTCTCCAGGTCGGTCAGCACGACCACCCCGTGAATCAGCGGAAGGCCACGGCCCGCGTTGTCCTCGGTGAGCGTGGTGATCTTGACGCTGCCCACGCCGCGCCGCCGCCAGACCGCCGTACCGGCCAGCAGGTCCCGCCGCACGCCGGCCGTGCCGTGCTCGACCACCGTGCGGGACGGCGAGGCCGTGCGCCCCGCCGACAGGTCCTCGAACGCCTCGGCCAGGGCGTCGATCACCCGCACCAGCCGGTCCTGGCCCGCCATGCCGGCGGCGCCGATCGTCACCGGTCCGGTCATGCCGCCGTGCCCCTCTTCCGCGCGCTCAGCTCCGCCACCACATCGACGATCAGGTCCTCCTGGCCGGCGATGGCCTGACGCCTGCCGAGCTCGAAGAACACATCGCGCGGATCGACCCCGGCCCGTGCCGAACGGTCCAGCACCTGGTGCTTGAACCCGGAGAACACCCCGGCCAGGCCGCTGACGATGCTCAGCGAGCCGGTGACCGGCGGCGCCGGCATCAGCTCCCGCTCGGCGAACTCCGCGGCGTCCAGCAGCGCGTACAGGTCGATACCGGTCTCGAAGCCGGTCCGCTCCAGGACCGGCACCAGCACCTCCAGTTGCGTGTTGCCCGCGCCGGCGCCGAAGCCACGGGCGCAGCCGTCGATGATCCGGGCCCCCGCCTCGGCTGCCGCGACCGAGTTCGCGACGGCCATCCCGAGGTTGTTGTGCCCGTGGAAGATCACGGGGACCCCGGCGCCGACGGCCCCGGCGATCGCGCCGATCCGCTCGGTCACGTCCCGCGGCAGGAAGTGACCGGCCGAGTCCATGATCCCGACCGCCTGCGCCCCGTAGGACACGGCGTTCGCGGCGTGCTCGGCCAGTTCCGCGGGCGTCGCCATATGACTCATCATCAGCACGCAGTGCGCCTCGGCACCCGCCTCACGCAGCGCTTCGAGGTGCCGCTCGGCCAGTGACGTCTCGGTGCAGTGCACGCCGATGCGGATCACATCGGCGCCGTGCGCGACGGCCCTGCGCAGATCGCCCGAGGTGCCCCAGCCGGGCAGCATGAAGACGCCCAGCTTGCTGCCGCGCAGGGCCTCCCGCACGGTCGACAGCATCAGGTCGTCGCTGACGGCGGCACGGCCCACCTGGAGGGACGAGGCACCCAGGCCATTGCCGTGACCCACCTCCACCACCGGGACGCCGGCCGCGTCGGCCGCCTCCGCGTATCCGCGCAGTGCCTCCACACCGAGCTGGTGGCGCACGGCGTGCTGGCCGTCGCGCAGCGTCGGGTCGTGGATCACCACGGCGCTCATCCGCCCGCCTCCGTCCGGGCGGCGGCCGGGGCGAGCCGGGCCGCGTGCTGTTCGGCGACCAGGATGGCGGCCGAGTTGATGATGTCGAGGTTGCCCGCGTACGGGGGCAGCACATCGCTGTCCGCCATGACCTCCAGGGACACGACGATCCGGTCGCCGTTCACCGTGCAGGCCACCACGTCGTAGCCGGGCTGGAACGCCCGTACCCGCTCCGCCGCTTCGGCCACGACGGCGCGCACCCTCTCGGCGTCGGCGCCGGGCACGACCGCGTGGACGGCCGTCCGGAAGGTCGCGGGCGGCACGGCCGGGCTGATGTTGAGGATCGCCTTGGTGTCCCGCACGCCCGAGAAAGCCGAGAGGGCGTCCTGGGTCGTGGCGACGTACTCGTCGAGGTTGAGCCGGGTGGCCCGGCCCGCGATGGTGCTGGCCACCGTGGAGACGACCTCGATGTACTCCACCGGGAAGGCGCCGGCGAGCGCGTGCGCCACCGGGACGGAGGCCTGCCCGCCGCAGCTGATCAGGTTGACGTTGCGCACGGCCGGCGGCTGCGTCCCCGTCACGGTCGGCACCACCATCTGACCCACCTTGCTGGGGGTCATGTCGATGAGCAGCGTGCCCAGCGGCCGGAGCAGCCGCCAGTGCTCGGCGTGCGACATGGCGTTGGTGGCGTCGAACACCACGTCGAAGGGGCGCGGGGCCGCGAGAATCGCGTCGATCCCGCCCGCGGTGGTGGGGATCCCGAGGCCCGCGGCGTACGCGAGGCCCGCGGAGTCGGGGTTGCGTCCGGCGACCAGGCCGCACTCCAGCACGGGAGAGCGATGGATCTTGCCGACCAGGTCCTGGCTGATGGCGCCGGTCCCGATGACGGCGACGGTGACGGGCCAGGCGGCTCCCGCCTCCCCGGCGGTAGCCCCCTGGGCGACGGTCACGTCCTCAGCGACGGCCATGGCCGGCCTCCTCGCCGCCGGCGCTCCCCGCCGGCCGCCCGAACCGCTCGGTCCACGCGTCGCCGCGGGCCACCGTGGTGCGGGCCATCCGGGCGAACGGCGGGCCGACCATGCTGCCGTCGAGGACCGCGATCCCGCCGCCGGCCTCCCCCACGGCCTCGGTGACCCGCCGGGCGAACCGCAGGCCGTCCGGGTCGGGCCGCAGGGCCCCGTTGATCGCGTCCAGCTCGCTCGGGTGCACGGCCGCCTTGCCGTGGAAGCCCAGCTCGCGTATTCGGTCGATCTCCTCCGTCAACACCTCGGGCTCGGACAGCCGGAAGTTGGCGGTGTCGACGCAGGCCGTACCGTACCGGGCGCAGGCCATGGCCATCGCCTGGCGGGCCGAGAGCAGGCCGGCCCACGTGATCTCGACACCCAGGGTCGCGGCCAGATCGGCGGAGCCGAGGACCAGTCCGTCGGCGGCCGCCGCGATCGCGTCGATGCCGGCGACGGCCGCCGGGGTCTCCAGGGTCACGTAGATCTGCGGGTGCATCCCGGCCGATGCGAGGGTCGCGCGCATCAGCGTCACCTCGACCGCGGAGTCCACCATCGTCATCACGACGAAGCCGGGCCGGACGGCGCACTCGGTGAGCATCACGATGTCGTGCACCGCCTCGACGGTGCCCAGCTCGTTGACGCGCACGGCGACGTTCGCCGGCTCGGGCGCCTTCTCCAGCGCCGCCCGGCACACCTTGCGTGCCGCCGCCTTCTCCTGCGGCGGGACGGAGTCCTCCAGGTCGATCAGATGGACGTCCGCGTCGTACGACCAGGCCCCCACGACCCGGTCGAGGGAGAGCGCGGGGGTGTAGAGGATGCTGCGGGGGATCGCGCGGGCACTGCCCGTCATCGGTCCCCCTCTCCCGGCAGGGGGCCGGCGGTCTCCGCGCCGACCTCGGCCAGCACCTTGCACAGGCCGCGGATCTGCTCCTCGGTCTGCCCGGCGCGCATCATGACGCGGAGGCCCGCCGTACCGCGCGCGACGATCGGGAAGAACACCGGCGAGACGTAGAACCCGGCCTCGATCACCCGGCGGCCCGCCTCGATCACGGTCGAGTCGCTCATCGGCACGAGCCGGATCGGGAAGGTGCTGCCGGCCTGGTCGGTGTGGATCAGCGAGTCGAACAGCTCGATGTTGCCGTAGAGACGATTCTGCAGCGTGGTGAGCTCGGCGGTCCGGTGGATCTCCGCCGAGGCGAGGGACGCGCCGACCGAGGCGGTGTTCAGCAGCTGCGAGTAGTTCAGGGCGCCGCCGAAGCGCTCGATGATGCGCAGCGTCTCCTTGGACTGCCCGTCGAGCACGATCGCCGCGCCGCTGGTGCCGAACGCCTTGTTCAGGGTCACCACCGTGATGGTGCGCTCGTCCTGGACCGGGTTGTGCGTGCGGACGTAGCCCACGCCCCGCTCACCGTACGCGGACAGCGAGTGGGAGTCGTCGTAGTAGACCAGCAGGCCGTACTTCTCCTGCAGCTCGGCCAGTTCCTTGACCGGCGCGTATCCGCCCAGGCTGTCGCTGCCGTCGCAGACGTAGGCGACCTTGGCGTACTTCTTGCACATGTCCTCGATGTAGTCGAGGTCGTGGTGCCGGGACGTGACGACCTCGGTCTCGTCGGCGCAGACCGGCTTGACGTTGGCCATCGACACATGGGCGTTCTTGTCGAAGATCATCAGGGGCCGGGTGCCGTTGCCCAGGTGGCCCGAGGCGATCAGCGGCAGCAGCCCGAACGTCGCGGTGCTCGCGGCGATGGAGCAGACCACCTGGGCACCGAACAGCTCGCCGAGCGACGTCTCCAGCTCCTGCATGGCGGGTATCTGCACCCGGCTGCGGGCGATGCAGTGGTCGAGCACGCCGTAGCGCCGCATCGCGTCGATGCCACCCTCGATCACCCGGGGATGCGAGTCGAGGTCCAGGTAGGAGCAGCAGCTGAAGTTGATGAACTCATGGCCCGGCGCGATGAACTCATGCCCCTCGGTGGTGCGCAGGACGCCCGTCCCGGCGTCGAGGTCGGCCACGATGCCGGCCAGCCCGTTGCGCTCCGACATGTCCCAGAACTCGTTGCCGATGCCGATCAGCTTGTCGTTGTTGCGGTACCGGTGGGCCGGCGTGATGGTCTTGCGCTCGGTCATGAATTCGTCCCCGCCGGCTCGTAGTTGTAGACGCCCTTCAGCTTCCGGAACACCGCGGTGTAGATCGCCACGCCGAGCACGTACGGCCTGCGGAAGATCTTGGCGTCACGCAGCCAGAAGTTCATGTTGATGTTCATCTCGTCCAGCGACTCGGCCTGGTGCCACCAGCCGAGCGGCAGGTAGAGCATCTGGCCGGGTTCCAGGATCAGCTCCCGGCGCTGGGCCAGCTTGGAGGCCAGCTTCGGGTAGCGCGCCCAGTCCACGTCGTCGAAGTCGAAGACCTGGGACTTGTCACCGAACCCGTCCTTGAGGGAGCGGGGGTAGTACTCCCAGAAACCGGGGGGAGCCAGGACGAACCGCTTGCGGCCCTCCAGGCAGATGTTGAAGTTCTCCAGCTCGTCGAAGTGGCTCTGGGTGAACACCCCCTTGTGGCTGATCCACAGGTTGGCGGCGTTCATCGGGCCGCGGTAGTCGAAGAGCTTCCCGGCGTCGAAACCGAGGATCGCGTTGACGTCGGCCGGGCTGTTGCGGAAGTTCGAGACGATGCGGTTCCACGTGCCGGGATCCGTCATGTACTCGTCGTTCTCGAAGAACTCGCGGAGCCTGATCTCCCGGGTGGTCCACCGCTCCGCGTTCTGCTTGTTGCTCGGCTCGGTGAACAGGGTGACCATCATGTCCCCGAGACGCTCGGCCACACCGTCGCGGCCCAGCCCCTCGGTGCCCTTCGGCAGCGTGATGATCACCGGGACATCGGCCCGGATGAGGGCCTCCCGTCCGAAGGCCATGAACTCGTCGAACGAGATGCGGGGGACCGGTAGGCCCCCGAGACTGTCCCGCCCGGACACAGAATGCGCTGTATTCACAACTCTGTCCTCATCGTTCATTTTTTCACTGCTCTGCAACTGCCATCTCGGAAGCCGGCCGCGGAGCCGGCTCCCCCCTCCGCAGCGCCCGCTGCCCGGCGAGACTCAAGCCGAGGGCGACGATCCCGCCGCCGACGCCCGCCCATGCCGCGTGCGCGGAAGTGCCCAGGTCGGCCAGGTGCCCGCCGACGGCCGTACCCGACGCGATGCCGAGGGCACCGCAACTGTTGAGCCACGAGAACGCCTCGGAGAGCGCGCCCTTCGGAGCCACCGATTCCAGGAGTGTGCTGCCCGCGATCAGCGCCGGGGAGATCGCCACACCGGCGACCACGGCGAGGAGGCCCATCACGACGAACGAGTCCGCGAACGCCAGCGGAACCGCGCTCAGCGTCAGCACGAGCGTGGTGACGCAGAGCAGGCGGGCCTGCGGGATCCGCCAGTTCACCGCGCCGTAGGCCATGCCGGCGACCAGACTGCCCACCGCGATCAGCGCCAGCAGCACACCGCCGAGACCCGGCGCCGACCGCTCCTGGGCGAACGCGACCATCGAGACGTCCACCGCGCCGAACAGGAAACCCATACCGGCGTACGCGATCATCAGCACCCACACCCCGGGCACGCCGATCGCCCGTCGCGGTGTGTGGTCCGGCTTCGGCGCGTCGGCCGGCTCGGACCGGCGGTGCAGCGCCACGACGATCGACCCGGTCACGGTCAGCACCACACAGGCCACCAGGCCGCCTGCCGGGTGCACCGACGAGGTCAGCACGGTGACCAGCAGGGGCCCGACCAGGAAGATCGTGTCGTCGAGCATCGACTCCATGGCGTACGCGGTCCGCAGCGCCCCCTTGTCGACGAACGCCGCCCAGCGCGCCCGCATGAACCCGGTGAACGACACCGACGTGCACCCGGTGGCCGCCGCCGCCACGACCATCACCCACAGCGGGGCGTCGAGCGCGACCGACACCAGCAGCATCGTCATGCCCACCGCGTGCCCCAGACAGGTGGTGAGCAGAACCGTGCGCTGACTGCGCCGGTCGGCCAGCCGGCCGAGCACCGGCGCGGCGATCCCCTGCGAGACCAGCATCGCCGCGGCCACCGTGCCCGCGTCGCCCAGCGATCCGGTGGTCGCCGAGATCAGCAGCAGGCAGCCGATGGGCCGCATGGCGATCGGGAATCGGCCGACCATGCCCCAGAACGCCAGCGCCGCGGCGCCCGGTGTCCGCAGCAGCCGTAAATAGGATCCGAGCCCCGAATTCGACTCCGAAGCGCCCTCGGACACAATGCCCCCGTCAGTGCGGAATGGAAATCCTGAGAAAACCTGACGAACTTGGGCCGGAAAACCTGGTCCCCCGTCACACGCCAGGGAACAGAATGTTCCGCACTGACTGTGTCGATCCCCCCTGCCCCTGCCCCGTACAGCGGCGTCATCCTAGGGCCGCCCTCTACCCATGTCAATACCCTGAAACACCCTCAACACCCTTCTGACCAGGGCGATTTCACTTGACCCGAGCCTTGTCGAAGGACGCGGGCGGCACCCCTGCGGCGGCCTCGGCAACGGCAAAGTTTTCTTTGCCCGAAGTGATTCCGATGTTTACAGCAAGGCCCGATTCGCCTGGCCACAATTACCTGTACTGTCAGTGGCTGTGGCGGGCCGGGGTCGTTCATGCTCTCGTGCTGTTCCATCGGCCGTGCGTGAATAGAGACCGGTGTGCGCCGGCGGATCAGCATCCCGCGGTACGCGCACGGCCCGACGGCGCCGCGCGCCGCGCGGTTCCGGTCAACTTGAGGATCGCGGCCCCCACGGCCCGTCGCAGGGCGTTGTACTGCACAGGCGGCGCATCTCACAGGCTGAGACGCGCCCGGGCTCGGCCGCCCCTACGATGGCTGCCGGCCGCATGCGATCCAGAGGCGGTCGTGACCGATATTCAGGAGGCAGTCGTGTCCGAGCGGACGTCCGAGAGCCAGGAGTCCGGCCAGGCATCCCAGACCCCGGAGACCCCGGAGGCCGAGGAGAGCGAAGCCATAGAGCAGCGGAAGAACGGTCTGGAGCGCGGGGTGAGCGACGAGCTCGCCGAGAACATGAAGCAGGGCTGGGCCGACACCGAGCGGCACGACCTCCGGCCCATCCCGCAGGCCGCGCACACGGCCCGCCGCCGCGCCGAGCTCTCCGCCCGCTTCCCCGGCGAGCGCCTGGTGGTCCCCGCCGGCAACCTCAAGATCCGTGCCAACGACACGGACTACCGCTTCCGCGCCTCCTCCGACTACGTCTACCTGACCGGCGACCAGACCGAGGACGCCGTACTGGTCCTCGAACCCACGGCGGACGGCCACGAGGCCACCGCCTACCTGCTGCCCCGCTCCGACCGCGACAGCGGTGAGTTCTGGCTCTCCGGCCGCGGCGAACTGTGGGACGGCCGCCGCAACAGCCTGACCGAGAACGAGAAGCTCCTCGGCCTGCCCTGCAAGGACGTCCGCACCCTGGCCGACGCGCTCAAGGAGGCCACCGGACCGGTCCGGCTGCTGCGCGGCCACGACGCCACCATCGAGTCCGCCCTGACCGACAAGGTCACCGCCGAGCGCGACGAGGAATTCCGCGTCTTCCTCTCCGAGATGCGCCGCGTCAAGGACGACTTCGAGATCGCCGACCTGCGTTTCGCCTGCGAGGCCACCGCCCGCGGCTTCGAGGACGTCGTCCGCTCCCTCGACAAGGCGGAGGCCACCTCGGAGCGGTACATCGAGGGCACGTTCTTCCTGCGCGCCCGTGTCGAGGGCAATGACGTCGGCTACGCCACGATCGCCGCCGCCGGCCCGCACGCCACCACCATCCACTGGGTGCGCAACGACGGCCCCGTCCGCCCCGGCGAGCTGCTGCTGCTCGACGCCGGTGTGGAGACCCGCAACCTCTACACGGCGGACGTCACCCGCACCGTGCCGATCAACGGCACCTTCACCCCGCTCCAGCGCAAGATCTACGACGCCGTGTACGACGCCCAGTCGGCCGGTATCGAGGCCGTCAAGCCGGGCGCGGACTACCGCGACTTCCACCGCGCCGCGCAGGCCGTCCTCGCCGAACGCCTGGTCTCCTGGGGCCTGTTCGGTGACATGGACGTGGACAAGGTCCTCGAGCTCGGCCTCCAGCGCCGCTGGACCATGCACGGCACCGGCCACATGCTCGGCCTCGACGTCCACGACTGCGCCGCGGCCCGCACCGAGATGTACGTCGAGGGCCTCCTGGAGCCGGGCATGGTCCTCACCGTCGAGCCGGGGCTGTACTTCCAGGAGGACGACCTGACCGTGCCGGAGGAGTACCGCGGCATCGGCGTCCGGATCGAGGACGACATCCTCGTCACCGAGGACGGCAACGAGATCATCTCGTCCGCCCTGCCCCGCCAGGCGGACGAGGTCGAGGCCTGGATGGCCCGCCTCCGCGGCTGAAGATCCTCTCCGGGCCGGCCTCCTGCGGGCCGGCCTGCGGCCTTCACCGGGCCGGTCCCTTCCGGGCCGGCCTGTGGCCTTGTCCGGGCCGGTCCCTTCCGGGCCGGTCTGTGGCCTTGTCCGGGCCGGAAGCCCGGGACAGCGGCTCGGCCCGCCCCCGGAGGTACCGGGTGCGGGCCGAGGGGGTCTGCTTGCAGTGATCGCCCAGCACCCGCGGCGGTCAACCGCGGGCGTCATACGGCGTGGCATCACCGTGATGGCTGGCGGCCTGCGCGGCGAGGGCCGCGGGCACCGTCGTAGCGTCAGCCGGCCCGCTGAGGGGTCTGCTTGATGTCGTCGACAACGGTCCGGTGCATGATGGCGCTGGTGTGCAATACCGTGCCGGGCTTGATCACGACGCCCTGCTCGCTGGACTCCTTCACCTGGACGACGCGCTTGCCCAGGAAGACGTGGGTCCTGCTGTCGAAGATCCACTCCTCACGCTGACCGCTGCTCTCGTCCAGCCGGGCCACCGCCACACCCGGCCGGCCCACCGCGTCCGCGGCGTCCTGCACGACGACGACACCGGGAATCTTCGCGGCGGCCTTGAACAGGGCCGAGGACAGCTCCGCGGGCGGATAGCTCTCACCGAGGAGATCCCCGATCGTGGTGAACGCCTGCTGATCGGCGGAGCGGCCCTTCCCCTCGCCCTCCTCGTAGATCCTCGCGAGCAGTTGGCCGGGGTCCGTGGTCAGCCCGGCCAGCAGGTCGTACGAGGGGGCGTTCAGGGTGGCCACCGGCGTGTTGCCCTGCTCGTCGGGAAGGCTCAGGGTCTCCCCCTCGGGGCTGTCGTTGACGGCGGGGTCGACGAGCCAGCCCTTGGTGCCGTCGGGGGACTGCCAGATCTGGCGGGTGTGCAGCTCATGGCTGGCCAGGGTGCTCTTGCCCCGGTCGGTCCTCACGAAGGTGTCGGCCATCTTGGACTCGATGTAGACGTACTGGCCGGGCTTGACCGCCGGACGGGGCTTCCGGGCCGCCTCCAGCGAGAGCCGGTCGAGCAGCTGCGGCGCTCCCTTGGCGGACGCGACGCCCACCGTGGTGGTCAGGGCGGGGCCCGTGGCGAGGCCGCCGTTGCTCTCGGCGCCGGGCATCACCATCAGGGCGACGACCGTACCGGCCAGGACGGCAGCCATGGCGGGCAGGGCGATCGCCGGGCGCGGCAGCCGGAAACGCCGTGCCTTCGCGGTGGCTGCGGTCTGCGTGTGCTGTTCCTGCTGCTGTTCCTGCTGGATGTGGGCCATCAGACGCTCCTTGTGGAACTGGTGACGGCCCGCCGGCAGGTCACGTGCCGTCCGGGCCAGCAGCTCCCGGCCGTCTTCCCGTTCGGCCGGACTCTGCCGGGACGTGCTCGCGTTCATCGGTTTCCTCCCTGCGCGGGCCGGACCACGTTTACGTGATCACCTCTTGTCTGTCGGGCGGAGCGGCTGCCTTCCCGTTTTCCTGGCACGGACTTCCGCGTCCTGCCGGCAGCCGCAACCGCCGGCTCGTCCTCCGCGAGCGCGCGCAGCTTCTTGCGTGCCCGGGACAGGCGCGAGCCGACGGTGCCGACCGCGATCCCGAGGGCTTCCGCCGCGGCCTCGTAGTCCAGGCCCTCCCCGAGGCAGAGCGCCACCACCTCACGCTCCGTCCTGCGCAACGAGGCGAGAGCGGTCAGGGCCTTCGCGAGGCGGCGCCGGTCGTCGACCCGTTCCACCACCTCTTCGGCGTGGTCCGGCACCGAAAGCTCGGCCGCCGCCGCAGCGTTCGCCGCCGCCCGGTAGCGCCGGTTGCTCCGGTACTGGTTGCGGGCGGTGTTGGTGGCGATGCCCAGCAGCCAGGGCCGCAGGGAGCCGCCCTCGGGGTCGACCCGGTCGCGCAGCCGCCACGCCTCCATGAACGTCGCGGCCATCACGTCCTCCGCCGTCGACCAGTCGGCGGTGAGCCGGAAGGCATGGTTGTAGACCGCGCGGGCGCAGCTGTCGAACAGCTCCGCGAACGCGCTGGGATCCCCGGCCCGAACCCGGGTACGCATTTGAGTGCTCACGTCCATGAGCTGTCCGGCACCGCCTGCCGGCTTCCCGTGACCTGCGCCACAGCGCACCTTCCCGACCTTCCCGCCGGCCGGTGGCCCCGTATCGGGCCGCCATGGCCGCGCCCGGGACGTCCATGAGCGTCATCGGTCATCCGCGCCGCTTGCTCTCCATGTGCCCCCCATTTGGCCCCCATTCGACCTCCCTGGTTACGGCACCGTGGAAGTCCGACGCGGGCAAGATCCCATGCGACCGGTTCGCGTTATGAGCTCCACGAGTGTGGGCGGTCCTTTCTGACCGCTGTTTCCCCGAATGGCTCCGGAACGGTTCTTCCTCAGGGGCACAAGGTCGTCAGGTTGTGGAGCCACACCTCTCAGACGGGCGCGAGCGGTGAGTACGCGGATCAGATCTACGTGCCTGACATCGAGACAACCGTTGCCCTGGCGGCCGGGCAGGTCTTCCACGTGACCCTTCTCGGTACCGCTGTCGTCGTCGACTCCGGCCAGAAGGCCATCGGGTACTCGTTCGCCCACGCCAACAACCGCTTGTGGGCTCCGTTTTTCACGGTGACACTCTGAACGAGCGCCATTCCCGGCCCGGCTGTCGAGTTGCCCTTCGGTTCAGCGTCGGGGTGGAACCACGAGCTTTTCCACGAAGTGCGAGACGGTCTTTGCCCGGTGTCAGGTAAGGGCCGTATACCTCTTCCAGTACGAGGTGATGAGTTTGGGCGTCGTGAGCCCGCCGGTGTTGTTGGCGTTGTAGAGGTACGCCGCGCCGGTTGACGTACGGGCGATGACGTCCTGCCGCCCGTCGTCGTCGAAGTCGCCCGAAGCGACGATGGCGTTGAAGGACTTCCACCCTGCGCCGATCTTCGTACGCGGGAGGAAACCACCCTTCCCGTTACCCCGGTACAGCCATACGTCACCGTTGGCGTCCCTGGCGAGCAGGTCGGGGCGGGCGTCCCCGGACACGTCGCTGCGGCCCGCCAGGGCGTTGAACCCGCCCCAGCCGGCGCCGATCTTCACCCGTGTGCCGAAGCCGCCGGATCCGTTGCCGGGGTGCATCCACAGGTCGCCGTTGCCGTCACGGGCCACCACGTCGGGGCGGCCGTCGCCGGACATGTCCCGCATGGCCAGGATGCGGTTGTAGCGGCCCCAGCCGGTGCCGAGGCCGACCGGGCTGCCGGTGCCGGACGTGGTCGTCACCGGCAGCCGGTACAAGGTGCCGTTGGAGGTGCGGGCGAGCAGGTCGGCACGCCGGTCCCCGTTGAGGTCACCGGCCTGGAGGACCAGGTTGGTTCCGTTCGGGGGAAGGAACCAGCCGTTGCTGTCGACGGGGTCCTTGGCGTACGGCCGGGCTTCCAGCACGTCGACCACCCCGACGGGCTCCAGCCCGAGGATGGAGCCGGGCTGGCGCCAGTCGAAGAAACCGACGTCCCGGGTCCACTCCTCGACGACCGCCCGGTACGTGGGAACGGCCGTGTAGAGCCGCATTCCGGCGCGGACACAGGAAGTCGGGCCGGTCGCGGAGACCGCCACCAGCTTTCCGCCCGCGACCAAGGCGCCGCCGGAGTCGCCCGCGCACTGCTCCTTGGGGTCCGGCGTGGGCGTACCGGGCACCGCCGACGTGCAGATGATGCCCGGCGGCAGGCTGCTGCCGAGGCCGAGCGCTGCAGCGCAGTCGGCGCTGCGGCGCACCACGACCTGCTCGCTGTGCCGTACCCGCTGCCCGTCGATGCCGCCTGATCCGGACCAGGAGTGGAACGTTGCGGGGGCCCCGGCCGTGTAGAGAGCGGTGTCTCCCGGGCCGGCGAGCACCGGCGTGCCGGCCGCCGAGTAGGGGCTCGGGCCCTGCTGGACGCCGATGGCTGCCTGGCGGTTGCCGGCGTTGAACTGCGGATGGGTGCGGTAGGACGGATTGCCTGCGCCACTGTGACGCTGCCCGGTGGAGAGCGAGTACGACCACACCACGTCTGCGTCGGACCGTCCGGTGAAGCAATCCGGCGGGACCAGCGTCCTCTGCGGGGAGAGGGAGATGCCCGTGCAGGACCGCAGGGTGCCGCTCGGAGACGCGTAGAGCAGCGGAACGACCCAGGACGGCACGGGGGGAGTCGCGGCGGCGGCGGGCTGCGCCGTGCCCACCAGTCCGCCCAGCAGTGCACCCGCGAGCGCCGTACCGGTCCCCGCACGGGCCGCCCAGGAAGTGCGGGCGAACCGTCGCTGGTTCGAGAAGTGTGGTCGGCGCATGCCAAGTCGTGCCAAGAGAAACAGCCCCCCAAGGACCGCGTGGGATCGTGGGACGGCGCCCGCCCCCCAGCTTCGACCGTCCCCGCACAAGTGCGCGGATCCTAGCAGCGAGCCCCCGTGCCGACCGCCACCACCTTCCGCCGGTGGCTGGGCGATTGCCCCTCGCCGGGCGATCTTGCCCCAGATTCCTCCCAGCACGGCCCCCCCACACGAAACAGGTCAGGCACCTACTGGCTTCAGTAGGTGCCTGACCTGGTACTTCTCTGTCGGGGTGGCGGGATTTGAACCCACGACCTCTTCGTCCCGAACGAAGCGCGCTGCCAAGCTGCGCTACACCCCGATGTCGCCGTTGTCCCGGCGACGTCGTTTACTTTAGCCCACTCCCGCCCGGAGACGAAATCCGGTTTTCCGGGCCCGCCCGGTGCTGTCCGCCTGGCGTTGTCCGCCTGGCGTTGTCCGCCGGGCGGGGACGCGGGTGGGCGCCCGTCGCGGAGTGGCCGCCCCGGGGGCTGCTCCGCGAGGCCGGTGTCGCGGCGGCCCCCGGGGGTGGGAGGCTCAGTCCCGGGGGGTCAGCGTGAGCAGCGTCGCCTCCGGGGGGCAGGCGAAGCGGATCGGGGTGTAGCGGTTGGTGCCGCAGCCCGCGGAGACGTGCAGGTACGAGGTGTGGCCGCCCGTGTGGTGGGTGGAGAGGCCCTTGACCCGGTCCGTGTCGAGGTCGCAGTTGGTGACCAGGGCGCCGTAGAAGGGGATGCACAGCTGGCCGCCGTGGGTGTGGCCGGCCAGGATCAGGGGGTAGCCGTCGGCGGTGAAGGCGTCGAGGGAGCGCAGGTAGGGGGCGTGGACGACGCCCACCGAGAGGTCGGCGTCCCGTTCCGGGCCGCCCGCGACCCGCTGGTAGCGGTCCCGCTTGATGTGGGGGTCGTCCAGGCCGGTGAAGGCCAGCTCCAGGCCGTCGAGCTTGAGGCGGCCGCGCCGGTTCGACAGGTCGACCCAGCCCGCCGTGTCGAAGGCGTCGCGGATCTCTTCCCACGGGTTGTGGACGACCCCGACGGCCGGGGCGTTGCCGTTCAGCCCGTGGCGTCCCTGGGCCTTCTCGATCAGGTACCGGGCGGGGTTGCGGAGCTTCGGGCCGTAGTAGTCGTTGGACCCGAAGACGTACACCCCCGGGTATGCGAGGAGGGGGCCGAGCGCGTCCAGGAGCTCGGGGACGCCGTCGGGGTCGGAGAGGTTGTCGCCGGTGTTGACCACGAAGTCCGGGCGCAGCGCCGCGAGCCGCTGCAGCCAGGCGCGCTTCTTGTGCTGTCCCGCGACCATGTGGATGTCGGAGACCTGGAGCACCCGCAGCGGGCGCACCCCTCGGGGCAGTACGGGAACCGTGACCCGGCGGAGCCGGAAGGATCGGACTTCGAACCCGGCGGCATACGCCACGCCGGCCGCGCCGACCGCTGCGATTCCTGCCGTGATCTTCAGGGGGACTCCGTATCGCGCACGCATGGGGCCATCGTCGCAGACGAACGGGGGTGCGGAAATGCGCGGGCGGGCCGACCGCGGCACCTGCCACACTGGGCGCATGACCACGCTCAAGTCCAAGCTGCAGGATGACCTCAACGCCGCGATCAAGGAGCGCGACGAGCTGCGCTCCTCGACGCTCCGGCTGACCCTCGCCGCGATCACGAAGGAGGAGGTCGCCGGTAAGGAGAAGCGCGAGCTCTCCGACGACGAGGTGCAGAAGGTGATCGCCAAGGAGGCGAAGAAGCGCCGTGAGGCGGCTGACGCCTTCGCCCAGGGCGGTCGCGCCGAGCAGGCCGAGCGGGAGAAGGCGGAAGGTGTCGTCCTGGACGCCTACCTGCCGAAGCAGCTGGGTGACGACGAGCTCCGGGAGATCGTGGCGCAGGCGGTGGAGGAGGCCAGGGCCGCCGGGGCCGAGGGGCCGCGTGCGATGGGCGCCGTCATGAAGATCGTGAACCCGAAGGTCGCGGGCCGCGCCGAGGGCGGCCGGGTCGCCGCCGCGGTCAAGCAGCTCCTCGCCGGCTGACCGGCGCGGCACAGGACGTAAAGGGGGCGCCCCGCCGGTCCGGCGGGGCGCCCCCTCTTCTGCTTACCGGCTACCTTCCGGTGCCGCCGGTGCTCCCCTGGCCGCGCTGGTTGCCGCCGCCGATCAGGTCCGGCGGGAAGGAGATGTCCGGCCACGGGTCGTCGTCGCCGTCGTCACCGGGCTTGCTGGGCTTCCCCGGCTTTCCGGGCGTGGGCTTCGGCTTGTCGTCGCCCGTCGGGACGTCCGGGATGGCGACCTCCACGAACGACGGTGCGTCCTCGCCCTCCAGGGCGCCGGTCATGGCGTCCTTCCAGATCGGGCCGGGGACCTGACCACCGAACACCTTCTCGTGGTACTGGCCGCCGATGGTGATGTACTGCATCTCGACGTCCTGGCTGGCGCTGCCGACCCAGACCGCGCCGGAGAGGTTCGGTGTGTAGCCCACGAACCAGGCGTTCTTGCGGCTGTCGGTCGTACCGGTCTTGCCCGCGTTGTCCCGGGACGACAGACCGGCCGCGCGACCCGTACCGGAATCGATCACATCACGCAGCAGGTTGTTGATCGTGTCGGCGGTCCGCTCGGACATCGCCTTGGAGCACCTGGTCCGCGGTACCGGCAGGTTCTTGCCGTCCGCCGTGGTGATGGACTCGATCGCGGTCGGCGTGCAGAACACGCCGCGGTTGGCGAAGGCCGCGTACGCGGTGGCCATGTTCAGCGGCGAGACGCCCTTGGAGCCGAGCGAGATCGCCGGCACCTCGGGCAGCTTCTGGTCGTTGCCCTGTACGACGTTCAGCTTGCTGGTCATCTCCACGACCGGGCACATGCCGATCTCGCCGATCATCTGTACGAAGTACGTGTTGACCGACTTGGCCATCGCTTCCCTGAGCGCGTACGGCCCGACCTCGGACTCGTTCTCGTTCTCCACGGTGTCGCCCTGGTTGACCCACGGCTTACCGCTGCACGTCGACACGGAGGACGGGTACGGCATCTGGTAGGGCGACGGGTAGACCTGGGTCGGCGGCTTGCCCTGCTCCAGGGCCGCGGCCGCGACGAACGGCTTGAACGTCGAACCGGTCGGGAAGCCGAAGTTCGAGCCGCCCATCTTCTTGTTGACCGAGTAGTTGATCTGGGTCTCGTTCTTGCCGAAGCCGTACGGCTTGGACTGGCCCATCGCCACGATCTTGCCGGTGCCGGGCTGGACCATGGTCACGGCGGTGGCGACCTTGTCGGTCTGGTAGACGTGATCCTTTATCGACTGCTGCGCCGACTTCTGTGCCTTCGGGTCCAGCGTGGTCCGGATGGTCAGACCGCCACGGTTCCAGATCTTGCTCCGCTCCTCGCGGTCCTTTCCGAAGACCGGGTCGGAGAGGAAGACCTCGCGCACGTAGTCGCAGAAGAAACCGGCGCCGTCGACGGCGGTGATGCAGCCGTTCTTCGGCTTGCTGACCTTCAGCTTGATGGGCGCGGCCTTGGCGCGGTCGGCCTCCGCCTGGCTGATGTCGCCGACGGTGGCCATGCGCTGGAGGACGACGTTGCGGCGCTTGGTCGCCTCCTGGACGTCGTTGACCGGGTCGTACCGGCTCGGCGACTGCACGATGCCGGCCAGCATCGCCGCCTCCTCGAGCGTCAGCTGCTTGGCGGGCTTGGAGAAGTACCGCTTGGAGGCGGCCTCGATGCCGTACGCCTGCTGTCCGAAGAAGGTGATGTTGAGGTAGTTCTCGAGGATCTTCTTCTTCCCGAGCTCCTCCTCGACCTGGATCGCGTACTTCAGCTCCTGGATCTTGCGGCCGAGGGTCTGCTGGGTGGCCTGGGCGACCTTGTCGGGGTCGTCGCCGGCCTCCTCCACGAAGACGTTCTTCACGTACTGCTGGGTCAGCGTCGACGCGCCCTGGGCGACACCGCCCGACTGGGCGTTGCGGTTCAGTGCCCGCAGCACGCCCTTGAGGTCGATGGCCCCGTGCTCGTAGAAGCGCGAGTCCTCGATCGCGACGATCGCCTTCTGCATGTACGGGGAGATGTCCTTGAGCTCCACCACCGTGCGGTCGCGGGAGTAGACCGTGGCGATCTGGCCGCCCTGCGAGTCCAGGATGGTCGTGCGCTGGCTCAGCGGGGGCCGCTTGAGATTGGCCGGAATCTCGTCGAATCCCTGGACCGTGCCCTTCGCCGCGAGCCCCAGTGCTCCGGCGGCGGGCAGGGCGATGCCCGCGAGTACGGCTCCGGAGAGCACGCTGACACCGAGGAACTTGGCGGCCTGCTGGATCCCGGTCAGACCACCGCCCGAGCGCTTCTTTGGCATGGAGGCAGCCTACGTTCTCATTCGCCGGACACGCGTATATGCCTTGGCCTAAGCTGGTCACAACTGTCACAGCAGTTGCGGTCCCACAGCAAGACCCCTCCCCGCATCGCTAGTCCTCCCTAGTCCTCGGCATGTCTTCCCACGTTTCCCGAGTCGCGTGAAGCCATGTCCGTTTCCATAGCGTGTGTCAGTCATTGACCGCTGCGAATTGACCTCAGTGCTGAAGAAATGAGCGAAATGCCCGCTATGCCTTTCGCTCACTCCCCTGGGTGATCTGCCGCGTACGCATAGTCCGTTCGGGCCATTCAAGATTGGGCCCGAAGGGGGTGTTGCGCTGTGCCCACCTTCCGTAACGTCCTCAACTGGCAGCGGTGAATATGCCGCTGCCGCCGTGGGGGAGCCTCGATTCGGGAGAGGACGGCGCCGGTATGGGCTGGGTAGCTGACTGGAGTGCGCAGGCGGCCTGCCGCACTACCGATCCGGATGAACTGTTCGTACAAGGAGCGGCGCAGAACAGGGCCAAGGCGGTGTGCACCGGGTGCCCGGTGCGGACCGAGTGCCTGGCCGACGCGCTGGACAATCGCGTCGAGTTCGGCGTGTGGGGCGGCATGACGGAGCGTGAGCGGCGTGCGCTGCTGCGCCGTCGGCCCACCGTCACCTCATGGCGCCGCCTGCTGGAGACCGCGCGTACGGAGTACGAGCGGAGCGCGGGCATCCTGCCCGTCGCGCTGGACGACGACGAGACCTACGAGACGTACGCGGCAGTGGGTTAGGAGACCACGCTCCCCGCCCCTCCGGGTACGGCCGCCAGGGCCTTGGGAAGTCAGGGCCTTGAGCCGCTGCTCGAACACCGCGCCGATGTCGCACGCGCGAGCGCATCGTCGCCGCACCGGTACGTCGTGCCATGCCGGCGCACGACCTGCCACACGCTTGGCCGTGAGGCCGTGAGGCCGTGAGGCCGTGAGGCCGTGACGTCGTGACGTCGTGAGGCCGTGTGACGTCGTGATGCAGTGACGTCGGTACGCCCTGATGTCGTGACGCCGTAATGCCGTGACGCCGTGATGCCCGGGTGTGGGCACCGTGGTGCCGCTATGTGCTGGGCGTGGCGAGCCGCTCGCCGATGACGCGCAGCCCGGACAGATCGTGTACGTCACCCGGCAGCGCGGGCACTTCGGTGACCGCCACTTCGGGGTGGAGCGCGGTGAAACGATCACGTGTGCGCCGCTCACGCGCGAGTACCTGCATCCGTTCCGCGTGCAGGCGAAGCAGCCCCGCGGTCAACCGCGCCACAGCGGGCGACGGCGCCGCCGAGGCCGCGGTCGGCTCACGGTGCGACTCCATGGACTCGTTCTCGTACGACTCGGAAAGCTCGGGAAGCTCGGGAGAGGTGGCCCCAGGGCCACGAACACCAGTCTTCCCGGACCTATGATCCACAATGCGGCCTTCGTCAAGATTTTCCGCGGCGGCCAGCGCGCGCTCGGCGGAGAGCCGGGCCGCGCCGCTCCCGTGGACCCGGTTGAGGACCAGACCGGCCAGCGGCATCTCCTCCGCCGCCAGCCGCTCCACGAAGTACGCCGCCTCGCGCAGCGCGTCCCGCTCGGGCGCCGCCACCACCAGGAAGGCCGTGCCCGGGGCCTGGAGCAGCCGGTACGTGGCATCGGCCCGGGTGCGGAATCCGCCGAACATCGTGTCCATCGCCGCCACGAAGGTCTGCACGTCGCGCAGCAGCTGACCCCCCAGCAGCTTCCCCAGCGTCCCCGTCATCATCGACATGCCGACGTTCAGGAACTTCATCCCCGCCCGGCCGCCCACCTTCGCCGGAGCCATCAGCAGTTTGATGAACTTCCCGTCGAGGAAGGACCCCAGCCGCTTCGGCGCGTCCAGGAAGTCCAGTGCCGAGCGTGACGGCGGGGTGTCCACGACGATCAGGTCCCACTCGTCGCGCGCCCGCAGCTGCCCCAGCTTCTCCATCGCCATGTACTCCTGCGTGCCCGCGAAACCGGCCGACAGGGACTGGTAGAAGGGGTTCGCAAGAATCGCCCGGGCCCGCTCGGGGTCGGCGTGCGCCTCGACGATCTCGTCGAAGGTCCGCTTCATGTCGAGCATCATGGCGTGCAGTTCGCCGTCACCCTCGATACCGCCGACCCGGCGCGGAACGTTGTCCAGCTGGTCGATGCCCATCGACTGGGCCAGCCGGCGGGCCGGGTCGATGGTCAGGACGACGACCCTGCGGCCGCGCTCGGCGGCCCGTACGCCCAGTGCCGCCGCCGTCGTCGTCTTGCCGACCCCGCCGGCGCCACAGCACACGATGATGCGGGTCGCCGGGTCGTCCAGCAGCGGATCGACCTCCAGGGCCGCGGCCGCCTCCAGGCCGGACGCGGTGCCGCGGCCGGCTGCCGTGTCGAGAGTCATGCGCTCACCCCGAGCTTCCGCAGTTCCTTGGCCAGTCGGTACAGCCCGGCGAGGTCGGCGCCCTCGCCGAGGAGAGGCAGTTCGTACGCCGGTACCTGGAGCTTCGCCAGCGCCTCGCGCTGCTCCCGCTCCAGCTGCACCCGCCGGGCGTGCTCGGCGGCCTGGTCCAGGAGCGGTGTCACGAGCCGGGCCGCGCCGCTCACACCCGCCGACGTGAGCGCCTTGGCGATGTCCTTGCGGTCCCCGGCCGCCGCCCGGACCGCGTCCTCGTCCAGGACCTGCGGCCGCACCATGTTCACGATGACGTTGCCGACCGGCAGATCGGCCGCGCGCAGCTCGGCGACACCGTCGGCGGTCTCCTGGACCGGCATCTCCTCCAGCAGCGTCACCAGGTGCACCGCCGTCTCCGGAGACTTCAGCACCCGCATCACGGCCTGTGCCTGATTGTGTATCGGGCCGATCCTGGCCAGCCCCGCCACCTCGTCGTTCACGTTCAGGAAGCGGGTGATCCGCCCGGTCGGCGGGGCGTCCATGACGACGTAGTCGTAGACGTACCGGCCCTGCTTGTTGCCCTGCTTCTCCGGCTTCTCCCGGCGGCGCACCGCCTCGCAGGCCTTGCCGGTCAGCAACACGTCCCGCACGCCCGGCGCCACGGTCGTGGCGAAGTCGATCGCGCCGAGCTTCTTGAGCGCCCGGCCCGCGCTGCCCAGTTTGTAGAACATCTGGAGGTAGTCGAGGAGCGCGCGCTCGGCGTCGATCGCCAGCGCGTACACCTCGCCGCCGCCTGGTGCGACGGCGATCTTCCGCTCCTCGTAGGGAAGGGCCTCCGTTTCGAAGAGTTGCGCGATGCCCTGTCTGCCCTCGACCTCCACGAGGAGAGTGCGCTTTCCCTCGGTCGCGAGGGCGAGCGCGAGGGCGGCGGCGACCGTCGTCTTACCGGTACCGCCCTTGCCGCTGACGACCTGGAGCCTGCTCACGCCTTCGAGCCTAACCAGTGGCCGGGCGCCTCGAGCAGGAGGCTGCCTGTCTCAGCGGCTACAGTCGGCTCCATGACCAAGTGGGAATACGCGACCGTGCCCCTTCTCGTGCACGCGACCAAGCAGATTCTGGACACCTGGGGCGAGGACGGCTGGGAGCTCGTCCAGGTCGTTCCCGGGCCGAACAACCCCGAGCAGCTCGTGGCGTACCTCAAGCGGGAGAAGCCGTGACCGGCCGCGTCGAGTCGGCCCTGGCCGAACTCGGGCTGACCCTTCCGCAGGTCGTGCCGCCGCTCGCCGCCTACCAGCCGGCCGTGCGGTCCGGCGTGTACGTGTACACCGCGGGCCAGCTCCCGATGGTGGAGGGCAAGCTCCCCGTCACCGGCAAGGTGGGCGGTGAGGTCACCGCGGAGGAGGCCAAGGAGCTCGCGCGGATCTGCGCGCTGAACGCCCTGGCGGCCGTGAAGTCCGTCGCCGGTGACCTGGACCGCATCGCGCGTGTCGTGAAGGTTGTCGGGTTCGTGGCCTCCGCCCCGGACTTCACCGGACAGCCGGGCGTCCTCAACGGCGCCAGCGAGCTGCTGGGCGAGGTCCTCGGCGACAAGGGCGTGCACGCCCGCAGCGCCGTGGGCGTCGCGGTGCTGCCGCTGGACGCCCCGGTCGAGGTCGAGATCCAGGTCGAGCTCGTCGAGGACTGAAACAGCGTGGCGCAAGGGTCCGCGTGAGATCCGCGCGTGAGGTCAACGCGCCGGGGGCCCGTGAGGTCCATGCGTGCCGTCCACGGCGTGCGGTCCTCGTGACGTCCACGGCGTGAAGTCCATGCGTGAGGTCCTTGTGAGGCGCACGCGTGAGGTCCTCGTGAGGTGCGCGCGTGAGGTCCTCGTGAGGCCACTGGGCCAGGTCCTCGTGAGGTCCGTGCGTGTGTCCGCGCGTGACGTGCTCAGGGCCTCGCTGACGGCCCTGCGTCCCTCCTTGGGCGCAGGGCCGTTGCCATGGCCATGTTTCCCCCTCGAACATCGCGACGGATGCGCATAGCATCCGGCCATGCCCAATGGTTCCAATGGTCAGTGGTACCCGCCGGAGTGGCCCGACCGCATCCGCGCGCTCGCCGGCGGTGAGCTCACGGCCGTGACCCCGAAGCGGGCCGCGACCGTACTGCTGCTGCGCGGCGGCAAGCACGGCGGCGGTCCGGAGGTGCACATGCTGCGCCGCCGCACCTCCATGGCGTTCGCGGGCGGCGCGTACGCCTATCCGGGTGGGGGTGTCGACCCGCGCGACGAGCACCCGGTCCGCTGGGCCGGCCCCAAGCTCGCCGAATGGGCGACACGGCTCGGCGTCAACGGCCACGGCGAGGCCCAGGCCATCGTCTGCGCGGCGGTGCGCGAGACGTACGAGGAAGCGGGCGTCCTGCTCGCCGGACCGACCGCCGACTCGGTCGTCAGCGACACCACCGGTGACGACTGGGAGGCCGACCGGGCCGCCCTGGTGGCCCGTGAGCTGTCGTTCGCGGACTTCCTGGACCGGCGCGGGCTGGTCCTGCGCTCGGACCTGCTGGGCGCGTGGGCACGCTGGATCACCCCGGAGTTCGAGCCGCGCCGCTACGACACCTGGTTCTTCGTCGCCGCCCTCCCGGCCGGCCAGCGCACCCGGAACGTCTCCACGGAGGCAGACCGGACGGTGTGGATCCGCCCGTCGGACGGCGCGGCCGGCTACGACCGGGGCGAACTCCTGATGATGCCGCCGACGATCACGATGCTGCGCGACCTGGAGCGGTACGAGACGCCCACCGCGGCCCTCGTCGCGGCCAAGGAGCAGGACATGACGCCGGTACTGGCCCAGGCGCGCCTGGAGGGCGACGAGGTGATCCTGAGCTGGCCCGGGCACGACGAGTTCACCAAGCACGTCAAACACCTCCCGAAGGGTGGTCCCGCCGCATGACCGATGCCGCCGCGCTCCCCGGCCGGCCGCGCGGGGCCGTGGTCTCAGGACCCGCGACCGCCCGCGCCGTCAACGTCCTCGCGCCCAATCCGTCGGCGATGACCCTCGACGGCACCAACACCTGGATCCTGTCGGAGCCGGACTCGCCGCTCGCCGTCGTCGTCGACCCCGGCCCGCTGGACGAGGCCCATCTGGCGAACGTCGTCGCGACCGCCGAGAGCCTCGGCAAGCGCGTCGCGCTGACGCTGCTGACGCACGGCCACCCGGACCACGCGGAGGGCGCCGGACGGTTCGCCGAGCTGACGGGCACCCATGTCCGTGCGCTCGACCCGGCGCTGCGACTCGGCGACGAGGGACTGGCGGCGGGCCGGGCCATCGAGGTCGGCGGCCTGGTGCTGCGGGTGGTGCCGACGCCCGGCCACACCGCCGACTCGCTCAGTTTCCATCTGCCCGCCGACCGCGCCGTGCTGACCGGCGACACGATCCTGGGCCGCGGTACGACGATGGTGGCCCACCCGGAGGGCCGGCTCGGCGACTACCTGGACTCGCTGCGGCGGCTGCGCTCGCTGACCGTCGACGACGGTGTCCACACGGTGCTTCCGGGCCACGGGCCGGTCCTGGAGGACGCCCAGGGCGCGGTCGAGTTCTACCTCGCGCACCGGGCGAACCGCCTCGCGCAGGTCGAGACGGCCGTCGAGAACGGCCACCGGACGGCTCCCGAGGTCGTGGAGCACGTGTACGCGGACGTCGACAGGTCCCTGTGGCCGGCGGCGGAGCTGTCGGTGCGGGCGCAGCTGGAGTACCTGAGCGAGCACGGCCTGATCTGACGAGCCGTGGTCCGGCGCCCCTGATCCGACGATCCCTGGTCCGGTGGTCCTGAGCCGACGGACCTGATCCGACGGCCCTGATTCGCGGCGCTGTGCTGACGGACCTGTTCCGACGGGCGATCAGACGGCCCTGATCCTCAGGTTCCGGTCCGACTGGCCCGGTCCGACTGGCCCGGTCCGACGGGCCGGGGCCGGGGACGAGGCGGAGTCGCGGAGCGTGATGCTTTACGCTCCGCTTACTTCTTGGCTCTGTCTCTGGGGGGATTCCACGTGTTCGTCCTGTCCATCCTGTTGCTCATCGCCGCCGCGGTGCTGTTCTTCGTCGGTCGCGGCAGCGACCGACGGGGCCTCAAGCTCGGCTCGGCGGGTGCGCTGCTCGCCGGCCTCTTCGCCGGCCTGGCCAGCTGCCTGCACGTCATCAGCGCGTACGAGGTCGGTGTTCCGGTGACCTTCGGCAAGGTCGGTACGCCGATGACCTCCGGCATGAACGTCACTTCGCCGTTCACCAACGTCACCACCTTCTCGACGCGCCCCGTCGACCTGAACCTGTCCGACAAGGACGTCGTCGAGGTCCGTTCCTCGCAGGGCGGCGTGATGTACGCGGAGGTGACCGTGAAGTGGGCGGTCACCCCGGCCAAGGCGGTCGAGCTGTACCGCCTGGCGGGCAGCGAGGAGGCCATCCAGCAGCGGCTGGTCTTCCCGGACAGCCGGGAGATCATCCGTAACGTCTTCGCCCGTCACACGAGCGAGGAGGGCTACGCCTCCGCCCGCGAGAAGATCAACACCGAGATCGGTGACCTCATCAAGGAGCGGCTGGCCCCGCGCGGTATCGACGTCACCACGGTGAACCTGCGGAACGTGAAGCCCTCCGACCAGCTGCAGACCCAGATCGACCGAAAGATCCAGCAGCAGCAGGCCACCGAGCGGGCGCTGGAGGCCACCCGTACGGCGAAGGCGGAGTCCGACCGGCGCAAGATCGAGGCGGAGGGCATCGCCCGTGCCAACAAGATCCTCAACGACTCGCTGAGCGACAAGGTCCTGCTGAACCAGTGCATCGACGCCTTCAAGGAGGCGTCCGCGAAGAACCCGGTGTACGCGGTGCCGTGCGGTGGCGGGAGCGGAAACCCGCTGATCGTGGACGGCACGAAGCGCTGACGCGCGACTGACGCGCGACTGACGCGCGACTGACGCGCGACTGACGCGCGGCCGGGGTTCCGCCGGCGTGGCCTGGGCCCGCCGGCATCCGCCCACGCCGCCATCCGCCGACGCCGCCGTCCGCCGACGCAAGAGGGGCCGCCCCGGTGTGACCGGGGCGGCCCCTCTCGTACGGCTCGTACGGCGGACGAACTAGCGCGAGCGCTTGGCCAGCCGCTCGACGTCCAGGAGGATCACGGCGCGGGCCTCCAGTCGCAGCCAGCCGCGGCCGGCGAAGTCGGCGAGCGCCTTGTTGACGGTCTCGCGGGAGGCGCCGACGAGCTGCGCCAGCTCCTCCTGGGTCAGGTCGTGCACGACGTGGATGCCCTCCTCGGACTGCACGCCGAAGCGGCGCGACAGGTCGAGGAGCGCGCGGGCGACACGGCCCGGCACGTCGGAGAAGACCAGGTCGGACATCTGGTCGTTGGTCTTGCGCAGGCGCCGGGCAACGGCGCGCAGGAGGGCGGTGGCGACCTCGGGGCGGGCGTTCAGCCAGGGCTGGAGGTCACCGTGGCCGAGACCGAGGAGCTTCACCTCGGTCAGCGCGGTCGCGGTGGCCGTACGCGGGCCCGGGTCGAACAGCGACAGCTCACCGATGAGCTCGCCGGGGCCCAGGACGGCGAGCATGTTCTCGCGGCCGTCGGGGGAGGTGCGGTGGAGCTTCACCTTGCCCTCGGTGACCACGTAGAGCCGGTCGCCAGGGTCGCCCTCGTGGAAGAGCGCGTCGCCGCGGGCGAGCGTCACTTCACTCATCGAGGCGCGGAGCTCCGCGGCCTGCTCGTCATCGAGCGCCGCGAAGAGCGGGGCGCGCCGCAGAACGTCGTCCACGAGTTCTCTCCTATGTCGACCTGCTCAGGGAGTCTGGTCCCATGATGCCGGACGGTAAAACAGTGCGATCAATCACAACAAGTTTGACGCACTGGTACGCGTGTCCGTGCGGCAGGGCCCCGATTGGGTCCTCATGGTCGCCGTCCGGGGCGGATGTCACCGGTGGCCCTTAGGCTGGCCGGGTGTCCAATTCGCCGGTGAGAGCGCAGGCCAAGGGGGCCGGGAGAGTGTCCGGGGAACAGAATTCCGCTGTGGGCGAACAGTCGTCGACTACGTCCAAGAAAGCGACAAAAGCAACCAAATCGCCCAAGCGTCCGGCGGCTGGGGCAACGAAACCGGCCGGTGCGGCCAAGTCGGCCGGTGCGGCCGGTGCGGCCAAGAAGGCGAAGACCGCCGCGGCCGCGGCCGGTGGGACCGCCACCGGTGGGACCGGGACCGGTGGGACCGGGACCGGTAGGGCCGGGACCGGTAGGGCCGGGACCGGCGCCGGGGGCGGCGCGGCCGGGTCCGCCGTCGCCGGAGGGGGCCGCGGCGGAGGGAGCCGCAAGGGTGAGACCCGGCTCGGGATGGTGCGGCGGGCGCGCAAGATCAACCGGGAGCTCGCGGAGGTGTACTCGTACGCCCACCCCGAACTCGACTTCCGCAACCCCTTCGAGCTGCTGGTCGCGACCGTCCTGTCCGCCCAGACCACCGACCTGCGGGTGAACCAGACGACGCCCGCGCTCTTCGCGAAGTACCCCACCCCCGAGGACATGGCCGCCGCCGTGCCCGAGGAGCTCGAGGAGATCATCCGGCCCACCGGCTTCTTCCGGGCCAAGGCGAAGTCCCTCCTGGGGCTCTCCAAGGCCCTGCGGGACGATTTCGGCGGCGAGGTCCCCGGCCGCCTCGACGACCTGGTCACGCTTCCCGGTGTGGGCCGCAAGACCGCCTTCGTCGTTCTCGGCAATGCCTTCGGTGTGCCCGGTTTGACCGTCGACACCCACTTCGGGCGTCTCGTCCGGCGCTGGAAGCTCACGTCCCAGGAGGACCCGGTCAAGGTGGAGGCCGAGATCGCCGAGATCATCCCGAAATCCGAGTGGACGATGTTCTCGCACCGGGTGATCTTCCACGGGCGCCGCATCTGCCACTCCCGGAAGCCCGCCTGCGGCGCCTGCCCCATCGCGCCGCTCTGCCCGGCGTACGGCGAGGGCGAGACCGATCCGGAGAAGGCCAAGAAGCTGCTGAAGTACGAGATGGGCGGCTACCCCGGCCAGCGTCTGGCCCCGCCCCCGGACTATCCCGGCAGGCCCGCGGCGCCGCTCGGAACCGCCGAGACCGAGGAGTGACGGAACGAATCAGTGGCCGGAACACGTTGTGAGAGCCGGGGGTGCCTATGACGCGCGCTAAGCAGGACGCCGGACGCGGGACGTACGACCGGAGGACCGACCACAGGGCCGACCAGGGGCCCGTGGAGCCGGAAGACCGGCCGCACGGCCGCGCCGCCGCCCGCGGGACGCCCGTCCTCGTCAGCGGCGACGGCCTGCCCGGCTGGCTCGATCCCGTCGCCCGCGCGGCCGCCACCGTCGCCCCCGAGCAGCTCAGCCGCTTCCTGCCGCCCGAGCGCGGAGGCCGCCAGTCCGCCGTGCTCATCCTCTTCGGCGAGGGAGAGCGCGGCCCTGAACTGCTGCTCATGGAGCGCGCCAGCAGTCTGCGCTCCCACGCAGGCCAGCCCTCCTTCCCCGGCGGCGCCCTGGACCCCGAGGACGGCGACCCCGAGGGCGACGGCCTGCTGCGCGCCGCGTTGCGCGAGGCGGAGGAGGAGACCGGCCTCGACCCGGCCGGCGTGCAGATCTTCGGCGTGCTGCCCCGGCTGTACATCCCGGTGAGCGGATTCGTCGTGACGCCCGTGCTCGGCTGGTGGCGCACCCCCACTCCGGTGGGGGTCGTGGACCCGGCCGAGACCGCCCGGGTCTTCACCGTGCCCGTGGCGGATCTCACGGATCCCGCCAACCGCGCGACCACCGTCCACCCCAGCGGACACAGAGGCCCGGCATTTATGGTCGAATCGGCCCTGGTCTGGGGGTTCACGGCCGGTGTGATCGACCGGATCCTCCACTTCGCCGGCTGGGAGGAGCCATGGGACCGCTCGAAGCAGGTCCCGCTCGACTGGCGCTCATGACAGGGTGACTGCTGTGCTCCGCCGCGGGACGGGGCGACCGGTGACGAATCTGCGAGGCTAATGACGGTGAACGTGCTGGACATCCTGTTGCTGGTCGCCGCCGTGTGGTTCGCGATCGTCGGCTATCGCCAGGGATTCGTCGTCGGCATCCTGTCGGTGATCGGTTTCCTCGGCGGCGGAATCATCGCGGTCTACCTGCTCCCGCTCGTGTGGGGGCCGCTGACGGACGACGCCAAGGTCTCGACGACAGCCGCGGTCGTCGCCGTCGTCATCGTGATCGTCTGCGCCTCGGTGGGCCAGGCCTTCACCACCCACCTGGGCAACAGACTGCGCCGCCACATCACCTGGTCGCCCGCCCGTGCCCTGGACGCCACGGGCGGGGCTTTGGTGAACGTGGTGGCCATGCTGCTGGTCGCCTGGCTGATCGGTTCCGCGCTCGCCGGAACGTCCCTGCCGACGCTCGGCAAGGAGGTCCGCAACTCCAAGGTGCTGCTCGGGGTCTCGCGGGTGATGCCCGATCAGGCCTCGACCTGGTTCGCGGACTTCTCCTCGGTACTGGCGCAGAACGGCTTCCCGCAGGTCTTCAGCCCCTTCGCCAACGAGCCCATCACCGAGGTCAGTCCGCCCGACCCCGCGCTCGCCAACAGCCCGGTGGCGACCCGTGCCCAGCGGTCCATCGTCAAGGTCGTCGGTACGGCTCCGAGCTGCGGCAAGGTCCTGGAAGGCACAGGCTTCGTGTTCGCCGAGCGCCGCGTGATGACCAACGCGCACGTCGTCGGCGGCGTCGACGAGCCCACGGTCCAGATAGGGGGTCAGGGCCGGTTGTACGACGCGAAGGTCGTGCTCTACGACTGGCAGCGCGACATCGCCGTACTGGACGTGCCCGACCTGGACGCGAAGCCCCTGCAGTTCACCGACGCGGACGCCCGCAGCGGCGACAGCGCGATCGTCGCGGGCTTCCCGGAGAACGGCGCCTACGACGTCCGCTCCGCCCGTGTCCGTGGCCGTATCAACGCCAACGGCCCGGACATCTACCACCGCGGGCAGGTCCGCCGCGATGTGTACTCGCTCTTCGCGACGGTCCGTCAGGGCAACTCCGGCGGCCCGCTCCTCACTCCGGACGGCAAGGTCTACGGCGTCATCTTCGCGAGGTCACTGGACGACGCGAACACCGGCTACGCGCTGACGGCGGACGAGATCCGCGACGACATCAACCGCGGCCGCACCGCGAACCAGCAGGTCGACAGCCAGGGCTGCGCGCTCTGACGCACCGCGCCCGCGCCCGGGGCCGGACCGTCCGGGAATCCGGAACGGTCCGGCCCCGCGCGTGACGCCCCGGGGAGCCGGGAGGCCGGGCGTAACGGCCCGGAGATTCCGGGAGCCAGAGGTCCGGGCGGTCCGGGGAGCCGGACCGTCCAGGAGGTCCGGGAGCCGGGACCGGGAGCCCGGGGTCCTGGAGCCGGGGGTCCGGGCGGTCCGCAGATTCCGGGCGGTCCGGGAGATCCAGGACCCGGACGGTCCGGCAGGTCCGGGAGATCCGGGAGATCCAGGACCCGGACGGTCCGGGAGATCCGGGAGCCGGGGGTCCGGGTGGTCCGCAGATTCCGGGCGGTCGGAACAGCGCCGCGCAGCCTGGTGATCCCGATCCGGCACGCAAGGCCCGGAACGGTCTGGGGCACGGCGCCCCGTGCCGTTCCGGAGGTCCCGATCGGCCGGGGCGCCATCTTCGGCGCCCCGCCCCGCCGCCCGGGAAGGTCCGGATCAGCCCGCCGGAGCCGGCAGGAGGGTCCCGTAAGAGGTCGCTAGCCGCGCGGATGGCGCAGCCGCGCCGAGACCCAGCGGGCCCGGCGGCGGAGGATCCGCGAGATCCCGAGGCGGGGGTCAGGCCCCTGGCCCCCCTGGGGACCGTTCCTCTGAGTCATCGGCGCTGAGGCCGAGCGGCGGTTGCGTGCTGCGTCAGCGTAGTCGTGCGTCCAGCCCATACCCCGACGTCTGCCCGGGCCCCAAGGTCGGTAACCGCCCGCGGCGCCGCCAATTGGCCTATGCGCCAGGCATTTGGCTGTTCATAGGACAACCGTTCTCCGGCGTTCCCGGCGCAACCTCCTAGCGGTCGGGCTCGGGGTCCTTCAGCCAGCTGATGAGCTCCGTCGAGAACGCCACCGGGTCCTCCTCGTGGGGGAAGTGGCCGAGCCCGTCGAACAGCCGCCAGCGGTACGGCGCTTCCACGTACTCGCCGGAGCCGGCAGCGCTCCGCGTCCGCATCGCCGGGTCCAACGACCCGTGAAGGTGGAGCGTCGGCACCCGCACCGGGCGCTTCATCCGCCGGTTGAACTGGATGCCGTCGGGGCGGGCCAGCGAGCGGACCATCCACCGGTACGGCTCGATCGAGCAGTGCGCCGTCGACGGGATCGTCATCGCCCGCCGGTACACCTCGATCGCTTCCTCGTCCGGCAGGGTCGGCCCCGACCAGTCCCGGATCAGCCGGCCCACCAACGCGGCGTCGTCCGCGACGAGCTGACGCTCGGGCAGCCAGGGCCGCTGGAAGCCCCACACGTACGAGCCGGCGCGCGACTGCGAGAAGTCGGCGAGCATCGCCGAGCGCCACCGGCGCGGGTGCGGCATCGACGAGACCGCGAGCCGGCGCACCAGCTTCGGGCGCATCACCGCGGCCGTCCAGGCCAGATAGCCGCCCAGGTCGTGCCCCACCAGCGCCGCGTCCGGCTCGCCCAGGGACCGCACGACTCCGGTGATGTCGAGCGCCAGGTTGGCGGGATCGTAACCGCGCGGGGTGCGGTCGCTGCCGCCGACGCCGCGCAGATCCATCGCCACCGCCCGGAAACCGGCGTCGGCGAGCGCCGTCAGCTGATGCCGCCAGGTCCACCAGAACTGGGGAAAGCCGTGCAGCAGCAACACCAGCGGTCCGTCGCCCATCTCGGCGATATGGAAGCGCGCACCATTGGCCGCCACGTCACGATGGGTCCAGGGCCCATCGATCCGTACGGGACTGCCGGTGGGGCTGCCAGTGTTGCTCTCAGGGACCGTCATGCAGACGAGCGTGCCACAGTCGAGTCCGCGCCCGCGTCGGCAGCCGCGCCCCCGGCCGGCTCCGCGCCCGTGCCGGCCTCGATCCGGAGCGTCACCGGACGCGGGTGGGGCTTGGCGTTCCCCAGCACGGCGGCCGTCCGCTTCACCGAGGTGATGGACTTCTCCGGAGGCTTGACCTTCTTGAACTTGGAGACCGCCAGCAGCGACAGCACCGCGGCCAGCACCAGGTACGCGGCACCGACGATCAGGAACGACCAGGCGAGACCCAGCCCCAGATTGTGGATGCCGTACGCCGCGGCGAAGCTCAGCACCGGCAGCGAGAACAGCGCGAACACGCCCGCGATGCTGAAGGCGGTGCCGCCCATCAGGCCGCGCCTGACGTCCTGTCGCAGTTCGGCCTTGGCCAGCGCGATCTCGTCGTGGACCAGCGCGGACATCTCGGCGGTCGCCGAGGCGACCAGCTGGCCGAGGCTGCGCTCGGTACCGTTGACGGCGGGGTCGCTCATCGTCTCGCTCCCTCTTCTCTTCTCCGGGCCGATTCTCGTCTACGGTCCGACCTCAGATCATGCCGGACTGTCGCCGTCGTCGCGCGACGCCCCCGCGACTTCGGCCTGCCGCCGGTGCTCGGCGGCCTTCTTCTCGTAGATCTCCGCCATTCTCAGGTGATACGCGGGATCGTCCATTTCGTACACATCCGGTACACCGCTGAGATCGTCGTCCCGCTCCTCCTCGGCGACCAGCGCCAGGTACCTGCGCACCCGCAGCTTCAGCAGGACGCCCGCGAACAGGGCGGCGATGAGCGAGCCCATCAGGACGGCCGCCTTGACCTCGTCGGTGAGGGCCTCGTCCCCGGCGAACGCCAGTTCCCCGATGAGGAGCGAGACGGTGAAGCCGATGCCCGCGAGCGCGGAGACCGCGAAAAGATCCGCCCAGGTCAGGTCCTCGTTCAGCTCCGCCCGGGTGAAGCGGGCCGTCAGCCACGTACCGCCGAAGATGCCGACGGTCTTGCCGACCACCAGGCCGAGGACCACCCCGAGGGTCTCGGGCCGGGTGAAGACGTCGCCCAGCGCGCCACCGGAGACGGACACGCCCGCGGAGAACAGGGCGAACAGCGGTACGGCGAGCCCGGCCGACAGGGGTCGCACCATGTGCTCGATGTGCTCGCCGGGGGAGTGGTCCTCGCCCTCGCGGCGGGTGCAGCGCAGCATCAGTCCCATGGCGACGCCGGCGATGGTGGCGTGGACGCCGCTGTTGTACATCAGGCCCCAGATGACCAGCGCCAGCGGCACGTACACGTACCAGCCGCGCACACCCAGGCGCAGCAGCACCCAGAAGACGGTCAGACCGGCCACGGCGCCGCCGAGCGCCGCGAAGTTCAAGTCGCTGGTGAAGAAGACCGCGATGATCAGGATCGCGAAGAGGTCGTCGACGACGGCGAGGGTGAGCAGGAACGCGCGCAGTGCCGACGGCAGCGAGGTGCCGATGACGGCCAGTACGGCGAGCGCGAAGGCGATGTCGGTGGCGGTCGGGACGGCCCAGCCGTCCATGCTGCCGCCGCCGGCGCTGTTGACCAGCACATAGACGACCGCGGGGGCGACCATGCCGCAGAGCGCGGCGATCACGGGGAGCGCGGCGGCCCTGGGGTCGCGCAGTTCGCCGGCCACCAGTTCGCGCTTCAGCTCGATACCTGCGACGAAGAAGAAGATCGCGAGGAGGCCGTCGGCGGCCCAGTGCTGCACGGAAAGGTTGAGCCCGAGCGCCGCGGGCCCCATGTGGAAGTCGCGGACGGTCTCATAGCTTTCGCGCACCGGTGTGTTCGCCCAGACGAGCGCGGCCACGGCGGCGATCAGGAGGAGGACTCCGCCGACGGTCTCGGTACGGAGCGCGTCCGCCACGTAGGTCCGCTCGGGCAGTGTGAGGCGTCCGAGGAACGTGCGGGGAGTGGTGGTCTTGGGCGCGGCCACGGCGGTGGACCTCCGGTCGGTTCGGCGGGCATGACTGAACACATGCCGACCAGACTTCCCGGCGCACCCTGAGACTTTGTCGCTTCCTTGATGTGGCCCTCACCTTACCGGGCATGGGCACGGTCACATCCGACGTATGCCACCTTAGGTACAAAGAGGACACCCGGCGCGTTGGCGCCGGATGCCCTCCGTGCCGGAGGTGCCGCTCCAGCGGCTCAGTCCTCGGCGGCGGCGCTCGGCAGCTTGGACTGGATCAGGTCCATGACGGACGAGTCGGTGAGCGTGGTGACATCACCGAGCTGGCGGTTCTCCGCGACGTCCCGCAGCAGTCGGCGCATGATCTTGCCGGAGCGGGTCTTGGGCAGCTCGGCGACCGGGAGGATCCGCTTGGGCTTGGCGATCGGGCCGAGCGTGGCCCCCACGTGGTTGCGCAGGTCGGCGACGAGGGAGTCGTCCTCGCTCGCCGTGCCGCGCAGGATCACGAAGGCCACGATGGCCTGGCCGGTGGTCTCGTCGGCCGCGCCGACGACGGCCGCCTCGGCGACCTTCGGATGCGAGACGAGCGCCGACTCCACCTCGGTGGTGGAGATGTTGTGGCCGGAGACCAGCATGACGTCGTCGACCCGGCCGAGAAGCCAGATGTCGCCGTCGTCGTCCTTCTTGGCGCCGTCGCCCGCGAAGTACCTGCCTTCGAAACGCGACCAGTAGGTGTCGATGAACCGCTGGTCGTCGCCCCAGATGGTGCGCAGCATCGACGGCCACGGCTCGGTCAGGACCAGATAGCCGCCACCGCCATGGGGGACCTCGTTCGCCTCGTCGTCGACGACGGTCGCCGCGATGCCGGGCAGCGGGCGCTGGGCGGAGCCCGGCTTGGTCTCGGTGACGCCCGGGAGCGGCGAGATCATCATCGCGCCGGTCTCGGTCTGCCACCACGTGTCCACGATCGGGGTCTGGCCGGCGCCGATGTGCTCGCGGTACCACATCCAGGCCTCGGGGTTGATCGGCTCGCCCACCGACCCGAGGACCCGCAGGCTGCTCAGGTCGAACTTGGCGGGGATGTCGTCGCCCCACTTCATGAACGTCCGGATGGCGGTCGGCGCGGTGTAGAGGATCGTGACGCCGTACTTCTGCACGATCTCCCAGAACCGGCCCTGGTGCGGGGTGTCCGGCGTGCCCTCGTACATCACCTGCGTCGCGCCGTTGGCCAGCGGCCCGTACACGATGTACGAATGGCCGGTGACCCAGCCGATGTCAGCGGTGCACCAGTAGACATCCGTCTCCGGCTTGAGGTCGAAGACCGCGTGGTGGGTGTACGCCGCCTGCGTCAGGTAACCGCCGGAGGTGTGCAGGATGCCCTTCGGTTTACCCGTCGTGCCGGAGGTGTACAGGATGAACAGCGGGTGCTCGGCGTCGAACGCCTCGGGAGTGTGGTCCGTGGACTGGGCTTCAGTGATCTCGTGCCACCACACGTCCCGGCCCTCGGTGAAGGCGGTCTCCTGACCCGTGCGGCGCACCACGAGCACGTGCTCGACCTGGGGGCAGCGGGCCACGGCCTCGTCGATGGCCGGCTTGAGCGCGGACGGCTTGCCGCGCCGGTAGCCGCCGTCGGCGGTGATCACCAGCTTGGCGTCGGCGTCCTGGATGCGGGAGGCGACGGCGTCGGCCGAGAAGCCGCCGAAGACGACCGAGTGCGCGGCACCGATGCGGGCGCAGGCAAGCATGGCGATCGCGGCCTCGGGGATCATCGGCATGTAGACCGCCACGCGGTCACCCTTGTGGACGCCCAGCTCGGTCAGCGCGTGGGCCGCCCTGGACACCTCGTCCTTGAGCTCGGCGTAGGTGAGGGAGCGGCTGTCGCCGGGCTCGCCCTCGAAGTGGATGGCGACCCGGTCGCCGTGACCGGCTTCGACGTGGCGGTCCACGCAGTTGTACGCGACGTTGAGCTTTCCGTCGGCGAACCACTTCGCGAACGGCGGGTTCGACCAGTCGAGGGTCTCGGTCGGCTCGGTGGCCCAGCTGAGCCGGCGCGCCTGCTCGGCCCAGAATCCGAGCCTGTCCGCCTTGGCCTGCTCGTACGCGGCCGCCGTGACATTGGCGTTCGCCGCCAGCTCTGCGGGCGGTGCGAAACGCCGCTCCTCCTTGAGGAGGTTGGCCAGGCTTTCGTTGCTCACGAGATCTCCCATTCCCAGGGCGTCCGGTGTGTCCCAGCCCATAGCTCATCAGCCCGATGCCCGGGTGACAAGAGTTTCCCGTACATTGGTTTAGACCTCTTCGCTCGATGGGGTGACCGGGACGGGCGGTCAAGTGACCCCTCCTCCCCGGGCGGTGGGGAGGAGGGGCACCACCTTTGTCCACGGGCCGTCCGCGACGAAGGTTCACGGGTTCACCCGGGTGCTGGGCGCGTCAGGCGCAGGCCTCCTCGCGGGGACCGGGATTCACTCGGTCGAAGACGTTCTCGGCCTCGTCCGCACTGGACAGCAGATACGCCTGTGCCTCTCCGACGTGGAAATACATCCCGTGCAGTTCCAGCGTTCCTTCGGCGAGGCGCCGGGCCACCGCCTCATGGGCCTTCAGGTGCTCGAGCTGCTGGACGACGTTGGTCAGGCACAGCTGCTCCACGGCGTCGGCCGGCATCCGCCCGGAGATCCTGGCCCAGGCGTGCCGCTTGCTCGTCATCCGCTCCAGGCTCGGCATGCCGTGCCGCAGCCAGCGCCGCAGCGGTGTCTCCGGGGCGTCCGCCTTGCTGCTCAGCAGGGCCTGCATCGCACCGCACCCCGAGTGCCCGCACACGGTGATCGACTGCACGCGCAGGACGTCCACCGCGTACTCGATGGCGGCGGCCACCGAGTCGTCCCCGCTCTCCTCGCCCGGCAGTGGTACCAGATTGCCCACGTTCCGCACGGTGAACAGATCTCCCGGCCCGCTGGCCGTGATCATGCTGGTGACCAGCCGGGAGTCCGCGCAGGTGAGGAAGAGCTGCGAGGGCCGCTGACCCTCGCGGGCCAGCCGGGCCAGCTCCTCCCGCACCAGGGGAGCCGTGTGCCGCTGGAACGAGCTGAGGCCGCTCGCCAGCTGCTCACCGGTGGTGCGGCTTTTCGGCTCGCTCGTCTGCTCGGCGCAGCGGTGATTGCGCCAAGGTGTCCATGTCCGGCAGCACGAGTGCGAGCCGGCGGCCGGCTCGGCGATGCGTCCCCCGGCGCGGCCGGTCATCTCGACCTCACCGCCCTGGGTCACATGGGCGATCTGCCAGTCGTGCAACGTTTCGTAGGCAGCGTGGTCCATAAACGATCCATCCAACTCGACTACGGCGTGAGCCCCCTGAGGTACCTGATGCAGTGCCCTGCTCAGCCGTGGTACGGCGAGAAAGGTCAACGGCCCCCGGACCCTGATGAGATCGACCTCGTCCCCTGTCTCTCTGGTGATCCGGGTCCTGGTCAGCCGGTGCATGGCGAGGGCCGCGGCGGTGATGATGCCGATGCCCACGCCTTCGAGGATTCCGATGAAGGCGACTCCGGTGACGGTCGCCGCGTACACGAGCACCTCGCGGTGGCGGGTGACCGTGCGGATGTGGGTGATGCTGATCATCTGGATGCCGACGACCATCACCAGCGCGGCGAGCGCGGGCAGCGGGATCAGATCCAGCACGGGGACGAGCAGGAGCGAGGCCAGTACCACCCACAGGCCGTGCAGCATCGTGGAGTGGCGACTGACCGCGCCCGCCCGGACGTTGGCGACGCTTCGGACGGCGACGCCGGCGACGGGCAGGCCGCCCAGTGCCCCCGAGACCATGTTGGCCGCGCCCAGCCCGGCCAGCTCGCGGTTCAGGTCGGAGCGTGGTACCTGCTTCTCCGGGTCCTTGCGCGCGGCCGCCAGCTTGTCGACGGCGACCGCCGACAGCAGTGACTGCACGCTGGTCACCAGCGTGATCGTCAGGACGCCGGCCGCGATCCCGAGGACGGGCCCCTCGGGCAGCCCGGGCAGCGCATGGCTGCTCCACGACGGCAGGTCGACACGCGGCACCCGGAGCCCCGCCGCGGAGGCGAGGATCGTCGCGGCGGCGACCGCGCCGAGCGCGGCCGGCACGGTCCGCACGATCCGCCCGGTCCTGCCGGGAATGCGTGGCCACACCAGCAGCGCGGCGACGGTCAGTCCGCTCACGGAGAGCGCCGCCGGGTGCGAATCCGCCAACTGTGCGGGCAGACCGCGGATGTTGTCGACGGCGGAGCTCTGGGGCGTGCCGCCGAGGACGATGTGGAGCTGGGCGAGCGCGATGGTCACGCCGATGCCCGCGAGCATGCCGTGCACGATCGCCGGGGACACGACCAGTGCGGAGCGTGCCACCCGCAGGGCCGACAGGCCGAGTTGTGCGAGTCCGGCCAGGACGGTGATGGCACAGGTGGTGCGCCAGCCGAACTGGAGGATCAGCTCGGCGGTGACGACGGTCAGACCGGCGGCGGGGCCGCTGACCTGTAGCGGCGAGCCGCCGAAACGCCCGGCGACCAGACCGCCGACCGCGGCGGCCACGAGTCCGGCCTGGAGGGGCGCGCCGGTGGCGAGCGCGATGCCCAGGGACAGGGGCAGCGCGATCAGGAAGACGGCGATCGATGCGGACACGTCGGCGCCGGCGACACGGAACCGGCGGCGGCCACCGGGCGGGCTGTGTGGCCGCTGGAAGCGGACTGTGCCCTTCGTCCGGGTGGTGCGGGTCGTGCTCGTGGGGGGCAGGCAGGCAGTCATGTTTCCCGTCTCCTCCGGGGCAACGCGGTCGCGGAACGTGCGAGAACGAACGTGGGGGCGCGGCCGTGGGTCACGGCGTGTAACGGCGGGATTCAAACTCTCAGTAAACGGATCGTAATGCAGAGTAAAGACCCCGACATGATTTTCGGGGCAAATAGGGCAATCTTTCACCCGTTTCGGTGATTAATCACTCCGGTGCGGCTCGTCGTGCCGGCTCTCCTGCTTCCTCAGTGTGACGTTGGCGCCGGTCATACAAAACGCTTTTGGGACCAGAGGGAGAGGTGCGCGGATGAGGGCCGCCACGAAGGGAATCACTGCCGGCGTGATCGCGGTGGGGCTGGTCACCGGGCTGGCCGGATGCTCCGGCGGCGACGCGGGCACCAGGGGCGCTTCCGGTCCCAGGAAGGGCCCTGCCGCGGGCCCCGGGAAGGTGGTGCGCCTCATCGGCGACGGCTCGACCGCGTTCACCGGGGCGCAGCCGGGACTGCGCGCTCCGCAGCGCCTCGAACCGGGCCAGAAACCACCGCAGTTCGTGGTGTTCTCCTGGGACGGCGCCGGGGAGGACAGCCAGAGGCTCTTCTCCCACTTCCGCAAGGTGGGCAGGAAGTACGGCGCGACGATGACGTACTTCCTCAGCGGCGTCTATCTGCTGCCCGAGGAGAAGGCGGCGCTCTACGACCCGCCCGGCCACGCCCCCGGGCGCTCGGACATCGGCTTCAACGACACCGAGGGCATCCGCGCCACGGTCCGCGAACTGCGCGGCGCCTGGCAGGAGGGCAATGAGATCGGCACGCACTTCAACGGCCACTTCTGCGGCCCGGAGAACGGCGTGGGCACGTGGTCGGTCGAGGACTGGAAGAACGAGATCGCCCAGGCCAAGTCCTTCGTCAAGCAGTGGAAGACGAACTCCGGCCTGACCGCGGAGAAGCCGCTGCCGTTCAACTACGACACGGAGCTCATCGGCGCCCGTACACCCTGCCTGGAAGGCCGCAAGAACTTCGTCCGCGCCGCGAGCGAGCTGGGCTGGCGCTATGACACCAGCGGCGTCAACGACCAGGTGTGGCCCAAGAAGGACCAGGGTCTGTGGGACCTGTCGATGCAGCTCGTTCCCATCCCGGGCCGGGCCTTCGAGACGCTGTCGATGGACTACAACTTCATGGTCAACCAGTCCGGGACCGTCAAGGGCGACCCGTCCATGCACGCGTTCTGGGGCAACCAGATGCGTGACGGCCTGCTCCAGGCCTTCGACCGCTCGTACAACGGCAACCGCGCACCACTGATCATCGGCAACCACTTCGAGTCGTGGAACGGCGGCACCTACATGCGCGCCATCGAGGAGACCATCGCCGACGTCTGCGTCCGGAGCGAGGTGCGCTGCGTGTCCTTCCGGCAGCTCGCCGACTGGCTGGACGCCCAGGACCCCGCCGTCCTCGCCAAGCTGCGCACCCTGAAGGTCGGTCAGGCGCCGAAGGACGGCTGGACGGCCTTCCTCGCCGCCCGGCCGGACACCTCGACGGCGTCGCCCGCCCCGGATCCCTCCCGGCGGGGCTCACCGGCTCCGGCCTCCACCCCGGCGGTCCCGGCGGCCCCCGCGGTGGCTCAGGCCGGCTGAGCCGAGCTGATCCCCTCACCGAGTACGAAGGCGGGGTCGACCTGTGCGGCCAGGTCGGCGCCCGTCTTCGCGTTGCCCCAGCTCTCGGCGTTCTTCAGATGGAAGTGCACCATCTGACGGGTGTACCGCTCCCAGTCACGGTGCTGGTACGAGTCCTCCGCGGCGCGCCGCAGGGTCTCCAGGGCTGTCCGGTTGTCCGCCTCCAGCAGGGCGAAGGGGGCCGGCCGGCCCTTCTCCATCGCGCGCACCCAGTCCGAGTGACCGACCGTCACCAGCAGGTCGTCCCCCACCTCGTCGCGCAGGAAGTCCAGGTCGTCCCGGCCCTGCACCTTGTTGCCGACGACCTTGAGGGCCACACCGAAGTCACGGGCGTACTCCTTGTACTGCCGGTAGACGGAGACGCCCTTGCGGGTCGGCTCGGCCACCAGGAAGGTCATGTCGAAGCGGGTGAACATCCCGGACGCGAACGAGTCCGAGCCCGCCGTCATGTCGACGACGACGTACTCGTCCGGTCCGTCCAGCAAGTGGTTCAGGCACAGCTCCACCGCGCCGACCTTCGAGTGGTAGCAGGCCACCCCGAGGTCGGACTCGGTGAACGGCCCGGTCGCCATCAGTCTGATCGCGCCGTCATCCAGCCGTACCGGCCTGGCGCACGCGTCGTAGACCGGGTTGTCCTCACGCACCCGCAACAGCCGGGAGCCTTCGCCGGGCGGGGTCGTCTTGATCATCGTCTCGGCCGACGCGATCCGCGGGTTGTCGCCGCGCAGGTACTCCTTGATCAGCGGCAGATGCGCACCCATCGCCGGCAGCGCTGCGGCCTGTGCCTCGTCCAGGCCGAGTGCGGCCCCCAGGTGCTGGTTGATGTCGGCGTCCACCGCGATGACGGGGGCGCCGTGGGTGGCGAGGTGACGGATGAACAACGAGGACAGCGTGGTCTTGCCGCTGCCGCCCTTCCCTACGAAAGCGATCTTCATGTTCACCTAGCGTAGCGGGTCGAACGCTGTGGGTCGTGAAGGTGTATGAAGAACACCACTCCAAGGTGGGGCCCGGAGCCGGGGCGCGTAGCCTCGTTACCTATGAGTACGAATGCCGCCGACCCGCTGGCCGCCCTCGGAGCACTGCCGGGCGTGCCCGACGCCGTGGACTCCGTGCGCAAGGCCGTCGACCGTGTTTACGGCCACCGTGTGATGCGCCGTCGCAGCAATGAGGTCGCCTCGGAGGCGGCGCTGCGCGGGGCGCGCGGCTCGGCCGCGCTGTCCGGTGCCGACTGGGCCCTGGAGGAGGTGCGGCGCCGCACCGACTTCGGTGGCGACGAGGAGGCCCGGACGGTCGGCGCCGCGCTGCGTCTGAGCGCCGAGGCCGGCCAGCTGCTGTCCATCTGGCGGCAGTCGCCGCTGCGTGTGCTGGCCCGTCTGCACCTGGTGGCGGCCGGCGGCGCGGGTGAGGCGGAGGACTCGGTCGGGCGGCCGCGGCGGGACGGCGAAGCGGTCGACGAGCCGCTGATCGAGGCGCCCCTGCCGGGCGCCGCCGAGGTTTCCGGGCGCCTGGAGGGGCTGGCGGATCTGATTATCGCGGGCGGTTCGGCCCCCGCGCTGGTGACGGCGGCCGTGGTGCACGGTGAGCTGCTGGCGCTGCGCCCGTTCACTTCCCACAGCGGCCTCGTGGCACGGACGGCCGAGCGGATCGTGTTGATCGGCAGCGGGCTGGACCCCAAGGCGATCTGCCCGGCCGAGGTCGGACACGCGGAGCAGGGGCGGGCCGCTTATGTGGCGGCGTTCGAGGGCTATCTGTCGGGGACGCCTGAGGGTATGGCGGCCTGGATCGCGCACTGCGGGCGGGCCGTGGAGCTCGGTGTGCGCGAGTCGACGGCGGTGTGCGAGGCGCTTCAGCGCGGCGCGGCCTGAGCCGGACGGCGCCCGGCCGTTCTGGCGGCGAAGGTCCCTGAACAGGGTTGCGGCGGTACCGGGTGGTACCGCCGCTGGCACGTCCGCCGAGTTACCAAGCGTCCTCGATATGTGCCCATCAGGCGGGGACTTTGCCCTACGCCTGGTGCGGCTGGCCCGTAATCGACGGGTCGACGTCGCGTGGGTGCTCAGCTTCTGTGCTCGGTCCGTGGGGCCTTCTTGCTCAACAGGTAATCCTCTCGGATGTCCTCGGTCTCGCGGGCCGTTAAGTCCTTTGTACTCCCAATCGCCGGGGATACGAAACCCCTGGCTCCAGTTTTTACTTTTCCCCTCAAACAAGGGCCAACAGGGCGTCCGTGGCCCCCTCAGGCGGTCTGGCGGCGCCTGTTCGCGTACCAGACGAGACCCGCCGTGGCCGCCGCCGCACCCACCGCCGCCGCCGCGACGAGTGCGGGACGCGGCGGCATCCGGAACGCCGGAAGCCGCTGCTTCAGCCGGACCGGGCGGTTGAACACCAGAACCGGCCAGCCGCGCGCCTGCGCCTCACGGCGCAGCGAACGGTCCGGATTGACGACGTAGGGCCGGCCCACGGACTCGAGCATCGGGACGTCGGTGGCCGAGTCGCTGTAGGCGTAGCAGCGGGAAAGGTCGTACCCCTCGGACTCGGCGAGCTCGCGGATCGCCTCCGCCTTCGTGGGGCCGTATGCGTAGTACTCGATCTCTCCGGTGAAGCAGCCGTCGTCGCCGACGACCATGCGGGTGGCCACGACACGGTCGGCGCCCAGCATCTCGCCGATCGGCTCGACGACCTCGGCGCCGGAGGTCGAGACGATCACGACGTCCCGGCCGGCGGCGTGGTGCTCCTCGATGAGGGACGCCGCCTCGTCGTAGATGATCGGGTCGATCAGATCGTGCAGGGTCTCGGCCACCAGCTCTTTGACCTGCGCGACGTTCCAGCCCTTGCAGAGCGCCGAGAGGTACTCGCGCATCCGCTCCATCTGGTCGTGATCGGCTCCGCCCACCAGGAAGACAAACTGGATGTAGGCAGTACGCAGGACGGCTCGGCGGTTGATCAGACCGCCTTGGTAGAAGGACTTGCTGAAGGTCAGAGTCGAAGACTTCGCAATGACCGTCTTGTCCAGGTCAAAGAAGGCGGCTGTGCGCGGCAAGGAGTGGTTTTCCACGAGCCCGAGCATAGGTGCCCGCCATTCGGCGTACGCTAGGGCGTGTGGGTTTGCCTGAGAGGGCTCTCGGGTACACCATGGAAGTCACGGATCGTTCGCGACCGTGCTAACCCGGTCCGGCTCCTCCCCCCCCGAGTCGGCCGGAGAGACGACCCCCGCTCTCCCCCCCGGCGGGGGTCGTCGCATGTCCGGGCCCGTTTTCGCCGGTTCTCGGCGCCTGTATCCCCTCATTCGACCGCCCTCTGACGCGTTTCGGCGTTCGTTCGCGACCAGCATCGATCGTTACTCAGCGTAGCGCCAGGGCTGCTCTCCGGAAGTCACTGGTATGGGCGAGTGGGATATTCACAACCGGGGAGTTGTCCACAGTTTTTGGGCAAGATCCACTTCTTTTCCGGCAGCCCGGCACCGTGATTCCCGCCGCGAAGTCCGCGGACGGCAGGAATCGCAGATCTCTCAACGCGCGCAGACCACGTGAACAACGCGCGGAGATCGCTCCTGCATCGCCTGTGAGAAGGCAGGAGAGGTGGGTGTGGATTATGGCTGGATCTTCCGGGTCCGGTCGGGCCCCGGCCGTGGAGGGCAAGCGGGCCGGACCGCTGATCGTGACGGAGGACGAGGAGCTGCTCGACGACCTGCTGCGGCTGTGCGCCGCGGCCGGCGCGGTGCCCGAGGTGCACCACTCGGTTCCCGCCCGGCAGGCGGGCTGGGAGGCGGCGCCCCTGGTTCTCGTGGGCGACGACGCGGCCGTCCGCTGCACGGGCGCCGCGCGCCGGCGCGGTGTCCTGCTGGTGGGGCGTGACCAGGACGATCCCGCGGTCTGGCGGCGGGCGGTGGAGATCGGCGCCGACTGTGTGGTGCGGTTGCCCGACTCCGAAAGCTGGCTCGTCGACCGGATCGCGGACGTCGCCGAGGGGGTGGGGCGGCCCGCGCTCACCGTCGGAGTGATCGGCGGCCGTGGCGGAGCCGGGGCGTCGACGCTGGCGTGTGCGCTCGCCGTCGCCGCGGCGCGCGGCGGCCGGCGCACGATGCTCGTGGACGGCGATCCGCTCGGCGGAGGACTCGACGTGCTGCTCGGCGGCGAGCAGGTCCAGGGGTTGCGCTGGCCGGATTTCGCCGCCTCCAGAGGCCGGGTCGCCGGCGGGGCGCTGGAGGAGTCCCTGCCCTCGCTGCGGGGCCTGCGCGTGCTGAGCTGGGACCGGGGCGAAGCGGTGCGGATCCCGCCCGAGGCGATGAGATCGGTACTGGCCGCGGCGCGCCGGCGTGGTGGTGTGGTCGTCGTCGACCTGCCGCGCCAGGTCGACGAAGCCACCGCCGAAGCCCTCACACAGCTGGACCTCGGACTGCTGGTCGTCCCCGGCGATCTGCGCGCCGTCGCCGCCGCCAAGAGGGTGGCGTCGGCCGTGGGCATGGTTCTGCGGGATCTGCGCGTGGTCGTACGAGGGCCGTACGGCGCCGGGGTGGACGAGCGGTGGATCGCCGGCGTCCTGGACCTGCCGCTCGCCGGTGAACTGCCGTTCGAGACCGGGCTGTCGGCCGCGCTGGACGCGGGCACCCCGCCGGGCGACGGCACACGCGCCCCGCTGGGCCGCTTCTGCGCCGCCTTCTGGGATCGCGCGCTGGCCGAGGAGGGTGCGTCATGACGACGGGACTGCTCGACGCGGTGCGGCAGCGGCTCGCCGAGAGCGGCACCGAACCGACACCCGCCGGGGTGGCGACGGCGCTGCGCGCGCAGGGGCGGCTGCTGGGCGACACGGAAGTGCTCGGCGCGGCCGCGCAGTTGCGCGGCGAGCTGGTGGGGACGGGCCCGCTGGAGCCGCTGCTCGCGGATCCGGCGGTGACGGACGTCCTGGTGTCCGCGCCGGACCGGGTGTGGGTGGACCGCGGGGCCGGACTGGAGCTGTCGGGCGTCGTGTTCCGGGACGCCGCGGCGGTCCGTCGACTGGCGCAGCGGCTGGCGGCGGTGGCCGGCAGGAGGCTGGACGACGCCAGGCCATGGGTGGACGCCCGGCTGCCGGACGGGACGCGGATGCACGCGGTGCTTCCGCCGGTGGCGGTCGGCTCGACCTGTCTGTCGCTGCGGGTGGTGCGGCCCCGGGCCTTCTCCGTGGAGGAGCTGGCCGCGGCGGGCACGGTGCCCCCCGGCGGGGAGGGGGTGCTGCGGGCGCTGGTGGAGGCACGGGTCTCCTATCTCATCAGCGGGGGCACGGGGACGGGGAACCCCAATACCCATTCAGGACAACTCTAGGGGTGGATCACTCGGGGTAGCCGCCGCAGCATTCGACGTGACGGCATTGCAGGCGCCTGACCTGCGGTTATGTTGCCGCCGAGGGTGCGGCGACACGGACTATGGCACGGGCCTTCGATTCCAAGGTGGCGCCAAAAAGCCCCGGCCACCCGCCAAGGATGCACGGTTGACCGGGGTAGAGGGCGGTGACGTTAGCCCTTCGGCTGCGGTACGACGAACACGCGCACCGGGCGGGCCTCCGGATTGAGCTGCGTGGACAGCTGCTGCGTGCGCCTCCACGCCTCGACGAGCTGCGCGTACCGGGGGTCGGTCCATTCCGTCATGGCGCTCTCCTCTCCTCGCTCGCAGCCTACGGGTGGGTCAGCCCTTGGGCTTGGGGATGATGACGATCGGCCCGGAGTCGTCGGAGTGCTGGCACGACGCCGCCACTGAGACGAGCTGGTCGTCGGGGCTGCGCCACAGGTCACGGTCGACCTCATAGCCGGCGGCCTCGATCGCGGCGATGGTCCGCTCCAGGACGGCCGGGTTGAAGCGGCCGGGGTCGGGGCGCTCGGGCATGTGGTGCACGAACGTGCCCAGCGCGCCGCACAGTCGCTGGTACAGCGACGTGTGGAGGACCAGGGCGTGCCAGCCCTCGTCAACGACGCGGGAGGGTACGAGAGCATGGCCGGGGGCGGCCGCGGCGGTGGCCACGAACGCGAGTGCGTCGACGAGGATCCTCGACGCGAGCTCGGGTTCCATACCCGGGTTGTTGTCCAGGATGGTCGCGCGGACGCCGTTGAACTGGGCGTCGTTCAGCAAAGACCGTGCTTGCATGAGCTCTCCTGTTCGGTGGAGATGGGCCCGCCCCGGCCGGTTGGCCAGGGCGGGGCAGTGCCCGCCCGCTGCGCCGTCCCCGCCGTAGGTAGGGCAGCGGACGGAGATCATGAGCGAGGCCGCACCGGTGCCCGTCGGACGGGCTGTGCAGTCACCGGGCCGCAGTTGGGGTGTCGGTACTCGTCGGGGTGGACGCCGGCCCCTGCCTCGATTGGCTCCACACGCTCCGCCGGTCCGGTGATCGGCATGTCGCAGTGCACGCAGAACCGCGCGCCGGACATGGCGGTCATCCCGCTTCTCCTCGGTGGCAGGTGCACGCGCACGTCATGGTGAACAGCGGCCGCCGGTCCGGGCTGTCGCCGTGCGCCCGGACCTCGACGCTCGCCCCCGAGCAGTGACCGCACTCGCTCAGCCGGCACTCGGGTGACAGGTCCGAGCGCTCGGCTCGTAGCGTGTGCATCATCCCTTCGTCTCCTGGGCCAGGTCCTCCGCAGTGAGGACGTATGGCCGGACGAGGGCGCCGCTGTCGAACCAAAAGTCCACGGAACGCAGCTCGGAATGAGGGTTCCGGCGCTGCCGTGCTCGGGCAAGCACGCCGGTCCACTCCTCCGGCGACGGGAGACAAACGGGGATGCGTCGGTTGCCTTTAGGTGCGATGTCCCGCCCGGGGCACCTGCCCGATACGCGAAGTCCGAACAGGCTCGTCCTCATCAACTCGACTACGCGTGATACCAATTGCATGTCGACGCTCCTCAGCAGCGTTGGCCACGCCCCGGGACCGTTCGAGCGGTTGCCGGGGTCTGTGTTCCCACTGTCGGCTGACGTCGCGCCGCTTGCTTCCCCCCAACCGGTATACCCATGATGGGTAGGCTCGTTTGAAGGCCCGTGAGACACACTCCACGAGCAGGTACGGGACCGACATGATCGACTATGAACCGCCCACCGCTCTCCCGCGTGCCCTTCTGGGCAGTAGTGAGATGGCGGCAGCGATCAGTGCACACGACTTCGGCACCGTCTTCAGGCTCGCTCGCGACCGGGCAGGCATCAGCTACTCCAAGATCGCAATCGAGTGCGACATCAAGCCCGAGCGGGTGGGCACACTCGCACGGGGGCGCGGGCGAGTGACCAGTTTCGACAAGATCGCCCGTATCTCTGACGCGCTGCGCATCCCTGGACACATGCTGGGCCTGGCCGACCGCCCTTGGGAGGTGAGCCTTCACCAGGAGACGGGACCTGCGCACATGACCACGACGCAGAAAGACGGAGCAGGGGTGCGGCGCAGACGATTCCTCCAGACAGCCACTGGAGCGGGCCTCGCTGTCGGCATTACGGATCTCACGAGGCCGACCGCGGGGCGTCAGCTAGGGAAGGACTACCCCAACCTGCTGCGCCGGCGCGCGGCCCGCCTGCGACGCCTGGACGATGTCCTTGGCGGCGGTGACACCTACCGCGTCTATCTGGGCGAATATCAGTCCACGAAGGCGCTGCTGCGGGACGCAACGTATACGGAAGGCACGGGCCGGGAACTCTTGTCCGTGCTTGCCGAGCAGGCACAACAGGCAGGGTGGGCGGCATTCGATGCTGGTCGTGAAGCAGACGCGGCCGGGCTCTACCGGGAGAGCTACGCCGCAGCGACCGAGGCGCGTGACTCTGGCCTCGCCGCCAACGCGCTGGCCTTCCTCGCCTACCAGACGGTGAATGGAGATCGCGCAGCCGGCGTGGAGATGGCCACTCGATCCTGCGAGACCATCGGTCCGGACACCCCCTCGGGCGTCCGCGCGTTATTGCATGAGCGGAGGGCCTGGGCTTGCGCCATGGCCCAGCAGGCGTCCGAGACGGAGCGGTCGTTGCGCGCGGCGGAAGAAGCCCTGTACGGCGTCCACGAGGCGCCACAGCCGGACTGGGTCTCGTGGGTAGACAGAAACGAACTCAGGATCATGGAGGGGCGATGTTGGACTGTTCTCCGCCGCCCTCTTCGCGCCGTGCCAGTACTAGAGACGGCGCTTGCCGCCTTCGACGACAGCCACGCGCGGGACAAGGCCCTGTACCTGTCTTGGCTCGCCGACTCCTATATGACTGCCGGCGAGATCGAGCAGGCAGCTGAAGTCGCAAGCAGGGCGCTGGACCTAGCCAACGGTGTGGCGTCTGTGCGCCCGCGCCGACAACTGCAGCCGGTCCTAGAGCGACTTGTCCCGCACCGTGGTGTTGCGCACGTGGACGACGCACTCAGCAAGGCTTCGTTTTGATGCCTAGCTGGCCTCCTGGGTGGTGTTCTGCACTACCCAGTTCAGACACGCCTTGGAACCGGCCACAATCGGAATTGCCTGCACTTGAGGGGTTTCCCACGGGTGGTTCTCCAGCAGGTGAGCCTCCAGCAATGGGTAAAGCTCGGCGCGCGTGGTGAGCAGCAGTTGCCACTCTTCTCCGGTGCCGAACTCACCCAGGTGCCAGAACACAGAGGTGACAGGGCCGATGATCTGCGCTCCCGCCGCCAAACGCTCCTTGACGATCGACTGGGCCAAGTGCACAGCTTGATCGCGAGTTTCGGTTGCGGTGGATACCTGTACGAAGTCAGTCATGCGGGCGACGATATCGATCCGTCAGCAGGGGCGTGCTCAAAGTGCCCTAGTGCTGGAAGTAGGGGCATGACGAAGGCGCCCCCTCCCGACCCGGAGGCCGAGAGGGGGCGCGGTTGCTTCAGGTGTACTGGCGGCGGTGGGGATCAAGCGCCACGGACAGCAGCCCGCGGCGCTCCGGTGCAGGGTCCGACGGAGGCGGCGCGCCATCCCGGCGGCATACCAGCGCATCGGGATCGCCGGCGGGCGGTTGGAGGCTGTAGCCGTCCGGGCACGGCTGCCCGTCTACGCCGTCCTCGCCCGGGGGCCCTTGCTCTCCCTGGGGTCCGGCCGGTCCGGGCTCACCCTGCGGTCCGGGCGGTCCGGCTGGCCCTGCGGCGCCGTCCGCACCGGGCGCTCCAGCGTGGCCAACACCGGCTGCGCCGCTCTTGCCGTCCATGCCCGCCGGCCCGGTCGGTCCCGGCGGTCCGGACGGGCCGGGATCCCCTTGCGGTCCCATGGGGCCGATCGGGCCGGGTGGTCCTTCGACGCTCTGTCCAGGCTGGCCGCGGCTGCCCGGCGGTCCGGCGATTGGCTCCGCGCCGAGCCGCTCCACCTGTGCGGCCAAGGCATCCCGCGCTTCGTTCGCGGTGTGCAGCTCCACCTGCAACGACCGGATCGACAGCAGGATGCCCGCGAGGACCAGGCCGAGAAGCACAGCGGCGGCGACCGCCAGAGCGTCGCCGCGCCGTCGTCTCCGCTCCTCGGCACGCAGTGCGGTACGGCTCATGACCCGGCCCCCTGCGTCAGCAGTATCACCACGGGCATCAACACGGCGATCAGCGGAATCACCACCGCGCCTATTAGCCAGCGCCGCGTGGCCACCAGCTTCTCCGCGTCCTTCTCCCGCAAAGTCTCCAGCGCGCCGACCCGCGCGCCGAGTGCCTCATGCCGTAGGTCGTACAGCTTCTGGTCGACCTTCTCGTCCAGGCGGCGGCCGAGCTGCTGGATGTCGTCGCGTACATCGGTGAGCCGATCCTCGAATCGGCGAACGACCTCTCCGAGGGTCGGCTCATCTGCCATGGGGGGTGGCTCCGTTCAGTAGATCAGACGTCCGATCGCGGCGTGTGCGGTGCGGCCCACCCGGCGATCGCTCCGCCGGCGGCCGGGACGAGGGCGAGCACGAACGGCTCGATCGCGTCCGGCATCGACGAGATCAAGTTCGGGTCCTTGGTGATGGCGCCGAGGATCGCGAGCCCTGCGAGGCTCACGAGGTAGACCACGGCGGACGCAGCCTTCACCTTCTTCTCGATGGGGGCAGAGGGTGCAGCCATAGGAGGGGCTCCGTTCTGTGAGGGGATCAGACGGCCGGCCAGTAGTCGGACCGGACGCGACGGTGCAGCAGGGTCGCGCCAGGCCCGGTGGCCCGGACGCGGACGCGAAGGTGACGGCCGGTGGGGACGTCGTCGAGGTGGAGCAGCTGGTGGCCGCCGCCGGACCAGCGGACAACGCCATGCCCAGAGGCGTTCTTGCCATCAGGGGTGCACTCGTAGAACTCGGCCTCCGCGTACACCCCGACGGGCGTGGTCACGTACAGCCACACGAGGATCTTGTCGATGGCCTGGGGGCCGGCGTGAATGGTGGAGTCGCCCTGGAACGCGATCTCCAGCCAGGACCCGTCCTTCGGCAGGGCGACGTCCGTGGGGTTGTCCTCGCGCAGCATCTGAAGCGGCATCGGCTCGGCCTCCTTGGGTGGGCTGGACGCCCGGGCAACGATCTGGGGGAACACGACCTTGTTGAACTGCTGCACCCTGGCATCACCGGGGCAGGCGGTGCCGCCGGTGGACCACTCAGGGTGGAGCCGGTGGTAGCCGAACCCTGGGTCCGACGCTGACTGGCAGACGCGGAGCGGGATGTCGTGACGCTGGTGCAGCCACACCCCCAGGCCGATCAGCTTCTCGATCTGCTGGTCCGTCCACGGGTCGGTGTGCTGAAGGTTCGATGCCGTCTCGATGGACACGGCGCCGGTCCCGTCGGGCCGCCGGTTCGCCTGATAGTTGGCGTCAGCGCGGGTCTCGGTCCCGATGTACTGGCCGAGGTCGCCCTCGTAACCGAGACCGAAATGACTGTCCAGGGACGTGCTGTCCCGCCAGTACTCATACATGCGGCGGGCCGTCCACGGGGCCGCGATGCTGTGCAGGATGAACTGCGTGGGGCGGATCGCCGGCTGGCTGTCCGACTCGGGCTGTAGCTCCATCCGAATCGCGCCCGGGTACCAGGCCATGGGGCCTCCAAACATGAGAAAGACCCCGGCCGGGCGGCTCGGGGCGGGCTTGGTGGACGGGCAGGATCAAGCAGGCTGGGCCGGGTCGGGGATCTCGACCCAGCGGCCGGCGTACTGCTCGGGCGTGAACGCCTCGCGGAAGTTCCTTCCGAAGTAGCGGACGACGTAGGAGTCTTTCGCGACCGTGTACTGGACCGGGGGCCACCCGAAGATTTCCAGGACCAGGGTTTCCCCGTCGTCGCTGATGAGGGTGGCGCCCTCCAGCCACTGTGTGGCGATGTACTCGCCGTTGGTGCCGTCGTACTGGATGGACTCCTGCCGCTCCATGACCAGGGCCATTACACGACCTCCAAGATGGTGACGATGATCTTTGTGTCGGACTGGAGAAACGAGCCCGCCCCGGAGCCGCCCGCCGTACAGGCCCCCTGGAGCTTCAGCGTGTGGCTACCGGCCGAGGCGAGTGTGCCGGTCCACTGCTGGGCGATCGTTGCCCGGTCGGCCGTGTCCATGCCGTACACCGCGAGGCCGCCGGAGTCCGGGGTGCCGTCGACCACCAGACGGCCGACCATGAGATTCGTGGTCGAGGTGGTCGTGACCGACGCGTCGAACACGGCTTCGGCCTTGAACTCGGCGTTGGCGGCGGTGGTGGTGAACGTGACGGTGGCGCCGGTGATGTCGGCGTAGCTGGTCGTCGACACTGCGAGGGCGGCGCTCGCGGCGCCCTCGTAGATCTGGGGCTGGATCCGGTTGAGGGTGTCGGCGTCGATGACCTGTCCGGCCAGGATCGGCACGAGGTGTCTCCCTTCCTAAAGCGCGGCGCGCATGGGGTGCGCGAGGGATACCGGGGTGCCGGAGGCATGGGCCTTGGAGATGCCGTTGATGCCGCGGGTCACCGCGAACGTCTGGCTGAGCCCGGTGCCGGTGCAGCTGGTGACGCGCATGACCTCGCCGCCCACCTTGATGTCGAACGGGAACATCGCGGCGTAGGTGGCGGAGTCGATCCAGCGCTGTGAGCCGGTCTGGGTGAGTACGTTGGCGACCGTGGAGGAGGCGGTCATGCTGCCGTTGAGGGTGCAGCCGGCGGTGTCGGCCCGGCCGAGCACGTCGTCCTCGATGACGCCGACGGTCCAGGGGCCGGCGGGTACGCAGTTGAGGACCAGGTCCCACTCGTACAGGCCGAGGACCTCGGTGTAGCCCATGACGAGCAGATCGATCGCGTCGGGCGGCAGCCAGGCCGGGGGGTTGGCGATGGTGAGCCGGTCGCCGATGCGCAGGCCGAGGACGTCTGGGATCAGGTGCGGTGCGGCGTGCAGCATGATCCGCACGGTGGGGTAGCGGGCCTCGTCCCAGGTGCCCAGGTGCAGGCGCCAGGCGGCGATCTGCTCGGCCTGGGTGTCGAGCCACAGGGACAGGGTCACCGACTCGTCGTAGGTGCCGATCCCGTCCGGCGGGTCCAGGACCGATAGGGGGCTGGTCTCGTCGACGACGCGCGCTGAGGAGCCTCCTTCCCGGGTCACGGTGATGTCGTTGCGGACGCGCTGGTCGTCCTCGACCGGCTCCAGCGGCGGCCCGACTTCGTTGTCTGCCTCGTAGTCGAGGGCGAGTTGGGCGGTCTGGTTGTAGAGGCTGGTGCGGTCCCGGTAGACCAGGCCGAGGTTCTCGCGGTCTTCGTAGAGGATGCCGCCGTCGGTGTCGGCGGCCTCCTGCAGGAGGTTGAGCAGGGTGTCGGGGCGCTGCGGCCCTAGGGGCTGGGTGCCGCGGTCGACGTTGCCGTCGATTGCCCACAGGGTGAGCGTGGTGGATTCCTCGTTGGCGAGGCGGTCCATGCGGGTGATGGCGGTCTCTCCGGCGTAGCCGTCGTCCGCGCCGTCGTAGATGTCGACGCCCGGGGTGGTGCTGGATCCGGCGACGTCGAACACGGCCAGGTGCCCGAGGGTCATGTTCTCTGTCGCGGCTCCGTAGGCGGTGCCGCCCACGCCGATGGCGGCGCCCATGACGCCGGTGTAGATGGTGCCGCCGGTCCAGGATCCGCCGCCGGAGGTGACGTCCCGCCACCGGGCGACGAGGTTGGTCTGCCCGCCTCCGGCGTCGGAGACGAACACCTGCAGCCGGTTCCACGTGCCGGCGAAATCGGTGATCGCGCCGGCGGTGTTGTGGAGGAAAAAGGCGAGGACGTCGCCGGTGGCGTCGCGGGCCTCGATCCGGATCCCTGCGGTGGAGGCGTAGATGATCGCTGTACGCATGGCCGACCCGGCGACGGTGATGCGGATGATCTCCGTCTGTGAGGCGGGCATGGTCGGCAGGAAGTAGACCATCTCGGCCTGCCAGCCCGACGCGGTACTGCGGGGCACGGGGCCGGTGAAGGAGGCCGGGTTTTGCAGCTTGGGCAGGGGGTTGGAGCCGCCGAGGGTGTCGTCTGCGGCGTAGTCGAATCCGCTGGTGGTCAGGGGCAGGACGCGGGGGACGGCGCTGTAGGCCTGGGTGGCGGCGTCGCCTTCCTCCATCGGCCAGTACGCGATCGGCTCCCCGGCCGGCACACGCCGGCGGAGGGTGGATTCCAGGGGCTTTTTGCCCTGGCCCATGCGGCGCTGGATGCCCGCGGCCTCGATGGGCACCCACACGTCCCGGCCGGAGACGTCCCAGCGCGCCGGCCAGGACGACACCTCGCCCGTGAAGCGGGGCTCTCGGTCGCTGATCGTGCCGGCCGCCGCGGTCCAGGAGCGTCCTGCCGCGTCCGTGAACGCGGTTGCCCCGTCGGCCAGGGCGCGGAAGTCGGGGTTGGCGACGGCTGAGCCGCCGATGCCGGAGCGGACCTCGGCGCGGTGGATGCGGCCGATGGCGGGGAGCCAGAACGGGGCGACGAGCGCGGAGGTGGGAGCGATCTGCAGGGCCGCCGTACCGCTGTGGATCGACGTGGTGCCCACCCCGATGATCGGGTCGGTGAACTCGGTCCAGGTGCCGTCCAGGGAGTCGGCCCAGTACATGCGGACGGTGTAGCCGCCGGCGCCGTTGTTGACGTCCAGGGTGACGCGCAGCGCCGCCCGGGCGGGCAAGGCGGGCAGGTTCGCCCCGGCGAAGAAACTGTTGGCGCCAGTGGTAGACCAGCGCAGCTGCAGAATCCCCCCGGTGATCATGAGCATGTAACTGCGCTGGCCGGCGGCGCCGTCCCACTTGCCGATCAGGGTCCGCGGCTCGCTGGCACTCCACCGGGTGGTCGCCTCCACCCGCAGATCAATATCTCCGGTGATGTCGAGGCTGGCGTGGTCGGGAGTGGAGGCAATCTGGCCGGACGTGCCGTCCAGCCGCAGATACGCCTCCACCCCCTGCACCGACACCCGGATCGGGGTGTTGCGGCCGATCAGCCCGTAGTACGGGCTGCTGGGGTTTCGGGGGCTGTACTTGCCTTCCCGGTTGTTCAGCTCCAGGGAGCATTTCGACGGGTCGGTTCTGGTGCCCTCGTCCGCCCGCCCGTGCGTGATGGCGATCGGGTTGCGGTGGTAGACGTCCGCGGAGATGTCCGTCCACACACCGCTCACCCGCAGCTCGGTCCGCACGTCCAGCGGATCGTTCGGGAACGCCACGAGAAACCCCCTTCCTATGGCTGGCCGAACGTGAGCTGGACGTCTCCGCGGCCCTCGACACGGACGATCTTCTGAATGGCGGTCTTGAACGCTCCGTCGGCGCCGGTGTAGTCGAACCGCACCGTGACCAGCCCCGCCCCGGCGCCACCGCGGACGAGGGGCGTAGCGGGGGTGAGCTGGCGGCCGGCACCCATCGCGACCGCCGCCGGGGGTGCCTGGACCAGGTCGGCCATGCTGCGTGCCACCGCCGGCTCTCCGGCCTGGATGCCCTGGACGACGCCCGCGGGGATCCAGCGGCCGATGTGCTCGGCCATGTACCTGGAGGGTGAGGCGATGCCGAGGGCTTTGGCGATCGGCCCGGGAATCAGGTTCCTGGCCCAGCCCATCAGGGTGTCCTTGAGCCAGCCGCCCATGGACTGGATGCCGGACCACAGGCCGCGCACGATGTCCATGCCCTTGCTGTACAGCAGATCCTTCAGGCTGCCGATGGCGCTGGTGATCCGGCCGGGAAGTCCGCGGACCCAGCCGATCAGTTGCCCAGCTTTGGAGATGGTGCCGGTCTTGATGCGGTCCCAGTGCTGCAGGAACCAGCGGACCATCGGCAGGTTCTGGATGAACCCGAGGATCATCTGCCCGACACCCTGGATCTTGCCCCAGACCCAGTCCCATGCCTGCCCGGTCCACTGCTTGATCTTGTCCCAGTTGGCGAAGATCAGCGCGGCCAGGGCGATGACGATAGCGATGACCCAGCCGATCGGGCCCATGGCGATCAGCCACTGTGCGGCCATGGTCGCCGCCCAGATGACCGCACGCGCGGCCATGATCGCGAACTGGGCCACCGCGGTCAGTGAGGCGCGGACGACGGCGGCGATCCACGTGCCGATCGACACCAGCGCGGAGCCGACCCAGGAGGCGGCGGTGACCGCGGCCGAGGCGACGGCGGAGGCCCCGATGCGCAGGTAGGCCATGATGCCGATCGCCATCATCCGCATCCAGTTGCCCATGACGGTCCAGCAGGAGGCAGAGATGATCGCGTGCGCTCCGGTCACCACGGCGCTGATCGCGGCGTAGGTGGCCAGGGCGGCCTTGACGGTGAGGACCGTGAGGGCGAGGCCGGCGAAGGTGTACGCCAGCGGCACCATCACGGCGGAGTTCTCCATGGCGAACTTCGCGATCGTGCCCCCGGCCTCGCCGAGCTCGAGCATGACCGTGCGCTTGAACGACTCCAGCGCGGCTTTCGGGTTGTCGCCGACCTGCTTGGTCATCTTGTCGGCGGCGCCGCCGACCTGCCCCAGCGCGGAGACGGCCGACGAGGGGTCGAGGGCGAAGAGGGCCGCGCCGAGGTCTTCGGCCTGGGTGCCGAACAGCCCGACAGCGGCCGCCTCGCGGGCGACCGGATCCTCCATCGCGCGGAGCCTGTCCAGGGTGAGATCGAGGGCGCCGGTGGCGGTGTCGCCGCCCTTGCCGATCTTCGCCATCATGTCCGCGGCGTCCAGACCGAGGGCCTTGAACCCGTCGGCGGCGGCCTTGGATCCGTCGATGGACCGGATCGAGAATTCCTTGACAGCGTCGGCGACGATGTCCGCATCCCGGGCACCGGCCTTCAGACCCTGGCTGATCAGGCCCATGGCGGTCTCGCCGTCGAGGCCGAACTTCCGCCACTGGGTGCCGTACTCGTTGATCGTGTCCAGCAGGTCGTCTGCCTTGTTGGCGCCGGTCTGAAAGCCTCGGGTGACGATGTCGAACGCCTCGTCCGCGGACTGGGCAAGGCCGGTCTTCAGCATCTGCCCGATCGCCGCGGTGACCGGACCGACTTCCTGGTTGAACGTCTGCGCCAGAGCGAGAGCCTTTGTGGTGACACCTTCCAGACCGCCCTCGGCAGCCGAGGTGTCGCCGATGTTCTGGTAGACCCCGCGGATCGCCTCGTTGACGGTCTCGACCGAGTCGCCCCACGCGTCCTTGTAGACGTTGGCGGAGACCTGGGCGAGTTCGGCGGCCTCGGCCGGCCCGACCCCGAGCTGGGCGGCCAGCTTGTCGCCGGCCGCCTCCATGTCCATGGCGGCCACCACGCTCACGCCGAGCGCCGCGGCAAACCCTGCGCCGATGGTGGCGGCCGCGGCGTTGAACCGCTCCGCCATCTGCGAGACCTCGCCGGACGCGCGGTCGCGGGCCACCAGGTTGAACACGAGGGAGGTGTCCGACACCGGGTCACCTCCTCTTCATTTTTGCCTCTGCCTCGTCCTGCGACTGCTTGTAGGCGTCGAGCCAGTCCAGGAGGAGATCGGTCTCCTCGACCGTGAGGTGGTCCCAGTCGCGCGGGCCGATGCCCAGCAGGTGGGCGGCGTTGCCCAGCTGCGTCAGTCGGCGACGGGCAGACTCGCTTTTCCCGACTCCTCGGCGTCGTCGATCGCCTGGGCGATCTCCGCGTCAAAGGTCTCCAGCGCGGCGGCGAGTTCCTCGCCGTGCAGCCGGTCCACGGCCGCATCCCGCATGGTCTGCCACTCCTGGCGCGAGTACTCCAGGCGCAGCTCATCCCACTCGAACCCGACGTCCTCCCACCTCGTCTTTGGGTGGTCGCGGCGCAGGAAGACATACAGCAGCGCCCGCCGGCACAGAGAGCTGCCTTTGAGGACGGCCTGGGTGAACTCGGCGTAGGTCATGCCGGTGCGGCGCTCGATGTCCTCCCGTTCGGGGGCGAGGAGCCCGCGGCGGGGGTTGTAGCGCCAGCGGGTCGGCTCGTCCTGGCCCTCGGGCTGGTAGATCAGAAACATCGTGCTCCTATCCGGATCCGGCCCGGTCAGCGAGACGCTGGGCCATGTCGTTCATCGCGTCGAGGACGGCCTGCTTGAACCGCTCGTCCTGGCCCTCGAAGGACTCGTCGAACCAGTGCCGTTTGCCGTACTGGGTGCGCCAGGGCTCGTGGCCGTAGGTGAGGGTGCGCCACCCGCCATCGCGCCGGTTCGTGCGCTTGGGGGCGTTGGGGAAGCGACGTAGCCCGGGGGTTTTGAAGGCCTTCACGCGGGCGCCGGACCAGCGGCCGCCCAGCTTCACCTCGGGCCGGATCCGCTTGGCGATCGCCGAGCGCAGGCCGGGGGTGCTGGTGGACAGCCCGGCCGAGGACATGGCCATGATGTTGCTCTTGGCGAGCGCGGCCGCCGGTTTCAGCGCCTCGCGCATGTTCTTCGCGAGGTCTTTGCGCAGCTGCTTGCCGTCGGCCTCCGCGCGGATTGCCCGCACCAGCTCGTCGAGGCCCTCATGCGTGCATTGCAGGTCGAACGGCGGGCCGCTGGCGGGCATCAGGCGGTCGCCCGGGTCACGGCCCCCGACGTCGGGTAGCTGACCGACACCGAGGCCTCGTCACCCACGGACCCCTCGATCGGGTTCCAGCCCTTGACCAGCACACTGCCGGAGTAGGAGGGGTTGGAGGCGCCGACCGCGGACTGGTCGAGCCGGGTCACGAACGGTACGACCGTGCCGAGCAGCGGCCACATGATCGAGTCGATCTCGGTCGCGGCAACATCCTGCAGGAACTCGATGCTGAGCTCGCCGGACTTCAGGCCGCCGAGAACCTGCTTCCACCCGAGGCTGGTGTAGGTGGTGACGTCCTTGTCCTCCACCTCCACCGAGACCTCGCACTTGCGCATGTACTCGCTGACGTCCGTCCCGTTCAGGGACAGGTACTGGGCGAGCAGGACCATCTTGGCCATGGGGGATCACCTGATTCCGAGAGAGGCGGCGAACATGAACGAGGGGCTGGTGCCGGAGATGGTCCAGGCGACCCGGTAATGCGTGTCGGTGATGGCGGTGCCGTCGGTGCGCAGGATCTCCCCGCCCGCCCCGGTCGCCGCGGCGAACGTCAGCTGCGTGGTGGGCGAGGCGAACGATCCGTCGGCGTCGGACTCGATCCGTGCGGTGATGCTCGGCGTGGTGCCGGACGCTGAGAGGACATGCAGCGCGGCGTACAGCCGCTGCCCGGAGGCGACTGCCCCCAGGTTGAGCGCGGTCCCGGTGCCGCTCGCGGTACGAGCGGTGCCGGGCGGGTGACCGATCTGGCCCCGTACCAGCGGCCACGACGACTTGGCGGTGCCCGTCCAGGGGGCAACCTCGCCGACCGCGTCGCCGAGGCTGTAGTCGGCGCGCATCGCCTGGGTGACGTAGGCGAGAGCGCCGACGGTCGAGTCTGCCGGGCACACCGTCCACGGGCCGGTACCGCCCAGCTGTGACCAGGACGCGTTGTCGACGAGCGAAGGGTCGCCGGCCTCCCACTGGCCCTCGCCCGAGATCTCCGCGGAGGCCAGCCCGGCAAGGACTTCCTTCCAGCCGCCGGAGCGGTAGTTCGTGGAGTCCTTGTCTTCGTGCTCGGCGCTGATTTCGATCTTGTTGGATGCGCCGGACAGGTCGGCACCCACCGCGAACAGGCGGCAGTCGAGCAGGATCTGCTTGCTCATCAGGTGCTCCCCTCTCCGATGACCTTGATGATCAGCTCGGCGCCGATGTACTGGGTGCCCTGGTGCTCGTACCAGCGGTATCCCTGGATCCGCATCAGGTGCAGGTCATGCGCCAGGCCACCCAGCGCGTACTCACCCGGGGCGCCGCGGGCGGCCTCGATCGTGGCCTTCAGCGAGGCCGTACCGGAGCCGGACAGCATGGCGTCCAGTAGCCGTTGCGCGGACTGGTCGTCGGCGCGGCTGACCAGGACACGGCAGGTCACCTCGACCTCGTCCAGGGCGCGGCGCATCGCCCGGTCGAAGGTGACGGAGTACTCGCCAGCGAAGAAGTGTGGCGTGGTGATCGCGTCCGGGACGTGGCCGGTCGCGGTGAGCTTGCCCAGCCCGGGCGGCAGGACGACCGTGCGGGCAGCGTCGGCGATGGCATCACGAACGGCCGACATCTGCACTACGGCCACCCCCTCGGCTGCGCTTCGGGGCAGTCAGGACTTCCTGGGCTACGCCGGAGGCGACCAGGTGGGCGGCTGCTGCCGTGGGCAGGTCGGTTACCTCACCCTGCTTGGGCCACGGCTTGCCGTCGCGGCTGCCGGGCATGGCGACGAGCATGCGGATCTTCACTGCTGCCCCCTTTACGCGAAGCCGGGAAGGACGAACGGTTCGATCAGGTTCCACACATCGGGGTCACGCCTGGAGAGACGGACCACGCCCCACTCGGCGGAGCCGGTAATCCCCTCCGGGCTGTCCTTGCGCCGGTACAGGCGGGCGGCCTGGATCAGCGCAGCTTCCTCGATGTCGTCGGGCACGGCCGGCCAGCCGAACTGTGCAGTGATCCGCACCCGGATGGTGGCCGTGCCCCAGGTGCTGGTGGTGCGCAGAAGACCGGTGATGGGCCTGCTGTCCAGCAGCGCGTTGTCGGGACTCGTCTCGTAGTTCGTGACGGCCGTGTACGAGGAGCCAGAGCCGGTCTCGACGACCAGGCCGGTCGTGCTGCCGATGTCGTCGATCAGCAGGAGGTCGCCGTCGGCCTCGCGGACAATCCGGCCTCGCGTGTTGAAGGTGCGCTGTACGGCGGTCGGGTCGAGCCAGAAGCGTCGGCCGCAAGCCCGGTCGATGCCTCGGGAAGCGGCGGCCAGGGCGCTGTTGAGTAGGTCGTCGCGGCTGGTGTCGTCGGCCTCGATGTTCAGTCTCTGCTTCAGGACGGCCAGGGTCCCGTACTCGTTAGCCATCTCATGCCTTGTCGGTGGCGCGCGCCCGACGGCCCCTCGGCGGTGTGGAGCGGGATACTTCGGCGCCAGCCGACGGCTTGTCCTCGGCCGGCGGCGTAGCTCCCCGGGCCTTCAGCTGCTCGTCGACCTGGGCGACTCGGTCGGTCAGGCCGCGCTGAACGAGCCCCTCTCGCTCACGCAAAAGAGCGGCGATCATGTCCTCGTCGCGTGCCATGGCTTCTCCTTAGAAGACGTGCAGGTCAGCGGTGTTGGTGACGTTGTTGTTCGCCGAGTAGACGAGCCGCAGGTACCGCCACGGCTGGTGGGCGCGCAGCACCTTGTGGGCGACCCCTTCGACAGCAAAGAAGGTCTCGGTGCTGCCGGTATCCGGGGTGGCAGTCTCGGCGTAGGAGACGCGGAACCAGTTGGCACCGTCCGCCGACCCCTCGATCGCATAGGTGCACGCGGGGCTCGCACCTACCGTGGTCGTGATGGTCAGCAGCGCCGGCCGCTCGGTGGCGGCGCCCCGGTCAGCGGTGTTCGTCGATGCGCCGTTCCCGGTCTGCTCGTCCGAGAGCCGTACCGAGTTCGGCAGTCTGTCGCCAGCCAGCGCCATGGTGATCGGCATCCTGTGGACCTCCCGTCCGTCGTGCCGTGGTGGACCACGAGGGCCCGTCCCCAACGGGACGGGCCCTGCATGGCGAGGGGGTCAGGCTCCGGTGAACGTCGGCGTGACGAGTCCCGTACCCGCGATCTTCCGGGCGTGGGCGTAGCGGTTGTGGGTGTAGGCGTAGTAGCCGTAGACGACCATCAGCACGCCGAGGTTGGCGGCCTTGGTCTGCTCAGCCCGGATGTACATCGGGGCGTCGGGGTCCTCCCACAGGTGGCATTCCTGCCGGTCGACGAGGTAGATCTCGTCCTCGTTGGTGCCCGCGCCGAGGTTGGTGGCGATGTTGTTGTCGACGATGACGGGGGTGCCGTTGGGCAGGACGCCGCGCACGCCGCGCCCGTAGGCGGTGGCGTAGTTCGCGCCCAGGGTCTGGGCGATGACGCCAGGCTGGGTGATCAGCGGCCAGGTGGAGCCCATGGCGTTCTGCATCCAGTACCAGCGGCGGGAGTGCATGACGGCGAGGTTGTCGCCCGAGGCCATGTCGAGCATGGCGGCCTCGACGCCGGACAGTCCCTCGATCACCTTGGGGTACAGCTCGGCCGCGGTCGGGGAGGCGTCGGTGTAGGCGACGGACGTAGCCACGTTGGTCAGGCCGGTGGTCGCCTGGTTCAGCAGCTTGCCGTCGAGGTTCGTGTGGTATCGGCGGAACAGGTCGTCCAGCACGACGGACTCGATACCGGCGCCGCGCTCGATGGCCTGCCGGGAGAGTGTCTGCTGGCCGGCCGCCGTCTGCACGCTGACCGAGTGGAGCGTGTCGTCCATGTCCTGTTCGGTCACGGCCGCGTTCTCGGCGGACTGGTTGTCGACCGACGACGAGGTGGTGATCCGGGACAGGTTGACGGTCATGCCCTGCGCGGGCAGGTCGTGGCGGCGGATGGCGTCCGCGAACGGCCGCCGCGCGGCGGCGGCCGGGGCGTACATGTCGGTGAGGTACTGCGGCACCACCAGGCCAGCGAACGCGCCGGTGCCGGCCGCACGCTGCAGCTGGTCGCCCCGCTCTACCCGCTCCTCCTGCATGTGGCGGGCCAGGCGGGCGTTGGCCTCGTAGTCGCCGAGGAACGCTGCGGCGACGTCCCGCTCGAACTGGGCGCCTCGCCGGTCCTGGTCGGGCCGGTAGGTGCGCTCCTCCTGCCCGACGCGGGCGACGTGGTCGTAGGCCGGGGCGCGGGTCGCGGCGGGGACGGAGCGGGCCTGCAGCGCGGCGATCTCCTCCTCGCGGGCCTGCTCGGCGAGCAGCTCCTCGAGGGCGGCGTGGCGCCGGGAGACCTCCGCGTCCGCGGCGTCGCGTGCGGCGACCCGTTCGGTGACGGCGTCCTCGGTCAGGTTCGGGTCGGAACGCAGCGCGACGAGCGCGTCCTGTTCCTGCTGGCGGTGCGTGATCGCGGTGTCCAGGGCGGTCTGCGCCTGGGCGATCAGGTCGGCGAGAGTCATCTCGTCCTCCGTGGTCGATGGATTCCAGACGCCCCGGTCCAGGTCAGACGGCCACCCGAGGCATTGGCGCCGGGTGGGCTCGTGCGCGCAGAGCGCAGGGCAAAGACCCCGCCGGGCGGCGGGGAAGTCAAGGGGTCAGCGGGCGAGGGCGATCTCCAGCAGCGCACGGGCCCGGCTGGCGGTAGTGGGCTGCTGGCGAAGGGCGGCGCCGGCAGTGTGCGGGTTCGCGCCGTAGCCGACGATCGCGACGTCGCCGCGGTGCAGGTCGTACCGCGTGATGCGGTACTCCGAGTAGTCCGGGGACCACTGGCCCGCCTCGATCCGGAAAGCGAAGCTCATCTCGTCGATGAGTCCGGCCCGCAGCTTGGGCGCGATGTACGCGACGTCGTAGTCGTTGAGGTCCAGGTTCGGCGCGTGCACGGACAGGCCGCGGGCATCCTCGGTGAGGAACAGGCTGCCGGTGGTGGTGCGCGCCAGGCGGCGCAGCTGGTCGTGGCCCAGGACAAGCGGGACGTCCAGATCCGCGCGGCGCAGCGAGTCCTCGCCCGCGCCGACGGCAACGACCTCAGTGTACGGGCCGAACGCGTCCCACATCTCGTAGCCCTGCTCGTAGACGGAGGCATGCCCAAGGAACTCCAGACCCCCGCCCTCGCCCGTCTCGCGGACCTGCACGCCGGACAGAGCCGCACGTACAGAGGCGCGGGCACCGGGCTGCTGAGCGCTGCGCCGCTGCGACGGGCGGTCGGCTCGCTGGCGCACACTCTGGGCACGGGCTGCCGCCGCGGCGGCGAGCGTGGTTTCGGTCATGGCGTAGCTCCCGGTACGGCGGTCGTGGGTGGCGTGGGGACGGAGCGCGTGCCGAACAGCCGGTCGAACTCGGCGAGCTGGTCCTCGGTGAAGGGCGGCAGATTCTCCAGCGCCCGGGCTTCGGAAGGAGCGAGCGTCCGGTTGGTAATGCGCTGCCCGATCGTGCGGGCGCGGGCCTCGGGGTCCATCCGCAGCAGCGCGTCGGTGTTGAGCTTCACGAAGCGCGGACCTGACACGAGCTTTCGGCTGAAAGCGTCCTCACGGCGACCCACCGCCGGGCCCAGGTTCATGATGAGAAACTGGAGGTTGCGCTGGGTCATATTGGCGTAGGTGATGCTGCTGCCGGAGACCGCGGCGTCGATAAGGTCGCCGGGGCAGCCGAAGAACCGGGCAATGTCCCCGAGCCCGTACTCGCGGGCCTCGATGAACTGCGACTGCTGGGCGACTGCCTGGACCGGCTTGTACTCCCAGTCCATGCCGTGAACAAACAGGTCACCGTTGGAGACGGCGGCACGGAATCCTGCCTTGACCTCCCGGGCCTGACCCTTGTCGATCGTCTTGTTGACGTTCTTCAGCGTGCCCGAGGGGACGGCACCGCCAGCGAACCAGTCACGGGCGAACTGCTGCGCGTTGAGGGACTCCTCGATCGACCAGGCCGCATACGCCACCGGGGACAAACCGAGAGGGAAGCCGGCGACGGTGTACTGCTTCTCGTGCCAGACCTCCCACGGCTCGTAGTCCTTGCCGTTGATGGTGAACTTCTTGATGGTCGACCCGTTCGCCCGGACCGAGACGGAGCCCAGCTCGGCGAGCTCGATTCGGCCGGGCAGGCCGCGCCCGTCCGGGCCGATGACTCCCGTCCGTTCAGTGATCAGGCCGAAGCAGTTACCCGACCGGTCCAGGTCGAACTCGGTGGAGTACATCCACTCCCTGATGCCGACCTCGAGGCCGCCGGGCGTGACCAGAACAGGCGGCTTGGCCACCTCTACCTGGATCCCCTGGACGTTGCGATAGACGTCGATCGGGAAGCTGGACATCAGGTCGGCCCGCAGCCGGAGACACGCCCAAACTGCCGAGTGCCGAAGCGCGCTGTCGCTCGTTACGTGCACGCTCTTGCTGCCGGTCCGGCCCTCGCGGGCCAGCGCCAGCAGGTCCTCGGCGGTGGTGATCTGAGCGTCCCGTGTAAGGGCGTGCCTCATTCGCGACCAGAGCCCCATGGCTACCCCCTTACGCGAACGAGTCCGCTACGTCGTAGTCGTCGAGCACGGCCGGCCCCTTGTTCACCAGCGCCCACCGGGCCTCCGTCACCGCGACCAGCGGGGCGGCATCCACCAGGCTGTTTGTCCGGTCCAGCACCCACGCGTCCCCGACACGGCGGGTACGAGCGCCGTTCACGGCCGCGGTCAGCGAGGCCTGGTCGAGGTGGACGAGGCCGCCCTGCCTCATGGCGTCCGCTAGCTGTCCGCACGCTTCGGTCATGTCCTGGGCGCGCATCACGAACAGGTGGCCGCGGTGCGGCTGGTCCTTGTCCTCCGGAACGGTGATGCCAGCGGCGACCAGGTCGTCGATGAGTGATCCGGCCGGCGCCCCCGAGGAGGCGATGGCCACGACCAGCGGGTCCCACAGCTTGGTCAGCCGCACGAGCGCGGGCACCACCCAGTCCGTGCCCGTGCGTCGGTCGAGAAGCTCCAGGTGCACCTTGCCGTCGGTGCGCTTGATGGCCACGCCGATCGATGACCAGCTGCGGTCCTGGGAGACATCGACGGCCAAGGCCATGTCCCCGGTCGGCTTGGACGCCGCGTCGGCAAGGCCCGGCCATGAAGCCTTGGGGACGTTCGGGTCGGTCGGCGGGGTCGGCTTTCTCGTCCGGTTCAGGTATGCCCGGTCGAACTCGGCCGGGTCCATCTTCTCCAGCTCCGCCTGGATGATGGCCTCGGTCACTGTGTGCCCGAGCGCGGGCAGCGTTGCCCGCCACGTCGCCGGGTCCGCCCGGTCCATGTCCTCGGGCGCGTACCACTCGAAGTAGGCCGCACGCGGACGGGTCGCGGACGGGTCCTCCGCAAGCGCGGCCCACAGAGCCTCGATCAGCTCACGGCCCACCTTGCGCTTCTTGTTCAGCCACACCGACTTGGTCGTACCGCCGGCCGACGCCCACCACAGCTGGGCCATGGCCCTCGTCAGCATGGCCGGGCTGAACGCCTGCTCCAGCCGGTCATCCTCGTGAGCGAACGCCTCGTCGATGAACCCCAGATCCAGCGGGGGACCATGGCCAGCCTTCTCCGTGTTCGCCGTGATGCCCATCTTCGAACGCGTCCGGCCCCACAGGATCGCCTCGTTGCCATTCGACTTCCGGATGCGCGCCAGACGAGCCAGATCCGAGCCGGAGATCTTCTCCCAGAACTCGTCCTCCCAGCGCTGCCGCGCCATGCCCCGGGTCTGCGCCGCGTAGACGATGTTCTGCCGGTGCCACGCCAGCGCCCGATGGACCTGGGCGGCCAGACACAGCTCGGTCTTGCCCTGCTGACGCGAGACGCTCAGCCCCACCTCGCGGTGCGCGAACAGCCCGGTCTCGGGGTCGATCTCCAGCGCGACGTCGGACACGTACTTCTGCCACGGCATCGGCGGAGCACCGAGCTTGGCCATGACCTTCCACAGCTTCGGCCCCAGCGAGGGCCGGCCCGGATGGCGCGGCGTGCCCCAGCGCGGCGGGCACGTCAGGCCGTACCGCTCATACAGATCCTCGGCGAACTCAGTCGGGGGAGCCCAGATCTCCGAGGTCGTCATCGTCGTCATCCGAGGCCCGCCCCTCCAGCAGCTGGGCGAGCGTCTGCCGGAGCTCGCGGTTCAACTGGGGCAGCAGCCGGCCGTCCTCCCCTCCGCCTCCGTCGATCTCCCGCGCCAGGGTGAACGCCATCTCCGACAGCGACGGCTCGACGCCGGCCAGGTCGCCGAGCTGCTCGACGTCGTCGCGGACGGCCCGCTCCACGGGACCGTGCTGGGGTGTCGCCACAGTGCCCTCCCACGGGATCGGTGCTGGTCAGAGGACTCGGACCTTGATCATCCCGAGGGCATCGGGCCCGGGGGGAGAAATAAAAAAGCTGGGCGCGGGGCTGGGAAGATGATCTAGCTAAAAGGCGTGGCGGCCTCAGGGGCCGGCGTACCAGTCTCGTGACGTGATTAGGCGTGTGACCTCGGTCAATGCCTTGTTGCCCTTCTCGTTGTTGCACTTGCGTGCGCAGGTGGGGCAGCCGTCAACGCCGTGGATGGGGGCGAGGTTGTCGGGGTCGGTCTTAGCGCCGCCCTTGCTGACGGAGATGAGGTGGTCGACGGCGTCGGCGGCCCCGTGGCCGCACATGACGCAGACGTCGGACTCAGCGAGGATCCGGGCGCGGACCTTGCGGTAGGCGTACTCGGTGAGGTCAGTACGACCGGCCATGGTCCCTCCCTGGGGGGATGGGCGCAGTGTGCGCGGGCCGCTACGGTGTGTCCCTCGACGTGGGGGGGCGATGGAAACAGGTCAGCCGACTAGGCGCAGGCGGGTTCCCTGGCGACTGCTAATCATCATGGGACTGATCGGAGCTGCGGTAGCAGTGTGGTTTGCAGGGCCTCGCGACAGTGACGGCTCGGCCGCTACGACTCGAACGGTGGAGTATCGCCTGTCGGGTGACGCGGAAGGGGTCGACGTTACTTGGAGCGCTGGCGGCCAGTTGGCTCAGGCCAACGGGCAGACCGTGCCGCTGACCGATGAGTCCGGGGAGCCGCTGATTCTAATGTTCTCAGCTGGGGTGGACACTCATCTGTACTTCTCCGCGCAGAACACTGGGCCCGCCGGCGATTTGACGTGCCAAATCCTCGTTGACGGTGAGGTCGTTGCAGAGAACACGAGCAGCGGCGGATACGCGATCGCGTCTTGCTCAGGTACCACCTGACTCTCGCTTGCGCGCCACCTATCAGTGAAGGCCCCGACCGGGGGGAATGGTCGGGGCCTTGCGCTGTGCTGGTGGGTCCGGGCACGCCGGACGTGCCCTCAGTGTTACACCTGGTGGTTAATGGTTCAAGCGGCCTGGGTCATTAGACGATGCTGGACCTCGTTGAGGTCGACCAGGTCGCGGCCGGCGCAGTCGTGGCCGTGGTGGGTGAGGCGGCCGCGGTGGAGCCAGACACGGAGGGTTCCGGGCTTGACGCCAGTGGCCGCCTGGGCGGCGTAGAGGTCGACGAGGAGAGGCTCGGTCATGGCTCCATGATGCCGCCGTCGATGTTGGGTGGCGGAGTGGTCAAGTCGTCGAAGTAGCCGAGGATCTGGCCGCACGGTGTCCAGCGGTCACGGGGTATGACTCCCCGGGCGTGCGCGTCAAGGCACACGTCGGGGGTTGGGAGGGCGAGGTCGTCGCTCGCTGCACTGGTGAAGGTGGGCGCCGGCGGTGCGAGGGTGGGCGTAATGGCGGGAGGCGGCGTGGGCGGGTCGGGCGGGGCGTAAGCAGGGATGCTGTTCAGGATCGCCCAGCCGGCGACTGCTGCAGCCATAGTCACGAAGCCGAGGGCCAGGCCTAGGTAGTGCGATAGACCGCTGCCGGTGACTCGAAGAGTCTTGTTCGGCCCGAACTCCACGCCGGTGGGCCGTGTCTCGCGGTTCATGGCGGTCATGGTCTCGCGGTCGAGCGGGCTCGTCAGCCTTATTGGCAGAAGTGGCCGATGGGGTACCAGCCGCCGCAGCTCGGGCAGTAGTAGGTGGCGTGGTCGGTCCGCAGGGCGGCGCGGATGAGGGCATGGATGTGTCGTCGCATGGGGTGCTCCCAGGGGTCTACGGGTCGGTCTACAGCCGGTTCAGGCGGGGTCTACAGCCCCTTCTCCGGTGCCCTGACCTGCGTCTACAGCCTCAGAAGGGGTGTGCTCGGCAGCAGGGGAGAGGAGGGCTTGGATGTCGGACGCGCGGATGCCCTTGCGTCCGGTGATGTCGCCGACGCGGATCTTGTCGACCGGCACGCCGCAGTGGTCGAGGAGTGCTCGGAGGCGGGCGTCGTCGAGGTGCGCGGTTGCCGGGCGGGCTTGGAAGGCGTCGTACAGCTCGCGGAGGTGAATGCCGGGCCGGTCTCCGATGAGGTGCTGGATGCCGGAGAGGAAGCGGCGGCGGAGTTCTTCCTCGGTGAGGGGTACGGGGCGGCCGGCTCGCCAGGCCGCGATGGCGTAGGCGGCAGCCGTGGCGGCGAGGAGCCGGGGCTCGTCGCTGGCGGTGCGCCAGGCAACCAGGGCGCTGAGGGCGAGGCCGGAGCCGCGGGCGGCGATTGTGCCGCCATGGCCGTCTCGGTCCTGGGCGCGAACCCAGCGGCGGAGTCGGCCGTAGAGCTTCGCGTGGCCGATGGTGATCCGGCGGGGATGGATGCGGTGGGCGGCCCAGTGGGGCCTCCCGCGCCCGAAGGTGGGCACGGGAGGGAGTTCGAGGGTGTCGTCCTCGGGGTTGGTGGCCATCTGTGGTCAGGCGTTGCCGATCAAGGTGGTGAGCATCTGACCGACGCTGCCGAACAGGGTGCCGATGGTGGCGCCGATCTGAGTGCCGGACATGCACAGGCCGAGACCGAGGCAGACGAATCCGGGCAGCAGGTGCAGCTTCTTGGTGTCCTTGCCGTGCTTGTGCAGGTGCCAGGCCCAGAAGGAGAGCACGACGATCATCAGGACGGAGAGAGGTACGGATCCGCTGGGGGCGCCAGGCGCGGCGGGCGGGGCGGCCATGGTGTGGGCGGTCGCGGTGTCGATCGCAGCGAGCAGGGTGGTCTTCATCGTCGTGTCCTTCAGTACGAGAGCGCGGTGATCGCGGCGATGAGCAGGAGCGCGCCGAGCGCGGCGCGGGTGAGGTAGCGGCGCGGTGTACTGCCGGTGGGCAGGAGCCGGGCGACGACGAGCGCGGAGGGAATGCCGAGCAGTCCCCAGTAGCCGAGCGCGTGGAAGGTGATCACGGGTAGAACCCCGTTTCGCCGTCCCGTTCTGCCGCGGACTTGCGGCTCTTCTTCTCACGGGAGAGCACGGTGCGAACGTAGGGCGCATCGACGGTGATGCGGTTGATGCGCTGGACGCGGTCGACGATGTCGGCGGCCTTGGGGCGAGGGCCGAGCGCTGCCGCGGCGTCGAGGATGGCCTGGGCCTTGCTCGGGGCCGGTAGGGCCCCGACCTGCGGCGCATCGTCCGCATCGTCGCGCTCGATGATGATGCGCTCGGGTGTGTGGCCGAGGACGAGGGCGACCTGGACGGCGTCGACGACGACCCCGTATCCGACGAGCAGCGCGGCGAGTTCAGCGGGTCGCATGTCCGGCTGCGCATCGTGGGCGATGCGGATCGCATCAGCGGGGTCCATCTCGGCGAACCGGCGTCGCAGCACCTCCGACGCGGAGTGCCGGTTCGGGCGGGCGTCCCTTGGCTCGGGCTCCGATGCTGGGCTGTACATCCCGAGGAGGGCCGAGTCCGCTCCCTGCCGGAGCCTGTCGCGCTGCACCTGGACGAGGTCGGCTCCCAGCTCGGTGTCGCCTAGGCCGACCCGCCGCGCGAGCTTCCATGACTTCCGCAGTGCCGCGTCGCGGACTTCCTCGTCGGGGTGCCGTGTGGCGACGGCTTGGTGGTAGGCGAGCTGCTGCACAGCTTCGGCGTTCCGCCGCTGGGCTTCGGTGTCCGTGCCGGTGCGGTAGACGACGACGCGACGGGCGACGAACGCCATGCCTTCCGCGGCGGCCGACATGGCCATGGGGGTGATCGCGTACACCACGGCCTCGCGCGGGGTGTCGGCGACGGAGATGCCGGTGGCCGCGGCTGCGACCGGGGCGAGCCAGAGGCCGGCTCTTACGGGGGCGGGGGCGGTTTGGCCGAGCATCGTGACGCCGAGCATGACCAGGGCGAGGGTGAGGACGACGCCTTCGCCGGCCGCGACGACACCGGCGGCGGTGGCCGCCCGGCCGAACTCGACGGAGATGTTGGTGTAGGTGCCCCATGCGCCGACCCCTCCCACGGCGGCCATGGGTGCGGTCGCGGCGCCGAGGACGACGGACTGGCCGCGGGTCAGCCGGGGGTTCGATGCCGTGTTCACAGGGCCCCCTTCGCAAGGAGGGCGGTGAGGCGTCGGGCGGCAAATCGGATCTCTGCGGCGTTCTCGATGAGGGCGTCGGCGATGGCGTCGAGCCCGTGCGGGCCCATGGGGTACCAGTCGCCGTCGATCTCGACGTTCGCGAAGACGTCCCTGCCGGGCGGAAGCTGCGTGTACGGACGCTGCTCGAGGACGAGTCGCAGAGCCACCGCGGGGCCCCTGCTCGTCGGCAGGGTGAGTTCCGTGTCCGCGCTCGCGTGGGTGATGTCGGCGCGGTAGCCGTTCACCTGGTGGTACTGCTGAGCACACCAGGGGGGACAGATCGTCTCTACGTTGCCGTGGTCACGGGTGGGCACCGTGACGGTGCGGGGCGCGATCACTGGACGGTCACCCCGTTCGCGATCAGCCGGAGCAAGGCCGCGTACTCACCGCGGGTCTGCGGGTTGCGGACAGGCGGGGCGGCGGCGAGGAGGTCCTGCTCGGCGGCAAACGCGGCTTCGGTCGGTCCGTGGAGCCGTTCCGCCATGACCAGTGCCTGTGCGAGGCGGGTCTCCTCGCGCATGACGGTCTCGGGGCGGTGGCCGGCGAGCTTGTCGGCGAGCATGCCGAGGAGGGCGATGGTGTCGGCGCTGATGGCCGGGGTGGTGGCCTGTTCCGTCATCGCACACCGTCCGGGCGGATGGTGCCGGTGACGCCGGCGGGCGTGGCGCGCACGGTGATGGTGCGGCCGTCGCGGCGGCTGATCCTGCCGGCGGCGATCAGCCGCCTGTCCGGGCTGACCTGGGCGCGTGCGGGCGCGCTACTGTTCTGGTGGTCCATGACGAGGTCCTGTCTCGTTCGTGGGCAAGTGCCGGGGCGTGTCAGCGCTCCGGTGCGATGGGGTCGGGCGACGCGGCCGCTCCCAGGTGTTCCACCACCTGGGGAGCTGTCGTCCGGCCCCGCTTCTATGTGGTTGTGGTGGGGTCGCGCTCTGCGGGCCCGTTCTTCTTGATCGCCTTATCGATGGCGGTCCAGCTCTTGCCTAGGTCTCGGGCGACCTCGGCGATGGAGCCGAGGTCCGAGACGCCGTCCAGTAGGGCTAGAGCTCTGCGTTTGGCGGCTTCGGAGATCTGGAGTTTGAGCTGTTCCACCAGCTCGTCCTCCTGACGAACGCGATCCCGCCAGGGTTTCGCTTCCACCTCTCGCATGCTATCCAACCCTAGGGTTGGATAGCAAGGATCGCGGGCTATCAAGTTGCCTGCACGTTGCCCCTGTTGACCCTGGTGTTCTGGGCGGCACTCACCGTGCGCATGACCTCGGCGGCGTGCCGGGCGCAGATCAGTGCCTCGCCGCCGGGGTCGATCGCCTCGCCGGTGCACTGTTTGCCGTACCGGTTCGTCATGCGGCAGGTGAGGATTCGCTCGGGCATGGTTCCTCCGATCGGGTACGCCCGTCGTGGTCGATGAAGGCCTTCAAATCCGCCCATGTGGCAGGAGGGAACGAGCACCCGCACCACTTGCAGGTGATGGCCCGGTCGCCTGGGTAGTGGCGGAGTACGGCGCCACAGATGGCGCCGCTGCTGTCCACGGCCGGGCAGGTTCCCAGGCGGGTGCCGCGCTCGGTGCGATCGGCTGGATTGACGATCGATGCGACGTCGCGCTCGAGGTCGCGGATCTCCTCAGCGAACGCGCCGGCCAGCGGCCAGCTGGTGGCGATCCAGTCCAGGTTCATGGACAGGGCGCGGGCAGCCCGGAGGATGCGCTCCTCGACCAGGCCGGTGGCGACCGGATCGGTCCAGCCGCGGTCGGCCTGCATGGCGCTGCGCCAGTCCTCCAGGACGCCGACGATGCCGCCGGGTCCCCTGAGGCTCAGTACCGGCTCGGGGATGGGTAGGGAGGCGTCCACAGTCTGGGGACGGCCTCCGCCCTCTCGCTGTCCGCCGGGCTGGAGAAAGGCGGCCAGTCCGGCGTACAGCTTCGGCATGCGGTCGAGCCGACGGGCGGTCGCGAGGGTGCAGCCGGGGCAGAGGTAGCCGTCGGTCTCGTTCCGCTCGCACAGTCCGCACTGGTTCACGCCCGCTCCCGGGTAGCAAGGGCTTTCCGCCAGCCGTCGGTGGCGAGCCATTTGCGGTTTCCGGCAAGCACGCGTTCCGCGCAGAGCCGGGAGCGCCGGATGTCCGCGTAGCTGTCGATGACGCTGGTGAGAGTCATGACGAAGACGCCGACGCTGAAGCCGAGAAAGAGGATGGTGATTTCCGAGGGGGTCATGGCGTGACCTTCCTGGTCTAGAAGGGGGGCTCGTCGCTGCGGCTCGCCGCGGTGGTGGCGGCCGACGCGGGCCGGGCGCCTCCCCAGCCGTCGCCGGGGGCCTGGGCGCTCGGCTGCTGACCGCTGCTTGCCGTGTTCTTGGTGACGGTGGCGGAGGCTCGCAGCAGCGACGGGCCGACCTCGTCGGCGTCGACCTCGAAGACGGTGCGCTTGATGCCTTCGCGGTCCTCGTAGGACCGCTGTTTGAGGCGGCCCTGGACGATGACGCGCATGCCGCGGCCGAGGGTCTCGGCTGCGTTCTCGGCGGCTTGCCGCCACACGGAGCAGGTGAGAAACAGGGCCTCCCCGTCTTCCCACTGGTTGGTGGTCTTGTTGAAGACGCGGGGGGTGGAGGCAACGCGGAACTTGCAGACGGCGGCGCCGGCGGGGGTGAAGCGGAGTTCGGGGTCGTCGACGAGGTTGCCGACGATCGTGATGGAAGTTTCACCGGCCATCAGGGGCCTCCTTCTGGGTGGGCACGGAGTGGAGCTGGGGGCGGGCGTCGCGTTGCTCCCAGCCGTTGAGTTCGAGGACGGACGCGAACAGGTCGGCGGCCGCGCTGCGGGTGATGAGCGTCTTGTCGCCGGCCCATTGGTCGATGAGGGCGTCGGCCCTGTTCAGGGCGCGGTACGCCTTGTCGACCCGTTCCTGCGCGGCAGGTGTCACGGTGTCTCCTTCTCGGGGTAGGTGCGGCGGTAGTTGAGCTGGCGGAGCTTGGCGGCGTGGCGCACGGCGACGCCGCGGCGGCGGGCGGCGGCGAGGGCGGCGCGGCGGCGCTTCTCCCGCTCGATGCGGGTACGGGCGGCGGCGATCTTCTCGGCCACGACGTCGTCGACGTTCACGGCTGGGTCCGGCTCTGGTTGATCTCGGGCATGGGGCGTGCTCCTGAGGTAGTTGGTGACCTCGTCCTCGTCCCGGGTTCCTGTGACGAGTGGTGTTGTGTGACCTCGTCCTCGTCCCACCTAAAGAAGTGGGACGAGGGACGAGGACTCACGACCTCGTCCGGGACGAGGTGGGACGAGGTCGGACGAGGTCATTTCGCAGGGTGCGGGTCACGGATCGGGATCGAATTCGGACAAAGGGGGGCGAGCGACCTCGTCCCATGTCCGGGACGAGGTCATGCGGCCTCCGGTTCGGGCGACTTGTCCGCTTCCATTCCTGGCGTCGCGAGGCTGTGGAGGATGGCGCCGCGCGCCCCTCGGTCGGTGTTGATCCGGCCCTCGTCGACCAGGGCAGCGACGGCCTGCCGGATGTCGGCCGCGCGGCCACTCACGCGGTCCTCGATGCCCTTGCCGGTGAGCGGCTCCCGAGCGCCCGTTAGGGCCTCGAGCACCTTGCGCTTCAGCAGACCCAGGCGCTTGCGCTCCTCGTCGTCCTGGCGGTCCTCTTCGGCGCGCTGGATCGGCGCGTACAGGTGGGCCTCGGCGAACTCGGCGGACTCGGACTTGACGACGAGGTCGGCGTACCAGTGCATGCCGCTGGCGTGCGCCAGGCCGTTCTTGCGGATCTGGCCGGGGCGGTCCTTGGCGACGCGGATGGTGGACTTGCCGGTGACGCCGATGCCGAAGGGGCGCCGGTTCTCGAGCATGTACATCACGCCGTTGAGGCCGTTGAGCTTGTGTACGCCGCCGATGCTGTACCGGCCGCGGTTCTCCGAGGACTTGACGACGTGATCGAGGGTGACGACGGCGGCTCCGGCGTTCATCAGAGGGCGCAGCAGGAGCCGGCCGAACTTGGCGATGTCGGTGTTGTCCTTGAGTTCCAGGCCGAAGAGGCTCATGCCCTCGGTGACACCGTCGACGATGGCAAGCGTCGGTTCGTGGTCGAGGACGGCGGCCAGGTCGATGAGGTCGATGTCGCTCGGGCTGTTCTCGGGGCGGACGTAGTGGAAGTACTCCAAAACGTCTGTCGGGTTGGCGCCGAGGCAGAGGAGTCGGCCGACGACGCCACCCGCGTCGTCCTCGAAGTCGAGGTAGAGGACGTGGTTGCCGTCGTTGATCTCCTGGAGGCAGGCGATGAGGGCGAACCACGTCTTGCCCGCTTCGGACTCGCTGGCCACGCTGTTCATTCGGCCGGGGTAGAACAGGCCGACGCCGTCGTCGCGGCGCCCGACGCTGGGCTGGGGCGGCGCGTATGAGCCGTCGAGGACGGACCGCAAGTCCTGGGCGCCCCAGGTGCGCGGCGCCGGCCCTTTCTCGGCGGGCGCCACCCCTACGTCTCCCCAGTCCATGGGCGGCTCCTCGCCGTCCGGGCCGAGGTAGGCGTCCCATGCTTGATCGAACTCGGTCGTCAAGCCACCCACCCCCGGTCGCTCGGCCGGGTGGACGCGCTGTCGAAAGAGGCACGCGCCTCGGTGTCGCCGAGGCCGACGGCGGAGGCGGCGGACAGCAGGCCCAGTTGCGCCTCGCCGAGGTCGATGAGGTTCTGCTCGGCGAGTTCGTGCGCCCGGCATGCGGCGAAGAAGAAGGCGTTGTTGCGGTTGCCTTCGTGAGCGTCCATGACGTGCTGGACGAGGTCAGGGACGGTCCACATGCGGCCGCCGCCCGGCCGCCCCCGAGCCCGTTCCGGCGAGGGGAAGCGATGCCGCGGCGCCGGCCGGGTTGCGGGGGCGGACCGCCGCTGCTTGCGCGGCAGCAGGGACTCGGGCCAGTCAACGGTCGGCGCCAGGTACTCGCCGCTGCCCGCCCACTGGTAGCGGCCGCCCGAAGCGTGCACCGATGGGGCGAGCAGGATGTAGCCGTTGTGCTTGAAGTCGATGCCGGGGCCGAGCAGGCCGGGCAGTTCGAAGTCGGGGGAGCGGTACAGGATGTGAAGGCCGTCGCCGCCGGTGATCTGCATAGTGGTGCCGGGCAGGACGCCGACTCGCTCCTCCAGGCGCTGGAGGGATTCGCGGCCGCCGTTTCGGGGGTCGATGTCGATGACGGCCCACCCGTTCAGCTTGCAGGGCGCGCCGATGTTGGCGTCGGGTTCCTCGCGCCACCAGCGGCGGACGAGGTCGAGGTCGGTGGTGGCGGCGTGGAAGCCGTGGCAGGTGGGGACGCCGCACTGGCAGTGCTCCGGGCGGTGCTTGACGTACAGGCTGCTCTGGCGGTCGCAGCGGGGGCAGTTGGCGTAAGGCGCCTTGCTGCGGCGGACGCGAAAGACCTTGATGCCCGCTGCCGCGTAGGTTTCGGCGGCGGCTGGGAGTGCGGCGGGGATACGGAGGCCGACGGTCACGAACGTGCTCTCTTCTACGAGCTGGGTCTGGTTGTCCGTGAGGGGCGGGCGCCACCCCCAGTGGCGCCCGCCGTTCGGCTATGCGGTGTCTCGCATCCCGCGGGTGATGTCCTCGGCCATGGCGGTGATGGCCTCGCACCAGCGGCGGGCGGCCGTGCGGACGCACATGGGGCTGGGCTGTTCCTCGAGGTCGGCGCGGACCGAGCCGAGGGTGACGTGGAACCGGGCGAGTTCCGCAGTGCGCTGCAGGTACTGCTGTACGTCGGGCGCTTCGGGGTGCTCTGAACCATTCAGCTCGACGGGCTGGTCGACCGGCCACTGGCCGGGGCGGTGGTCCTGGGTGCTGGTCACGCTGCCTCCTGGGCCTGTGCGGTCTGGTGGAAGATGACGCGGAGTCGGGCGCGCTGCTCGTCGGTGAGGGACGGTGCCTGGTCGACGAGGCGGTCGATGCGTTCCCAGTAGCCGGCGGGCCGGGCCGGGCGGCCGGGGGTGTCCCCGGCCGCGTCGGTTCTCTGCTGGGGCGCACTCACGGGCAGGCCTCGTGGCGGGCGCGGCAGAGGAGGTGTAGAACCTGCTTGGCGACACCGGCAGGGTCGTCGGTGCGGCGGATCTCGGCGGCGATGATGTCGAGGATCTCGGCCATGTTGCCGACGGCGCCTTTGCGGGCTTCGGCGAGGGTCGCCAGGGCTGCAGCGCTGGTCACAGCACGTCCTCCCCGTTGTCGATGACAGTCGTGGCGGTCATGTGGGCGGGGAACAGGTCCTTGGCGAGACCGTGGAGGTGGGCGATGAGCAGCCGTGCGGCGGCGTCGCGCTCGGTGGGGTTCTGGCCGGCGGGCATGGCGAGGATGAGGACGCCGGACCGCTTCTCGATGAGCTGCCCGTAGAACCACGGCTGGGTGACGCTGGTGATGTCGACGAGTGTGGCGTTCTGCTCGGCGAGCAGCTGCGGCAGCGGAGCCGCGATGACGTGCTCGACGGAGGGGATGGGTCGGCTGTCGTTCGGCTGCGCGCAGGGCGCTGTGGTCGGTACAGTGGTCATTGAGCTTCCGATCTGCTGGCATGCGGATTCGATTTGCTCGACAGACGGCGCCTGGGTCGCACCCCGGGCGCTGTCGTCGTTTGCGGCACTCGTCGCCGCGGGGCGCGTCATGCGGCCTTGTTCTGCACGTAGGGCTTCAGCAGCGCTGCGAGTTCCTGCAGCTCAAGCACCGTCGAGAGGCGATACAGGGCCTCGACGGACAACTGCTTCTCCCCGCGCTCGACCTTCGAGAGGTGGCCCGGGTCGATGCCAGAACGCCTCGCCGTGGCGCGCAGGCTCAACCCCATGGCGTGGCGAGCTGCTCGCAGCGGGGGTTTGTTCAACCGCGAGGTTGATTCAGTCTGCATGATGTGAAGCGTAGGGCTCGTGGTGGCTGGGAGTCAACCAAATCCGAAACGATCGCTTCACATCTCGTTGACCCGTGGTCTACGGTGGCTCTATGACCGAGAATCCGCTGTACCCGGAGCCGGCCGAGCGACCGACCCCCATGTCGCCCAACCAGCTGGTCTCCTACAACCTGCTCCGGGCGCGCAGGGCCAAGGGGTGGAAGCAGCAGGAGCTCGGCGCGAAGCTGGGTCGCTACACCGGCCGCGTGTGGTCCAACGCGAGCGTCAGTGCGGCCGAGAGGGCTTGGCAAGGGGGGCGGCCGCGCAAGTTCGACGCCGACGAGATCGCTGCGTTCTGCCAAATTTTCGACGTGCCTTTTACGTACTTCCTCCTCCCCCCCGAGGAGGGGAACCCAGGGGAGGTTGCCAATGCAGAAGACGTGGAAACCGACCCGTTGCTGCGATTTCCAATCGTTGAGTACTTGAAATGCGTGCTCGCTGTCGATCCCACAGCCGATTTTCTTGATCGCGTACAGGCTGTGGTGCGGGAGTATGTTGCGCTCGATTTCATCCCAGCCAGGTGGGAGTGGGATACCAGTCGGACGCCCCCGGCTGATGAAAAGGGCGAAGATGCGGGTAGTGCCACTGAAGCTCGGCTGCGCTTGCAGGAAAAGCGCTTCGAGCAATGGGTTGAAGAGATGGGAATCTCGAACGAGATCGTCGAGGCTCTTACTCACGCGCGCGCTCAGCAAGTGGCTAGCGCGGTCGCGTCGCGTCTCGACGAGATGGGCTTCATCCGTAACCCGGATTTCAATAAAGAGATCGAGCTGCTCCGTCGGCGTGTAGCGCAGCTATCCGAGAGGGTGGAAGCAACGGAAGTCTCGACATCGACGGTCCCTGTGGTGCCATCGCGTGAAGAGGGAGGTCGATCCCTCGAGGCCGATGAGGTTGGAGGCGGTCGAGATAGGCCTGGAGAAGACCCGCAAACCATCGGCGGAAAGCTGGCTCAGGCTCGTATTGATGCCGGTCTCACTACCGAAGAAGTGGCAGCCGCTGCCCGCGTTCGCCCGGGCGTGATCGATGCAATTGAACACGGTAACTGGGCGGCAGTCGCCACAGACCGAACATCGGCTCAGAATCGCATTGCGGCGTTCGCTGGAGCAGTAGGGATTGACCCTCTGCCTCTTCTGCACGAGTACCGCCAAACCCTGCCGCCGAAGCTGGGCAAGCGCAGGCATGGGATGACTGATGAAGAAATGCGCGCAGTTGCTCGAAAGTTGCTCTAGCGCCCCTTTCCCTGCCCTTCTCGATTCCAAGCGACGTCGATTGTCTCGTAGTCAAAGTATCCGCCGTCGGGCATACGTCCGGGGCGTGCTGGCCGCACGGTGACGGTCATCAGCGCGCGCAGTGCGGCGCGCTGCTGATCCAGCGGCGTGGCCTTCCATGCGGCGCGCACGTCGGGTGCTCCCACCAGCCGCACCAGCGGATCCTTGAAGGCCGCTTTGCCCAGCTGCTTGTTGACGCCCTCCAGTTGGGCGCGCGCCGTGTCGGAGCCCTCGGTGAACTGGGCCATCGTGATCTGCCCGGAGCCGAAGAGGCCGGCCAGGTCGGTGAGGCGGCGCCGGATCTGCTCGCTTTCCGCTTGAAGGGCGGCAATGTTGATGTCGCCGGGGCCGGGCAGCAGGAGGTCATGCGCGTCGGGGCGCGACAGGCGCTCGATGATGAGGTCCTGCACATACTCGTCGAGTTTGTCGGCGCGCCGGGAGCCGCCGTGCCTGGTCTGGCACCGGTAGCTCGGGCGATTGGAGCCGCCGCACCGACTGCAGATCATCGTCTGAGTGCAGCCACCGAGACCGCACCTGTAGATCCCTGATCCGAACCACTTCGGTTCCGGACCCGGAGTGGTGCGGCGGGACGGGTCGGACAGGATCGCTACGACGGCCCTGAAGCGCGCCTCGTCGACGATCGGCTCCCATGCGCCGGGCCCGATCTCCTCGCCCCTGTAGACGGCGATTCCGGCGTTCCTGGGGCGCACCAGCATCTCCCGCGCTTCCTGCTGGGTGATGGGGTTGCCGCGCGTGGTCGTGAGCCCCTTATCGGCCAGCCAGCGTGTGAATCCGTTGATGGATCCGCCGGCCAGCATGCTGTTGATGCCGTGCTCGACCGCCGCGGCCTCCTCGGGGACCAGCTTGGTCATGTCCAGGACGGGCACCTGGACCTCGTCGCCGGTCTTCTTGTCGACCTTCGTGGTGGTCTCACCGGTCGGCATGCCCCAGCCGAACGGGCGGATGCCTCCACCCCATTCGCCGGCCTTCGCCTTCTGCTGCCGGGCACGGGCGACGCGTTCGGCCTTGTGCTCGGACTCATGCCGTGCGACGGCGCCGAGCATGCGCGCGACCATGCGGCCGGAGGGGGTGGCCAGGTCGATAGGTCCGGCCTGGCAGGTGTGGGTGGTCACGCCGCGGCGTTCGGAGATGTCGATGTACTCCTCCAGCTCGGTGGGGGAGCGGTGGAGCCGGTCGGTGTGCCAGGCGATGACGACGGTGGCTGTGCCCTCCTCGAGGTCGGCGAGCATGCGGCGGTAGTCCTTGCGGGGCTTGCCGCTGTACGCCGACATGTCGTTGTCGACGTAGGTCTCGACGACCTCCCACCCGTTCCGTTCGGCGAGGGCCTCGCAGTCCTCGCGCTGCCGGTCGACGCCGAGGTGGGCGCCGGAGCGGTCCTGGCTGATGCGGACGTAGATGACGGCGCGGACCCGGCCATCGGCCGTGTGGGTGGTCTTCATGTCCCAAGTGTGCCGGGCCAGAGATGTCCTGACTACAAGTTCGGGAAGACCACGCTTCTGTCGACGCTGCTGGGGCTCGTCGGCGAGCGGGAGCGGATCGTGGTCGCCGAGGACTCGGCGGAGCTGAGGCCGGACCATCCGCATGTGGTGCGGCTGGAGGCGCGGCCGCCCAACCAGGAGGGCGCCGGCCGGGTGAGCCTGCGTGACCTGGTCCGGCAGGCCCTGCGGATGCGGCCCGACCGCCTGGTCGTCGGCGAGGTGCGCGGCGCCGAGGTGACCGACCTCCTGGCCGCGCTGAACACCGGACACGAAGGCGGGTGCGGGACGGTCCACGCCAACACCGCGGCCGATGTGCCGGCCCGTCTGGAGGCGCTCGGCACGGCCGCGGGCCTCGACCGGGCGGCGCTGCACAGCCAGTTGGCGGCCGGGCTTTCGGTGGTGGTGCATCTCGTACGGGACCGGGGCGGGCAGCGGCGCGTCGCCGAGGTGCATGTGCTGGAGCGGGACCGGGACGGGCTGGTGTTGACGGTGCCGGCGCTGCGGTGGGGCGCGGACGGATTCCTTCATGAGCGGGGCTGGGAGCGGCTCCGCCCCTTGATCGGGGGTGGACGGTGGTGACCGGACAGCCGGTCCTCGCGGTGGCGCTGTGCCTGGGCGCGGCGGCCTGGCTGCTGGCCGGCCGGCACCGTGGACTCAGGCGGGCACGGCTGATGTTCGGCGGAACGGCGGCGGCGGACACCGGGTCGAGCCCGGGACGCTGGGCCGCACCGGGGCGGATGCCGGGGCCGTGGAAGGGGCCGTGGCCGGTGCCCTGGGGGCGGTGGTGGCCGGTGGCGCGGGCGCGGCTGAGGCGCGAGTGGCTCTGTCTGCTCGCCGCTGGGCTCCTCGCGGTGCTGGGGGAGTCTCCGCTGCCCCTGGTCGCAGGGGTGGTCGCGGTGCCCCTGGCAGGGCGTCGGCTGCGCGCCCGTGAGCGTGGACGCCGCCGGGACCGGCGGGCGGACGCCGTGATCGAGCTGTGCGGTGTGGTGGCCGGGGAGCTGCGGGCCGGCTGGCAGCCCGGGCAGGCGCTGCTGTTCGCCGCCCGGTCGACAGGTGCGCTCGGCGGCGATGAGGCGGCGGTGCTGGCGGCCGCGCGGTTCGGCGGCGACGTGCCGGAGGCGCTGCGCGGAGCGGCGCGTGGGGAGGGCGCCGACGGACTGGCCGGGGTGGCGGCCTGCTGGCAGGTGGCTGTGGACGGGGGCGCCGGGCTGGCGACGGGGCTCGACCGGCTGGAGGCGGCGTTGAGAGAGCGGCGGGACCAACGGGACCGGCTGCGTGCCGAGTTGGCGGGGGCGTGGGCGACGGTGACGCTGCTGGCCCTGCTGCCCCTGGTGGGGCTGGCGATGGGGTGGGCGCTGGGCGCCGACCCGCTCAGGGTGCTGTTCCACACCCCGGCGGGGGCCGGGTGCCTGGGGGTGGGCGGACTGCTGGAGGCCGCGGGCCTGTGGTGGGCCGCACGGATCGTGCGGACGGGGGAGCGGCCGTGAGCGTTGCGTACGGCGAGCTTGTGCACAGCCTGGGGATGGCCGCCGTCGCCATCGCGGCTGTGGCGGGGCCGGCGTGGTCCCTGGCCTGGAGACGGCGCGAGCGCAGGGCCCGCGCAAGGATCGTCGCGCTGCTGGCCGCGGAGCACCGGCAGCACCGGGCCTCGGCGTGGTCCCGGTGGGCAGCCGGCTCGTGGCTGGTGCGAGGTGTGGCCCCGCTCGGCGCGGCGGTCACCGGCGTCGTCCTGGTCGAGGGGGTCCTCGGCTGCGTGGCCGGGCTCGCCGCCGCCTTCGGCGTGTGGAAGTGGCAGCGGCGTCCGAAGCCGGTGTCGGACGACGTGGAGGCCGAGCGGGGGCTGCCGCTGGCGGCGGATCTCCTCGCGGCCTGTCTGTCGGCCGGTGCCGGTCCACGGGAGGCCGCCGAGGCGGTGGGTGCGTCGTTGGGCGGCCCGGTCGGTGAGCGGCTCTCCCGTACGGCCGCCGAACTGCGGCTGGGCGGCGAACCGGCCGAGGCGTGGGGGCGGCTCGGCGCGATACCCGGGGCGCTGGGGCTGGCCCGCTGTCTTGAGCGGGCGGCGGCCTCGGGGGCTCCGGCGGCCGAGCCCGTCTCGCGGCTGGCGGCAGGGCTGAGGGCGGAGCAGGCCCGCCGGGCCGCCGCCCGGGCCCGGCGGGCGCAGGTGCTGATCACGGCACCGGTCGGGCTGTGCTTCCTGCCCGCGTTCCTCGCGGTCGGGGTCGCGCCCGTGCTCGTCGGGCTGGCGAGCGCACTGCTGTGAAACGGAAAAGCGCACTGCTGTGAACGGAAATGAGGACGAGGCAGGTTCGTACCTGCGGAACAGGGGGTTGTCATGGGTGAGTGGATGCGGGCACGGCTGGCGGGGATGCGCGCGGACGCGGGCATGAGCACATCGGAGTACGCCATGGGGACGATCGCCGCGTGCGCCTTCGCGGCCGTGCTCTACAAGGTCGTCACCAGTGATGTGGTCTTCTCGGGGCTGGAGTCGGTGATCGGCAGGGCGCTGAATGCCCAGTTCTGAGACTGCCGCCGGCCGTGGGAAGGACGGCCGGGACCGGGGGTTCGTGACGGCGGAGGCGGCGGTCGCGGTGCCCGCGCTGGTGCTCCTCACCATGGCGTTGGTGTGGGCGCTGACCGCTGCCGCCGCGCAGATCCGGTGCGTCGACGCGGCTCGGGCCGGGGCGCGCGCGGCGGCCAGGTCCGAGCCCGGGGCTGCCGCGGTGGCCGCCGCCCGGTCGGCCGCACCGGACGGAGCGCGGGTATCGGTGGTGCGGACCGGGGAGCTGTGGCGGGTGCGGGTCGAGGCGCCCACGCCTGGCCCGGGCCCCATGGCGCTGACGCTGAGCGCGGAGGCGGCCGCGCTGGCGGAGGACACCGTGGGGGTGGCGCCGTGAGGCCGGGTGACCGCGGCTCGGCGACCTTGTGGGTGGCGGTCACCGCGAGCGCGATGTGCGCCGTCTTCGCGGTCGTGCTGGCCCTCGGGCAGGCGGTGGCGGCGCGGCACCGGGCGGGCGGCGCCGCGGACCTCGCGGCGCTGGCGGCGGCGGACACCGCCCTGTGGGGCGCGGCCCACGCCTGTGACACGGCGGCCCGGGTGGCGCGGGCACAGGACGCCGAGGTCGTGCGGTGCCGGCTGAGCGGTGAGATCGCGGACGTGACGGCACGGGCACGCTTCGGCCCGTATGCCCCGTCGGTCAGGGCCCGGGCGGGGCCTCCGGGGGCGCTGCCGGGGCTCCCCGCAGCAGTTCCGTGAGGAGCCGGACGGCGCCGCGTTTGTGCAGCGGGTCGTTGCCGTTGCCGCACTTGGGGGACTGGATGCAGGACGGGCAGCCCGCGTCGCACTCGCAGGAGGCGATGGCCTCGCGGGTCGCGGTGAGCCACTCGCGGGCGGTGTGGAAGGCCCGTTCGGCGAAGCCGGCGCCACCCGGATGGCCGTCGTAGACGAAGACGGTCGGCAGCAGGGTGTCGGGGTGGAGCGGGATGGACACCCCGCCGATGTCCCAGCGGTCGCAGGTGGCGAACAGCGGCAGCATGCCGATGGAGGCGTGCTCGGCGGCGTGCAGGGCACCGCCCAGCTGTTCGGGGTTCACCCGGGCGGCGTCGAGCTGGTCCTCGGTGACCGTCCACCACACGGCGCGGGTGCGCAGGGTTCGCGGCGGCAGGTCCAGCTTGGTCTCGCCGAGGACCTCGCCGGTGATGAGGCGGCGGCGGAGGAAGGACACGACCTGGTTGGTGACCTCGACGGAGCCGTAGCACAGGCGCCCGTCGCCCCAGGGGATCTCGGTGTCGGTCTCCAGGACGGAGATGGAGGTGGTGTCACGGGCGGTGGTGGAGTACGGCGGGTTGGCCTCCTCGACGAGGGCCACCGAGTCCTTCAGGTCGAGCTGTTTCACCAGATAGGTGCGGCCCATGTGGAGGTGGACGGCCCCGTCGTGGACGGCGGCGTGGGCGGCCGACTCGTCGACGGTACCGAGCAGCCGGCCCGTCCCCGCCTCGACGATCTGGACGGGGCTGCCGCCCTCGCCCCGGATGTCGGCGAGGTCCGCGGCCCGCTCACGGCGGGTCCAGTACCAGCCGGCGGCGCGCCGCCGCAGGAGCCCCGCCGACTCCAGCTGGGGCAGCAGCTCGCGGGCCGCAGGGCCGAACAGCTCCAGGTCCGGCTCGGTGAGCGGCACCTCGGCGGCCGCCGCGCACAGATGGGGGGCGAGGACATAGGGATTGTCGGGGTCGAGGACCGTCGATTCCACCGGTTGGCGGAACAGTGCCTCGGGATGATGGACGAGGAAGGTGTCCAGCGGGTCGTCGCGGGCCACCAGGATCGCGAGGGCGCCCTGGCCGGAGCGGCCGGCCCGGCCCGCCTGCTGCCACAGGGAGGCGCGGGTGCCCGGATATCCGGCGATCACGACGGCGTCCAGGCCGGACACGTCGATGCCGAGCTCCAGGGCGGTGGTCGCGGCGAGCCCGAGGAGCTCCCCGGAGTGCAGGGCCTGCTCCAGGGCCCGGCGCTCCTCGGGGAGGTAGCCGCCCCGGTAGGCGGCGACACGCCGGGCGAGGGAGCGGTCGACCTCGGCGAGGCGCTCCTGGGCGATGACGGAGATCAGCTCCGCGCCGCGCCGGGAGCGTACGAAGGCCACGGAGCGGACGCCCTGCACGGTCAGGTCGGTGAGCAGGTCGGCGGTCTCCGCGGTGGCGGTGCGGCGGACCGGGGCGCCCTGCTCCCCCTGCAGATCGGTGAGCGGCGGTTCCCACAGGGCGAAGACCAGCTCGCCGCGCGGCGAGGCGTCGTCGGCGACCTCCCGCACGGGCAGGCCGGTGAGGCGGCCCGCGGCCACGGCGGGTTCCGCCGCGGTCGCGGAGGCGAGCAGGAAGACGGGATTCGCTCCGTAGCGGGCGCACACACGGCGAAGACGGCGCAGCACCTGGGCGACGTGGGAGCCGAAGACGCCGCGGTAGGTGTGGCACTCGTCGACGACGACATAGCGCAGGGCGCGCAGGAAGGAGGACCAGCGGGGGTGGGACGGGAGTATGCCCCGGTGGAGCATGTCGGGGTTGGTGAGCACGTAGTTCGCGTACTGCCGGACCCACTCGCGCTCCTCCACGGGCGTGTCGCCGTCGTACACCGCCGGCCTGACACGGTTGCCCAGGGGAGCGGCGAGCGCCCGTACGGAGCGCCTCTGGTCGGCCGCGAGAGCCTTCGTGGGGGCCAGGTAGAGGGCGGTGGTACCGCGGCCGTTGGGGGCGTCCGAGCCGTCCAGAAGAGTGGACAGCACCGGGGCCAGATAGGCGAGCGACTTGCCGGAGGCGGTGCCGGTGGCGATCACGACCGATTCGCCGTCCAGAGCGTGCTCGGCTGCGGTGGCCTGGTGGGCCCACGGATGGTCGATCCCCGCCTTGTGAATGGCATTGATCACTTCTGGCCGGATGCGATCGGGCCAGAGCGCATGCCTACCCGCCCTTGGGGGCAAGTGCTCCGTATGAGTGATGCGCGTAGCCCGGTTCGCACCCGCGGCGAGCCGGTCGAGGACCGCACCGGGGGAGGGGCGGGTGTCCCCGCTCTCGGGCGGTCGACTGGGGCGGTGATTCATGGCCATCGGCACCGAGTGTGTCACCGGCGTGACGGACAATGCTCCCAAGGCGTCGTGCATGGCTGCTGGTAAGTGATTGAATGCCATCGCGGCTGGCGATCCGTCCCCTGGCTCCGCCCGGGAGATCCCGAGGGGCGACCGCTCGATAGCAAGGTGCTGGAGGATCCGTGGACCTGTCCCTGTCGACTCGCAATGTGTCCGGCCCTGGTGGCGACCGTACGGTCGTCGAGGTCGGTGGCGAGATTGATGTGTATACCGCGCCCAAGCTGCGCGAGCAGTTGGTCGAGTTGGTGAATGACGGCAGCTACCACCTGGTTGTCGACATGGAGGGCGTGGACTTCCTCGACTCGACCGGCCTCGGCGTACTCGTGGGCGGCCTGAAGCGCGTCCGCGCGCACGAAGGCTCGCTGCGCCTGGTCTGCAACCAGGAGCGCATTCTCAAGATCTTCCGGATCACTGGTCTGACCAAGGTGTTCCCCATCCACACCACGGTCGACGAAGCCGTCGCGGCGACGGACTGAGACGGCCTGACCAGGTCGGCCGAGGCCGGATCGAACCGGATCGGCCACGGTCGGCCACAGGCTTCCGGAGGAATGCAGGGGCGCCGGGCGCGAGCCCGGTCCTCTGAGATGCACGCCCGTACGTCCGAGGGGGACCGCATGGCCACCGTTGAACTCCGCTTCAGCGCCCAGCCGGAGCACGTCAGGACCGCCCGCCTGGTGGCGGCCGCCGTGGCGCGCCGGGCCGGGGTCGACGAAGCGGTGCTGGACGAGGTCAGGCTGGCCGTCGGCGAGGCGTGCTCCCGCGCGGTCGGACTGCACCGCAGCAACAACGTCACCTCACCGGTCCGCGTCGTGCTGACCGAGGAGGAGAAGTCGTTCTCCATCGAAGTGGGCGACGAGGTGCCGGGCGCGGGAGTGGCCGCGGCGGACGCCGCCGGTGTGCCCGGATCGCGCAGCGCCGCGCCCACGGAGCAGTACGACGACGCCGAGGGCGAGGACGAGATGGGTCTCGCCGTGATCACCGGCCTCGTGGACGACGTCGAAGTGTCCGCCGGCGAGCAGGGTGGCGTCATCCGGATGAGCTGGCCGACAAGCGCCCCCACAGTGCTCTCCTGACGCTCCACTCACCTCTGTAAAGGCCCTGCTGAGCAGGGCCTTTTTCCATTCGGTAGATCATCGATCAAGCGTCAATGGATTTATTCCATTACTGCTTTCGAGTGGATTTCAGCAACCGATCATTTGCCGAGTGGCAAGCGAAGGTCAATTCTGTTCTACGGCGCCCTGTTTTGATCGGGTTCCGCTCCCTACAATCCGTCCACATCTTGAGCTCTTCTGACGTCAAGGAGGACGAATGGCGGGGCTCTACAGCACAGCAGTGTCCGATCACTCCACCTACCTGTCAGCGGCGGTGCTCACCGCCGAGAACCGGATCATCGTGATCGTGGTCGCGGCCGTGGCGCTGGCCGCGCTGGTCGTCGCCCAGCTGCTGGTACGCCAGGTGCTGGCGGCCGGCGAGGGCACCGATTCGATGAAGAAGATCGCCGCAGCCGTACAGGAAGGCGCCAACGCCTACCTCGCACGGCAGTTGCGGACCCTCGGCGTCTTCGCCGTAGTGGTGTTCTTCCTGCTCATGCTCCTGCCCGCGGACAACTGGTCGCAGCGCGCCGGTCGTTCGCTGTTCTTCCTGGTCGGTGCGCTTTTCTCGGCGGTCACCGGATACGTCGGCATGCGTCTGGCCGTGCGTGCCAATGTGCGCGTCGCGGCCGCCGCACGCGAAGCGACTCCCGCACCCGGACAGCCGGAAAAGGATCTGACGACCGTCTCGCACAAAGCGATGAAGATCGCTTTCCGTACGGGCGGCGTCGTCGGCATGTTCACGGTGGGCCTCGGCCTGCTCGGCGCCTCCTGCGTGGTCCTCGTCTACGCGGCCGACGCACCCAAGGTGCTGGAGGGGTTCGGCCTCGGCGCCGCGCTCATCGCCATGTTCATGCGTGTCGGCGGCGGCATCTTCACCAAGGCCGCGGACGTGGGCGCCGACCTCGTCGGCAAGGTCGAACAGGGCATCCCGGAGGACGACCCGCGCAACGCCGCCACCATCGCCGACAACGTCGGTGACAACGTCGGCGACTGCGCCGGCATGGCCGCCGACCTGTTCGAGTCGTACGCCGTCACCCTGGTCGCCGCACTGATCCTCGGCAAGGCGGCCTTTGGTGACCTGGGCCTCGCCTTCCCCCTGATCGTGCCGGCGATCGGCGTGGTCACCGCGATGATCGGCATCTTCGCGGTCGCCCCGCGGCGCGCCGACCGCAGCGGGATGACCGCGATCAACCGAGGCTTCTTCATCTCCGCGGTGATCTCCCTCGCCCTGGTCGCGGTGGCCGTCTTCGTCTACCTGCCCTCCTCGTACGCCTCCCTGGAGGGCGTCACCGACCCCAGCATCAGCACACACGGCGGCGACCCGCGGGTGCTGGCCCTGGTGGCCGTGGCCATCGGCATCGTCCTGGCCGCACTGATCCAGCAGCTCACGGGGTACTTCACCGAGACGACCCGGCGCCCGGTCAAGGACATCGGCAAGTCCTCGCTCACCGGCCCCGCCACCGTGGTCCTGGCGGGCATCTCGATCGGTCTGGAATCCGCCGTCTACACCGCGCTGCTGATCGGGCTCGGCGTCTACGGGGCGTTCCTGCTCGGCGGCACCTCGATCACGCTCGCGCTCTTCGCGGTGGCGCTGGCCGGCACCGGCCTGCTCACCACGGTCGGTGTGATCGTCGCCATGGACACGTTCGGGCCGGTGTCCGACAACGCCCAGGGCATCGCCGAGATGTCCGGCGACGTCGAGGGCGCCGGCGCCCAGGTCCTCACCGACCTCGACGCCGTCGGCAACACGACCAAGGCCATCACCAAGGGCATCGCCATCGCCACGGCCGTACTGGCGGCGGCGGCGCTCTTCGGCTCCTACCGGGACGCGATCGCCACGGCCGTCGCGGACGTGGGGGCCAGGGTCGGTGGCATGAACCTGTCCATGGACATCTCACAGCCCAACAACCTGGTCGGGCTCATCCTCGGCGCGGCGGTCGTCTTCCTCTTCTCCGGTTTGGCGATCAACGCGGTGTCGCGGTCGGCCGGGGCGGTGGTCTACGAGGTGCGGCGGCAGTTCCGCGAGCACCCCGGGATCATGGACCACAGCGAGAAACCGGAGTACGGCCGCGTCGTCGACATCTGCACCAAGGACGCGCTGCGCGAACTCGCCACGCCGGGGCTGCTCGCCGTGATGGCGCCGATCGCCGTGGGCTTCACCTTCGGAGTCGGCGCGCTCGGCGCGTACCTCGCGGGCGCCATCGGTACCGGAACGCTCATGGCGGTGTTCCTGGCCAACTCCGGCGGAGCGTGGGACAACGCCAAGAAGCTCGTCGAGGACGGCCACCACGGCGGCAAGGGCAGCGAGGCGCATGCGGCGACGGTCATCGGCGACACCGTCGGCGACCCCTTCAAGGACACCGCGGGGCCCGCCATCAACCCGCTGCTGAAGGTCATGAACCTGGTGGCCCTGCTGATCGCACCCGCGATCGTGCAGTTCAGCCACGGTTCGGACGCCAGTCCCGGGATCAGGGCCGTCGTCGCGACCGTGGCCATCGTCGTGATCATCGGAGCGGTCTACGTCTCCAAGCGGCGCTCGGTCGCCGTGGGTGACGGAGGCAACTCCTCCGGCCGGATTCCCAAAACGCCCGACCGGGCACCAGTGGCATAAGACCTGCTCAAAGGGGTGGCGGACGGGCGTCCCGCGCTTCGTCCGCCCCTTCCATGTGTTTTCGTGAGCTATCTCTCCCTTAGGGCAAACCGGGCATTACCGGGTAATCCGGTCGCACGATATGTGTATGTCGCCCACATGCCGTGTATGTTCCGGGGCCGAGAGCCTTGGAAGGGACCAATCCGGTGAACAAGAAGCTTGCGGCCGCACTGTCCGGCGGTGCGGTACTGGTGCTCGCACTGACGGGCTGCAGCGAAGACAACGGCGACAACAAGGTGGACGCCTGGGCGAAGAAGACCTGCGACCAGGCCAAGCCGCAGATCCAGAAGAGGGCCAACGCCCAGCAGACCATCATCTCGACGGCCGCGGACGGCAAGCCCGGCGACATCCAGACCGCCGACTCGAAGGCCTTCCAGGACATCGCCGACGCGGACAGGTCGCTCGCCAAGGCCGTGCAGAACGCCGGAATCCCGCCGGTCGAGAACGGTGAGAAGCTCCAGCAGGACGCCGTGAAGGAACTCAACGCCACCGCGACGGCGTACGAGGGGCTGAAGAAGCAGATCGACGCGCTCGACCCCGGCAACCAGCAGAAGTTCGCGGACGGCCTCCAGGGCGTCGCGGACGGGCTGAAGAAGATCGAGAAGATGGACCAGGACGCGCTGGCCAAGCTGCAGTCCGGTCAGCTCGGCCAGGCCATGGCCAAGCAGCCCGGCTGCCAGAAGGCCGCCGCGTCGGCCGCCCCGGCCGAGGCCGGCTCGGAGGCGTCCAAGTCCCCGGCCGCTTCCGCGTCCAAGCCCGCCCCCGCGAAGCCCTCGGCGAAGGCGTCCGCCTCCGCGAGCAAGGAAGCCGAGTAACCGAGCCGCACAACAGAGCCGGACGGCGCAGGCGCCGGAACGTCACGCCATCGGCCCGTTCCCCCCAGGGGGCCGGGCCGCTCGGCGTTTGTCAGTGGCGGCGGTCACAATGAACAGGTGAGTACGACCAGCCTTACCGCCAGCCTCCCGGTGCCCGACCGCGCCGCCCGTCTTCGCGACGCCCTGCTCGCCGCGGACTTCACCGCCGACGGGCTGCTCGAACTGCTCGGCGCGCCGGCCTATGCCGCGCTCGCCCGCAGCGAGACCGTGCCCGCCCTGCGCGCCACCCGCGGGCACGGCCCGCTCGACACGCTCGTCCGGCTCTTCCTGCTGCAGCGGGCGGTGCCCCGTGAGCGGGCGAGCGCCGCGCTGCCGCTGGAGGAGGCACTCGCCGACCGGTGGGTCACCGAGGAGGCCGGCGAGATCCGCGCCACCGTGGACGTGCGGCCGTACGGCGGGCCCGACGGCCAGGACTGGTACATCGTCTCCGACCTCGGCTGCGCCGTGGGCGGTGCCGGCGGGGCGAGCGGCCGCGACGAGGGCATGGTCCTCGGCGTCGGCGGCGCTTCCACCACCCTCGCCGGCATCACCGTCCGCGAGCCCGCCGCCTCCGCCCTGGACCTCGGAACCGGCTCCGGCATCCAGGCGCTGCACGCCACACAGCACGCCACCAGGGTGACGGCGACCGACCTCAACCCCCGGGCGCTGGAGTTCACCCGGCTCACGCTCGCGCTGTCCGGGGCCCCCGAGGCCGATCTGCGCACCGGTTCGCTCTTCGAGCCGGTCGGCTCCGACACGTACGACCTGATCGTGTCGAACCCGCCGTTCGTCATCTCCCCCGGCGCCCGGCTGACCTACCGGGACGGCGGGATGGGCGGGGACGACCTGTGCCGCACGCTCGTCCAGCAGGCGGGGGAGCGGCTGAACGAAGGGGGGTACGCCCAGTTCCTCGCCAACTGGCAGCACGTGGAGGGCGAGGAGTGGCAGGAGCGGCTGCGCTCCTGGGTGCCGCGCGGCTGCGACGCCTGGATCGTCCAGCGCGAGGTGCAGGACGTGACGCAGTACGCCGAACTGTGGCTGCGGGACGCCGGCGACCACCGCGCGGACCCCGGGGAGTACCGGTCGCGGTACGACGCCTGGCTCGACGAGTTCGAGGCGCGCAAGACCAAGGCCGTCGGCTTCGGCTGGATCACCCTGCGCAAGACCGCCGCCGACCACCCGTCCATCGTGATCGAGGAGTGGCCGCATCCCGTCGAGCAGCCGCTGGGTGAGCACGTACGGGCCCACTTCGCCCGCCAGGACTATCTGCGCACCCGCGACGACGCCGCCCTGCTCGCCGACCACTTCGTGCTCGCGCCCGAGGTGATGCAGGAACAGGTCGGTCTGCCGGGCGCGGAGGACCCGGAGCATGTGGTGCTCCGGCAGAACCGCGGCATGCGCCGGGCCACCAAGGTGGACGCGGTCGGGGCGGGGTTCGCCGGTGTCTGCGACGGCACGCTCAGCGCGGGGCGGATCCTGGACGCCATCGCCCAATTGATGGGGGAGGACCCGGTGCTGTTGCGCGACCGCACTCCGCAGGCGATCCGCTTGCTGGTGGAGGAAGGCTTCCTGGACTCGGCCGGTACGGCACCCCGGGAGTGACCGCCGGAGGGTGAGCGCTGGGGCGGAAGGGGGTGAAGGTGAGGAGGCGTCCGAAGAGCTCGGTGTGACGGTATTTGCCCGCAAAAAGCCTCCTATGGAGGGTGCTTGCGCCGCTACCGTCATCAGAAGGGTGGGCGGTGCCGCGCAGGCACCGCCGTCTCGGGGGAGGCACCATGCTGGGGGACACACCGGATCAGGGCGAAGGCAGGGTCGTCGCGGGTCGCTACCGGCTCCTGCGCAAACTGGGCGCGGGCGGAATGGGGCGTGTATGGCTCGCGTACGACGAGGAATTGGCGTGCGAGGTCTCCATCAAGGAGATCGCCATGCCCGAAGGCATGACGGACGCGGGCGAGCCGGCCACCCGTATCGCCCGGGCCCGCAGTGAGGCGCGGCATGCCGCGCGGCTGCGCGGGCATCCGCATGTGGCGACGGTCCACGACGTGGTCCTGCACGAAGGACTGCCCTGGATCGTCATGGAGTTCGTGCCGGAAGCGATCGATCTCCAGGCCCTGGTACGGCAGTCGGGACCGCGTTCGCCCGCGGAGACCGCCCGGATCGGGCTCGCCGTGCTCGACGCGCTCACGGCCGGACACCGGATCGGGATCCTCCACAGGGACGTGAAACCGGCCAACATTCTGCTGGCGCCGGACGCTTCGGGCGCGCCGCACGGCCGGGTGCTGCTCACCGACTACGGCATCGCGCTCCGGCCGCAGTCGGGTGAACCCCGGCTGACCGCCACCGCCGGGGTGCTCGGCACACCGGGCTATCTGGCACCCGAGCGGGTCCGCGGCGAGCCGCCGACGCCCGCCGCCGACCTGTTCTCGCTGGGTGCCACGCTCTACATGACGGTGGAAGGGCGCGGGCCGTTCGACCGGGCCGACCAGTACGCCATGCTGACCGCGCTGCTCACCGAGGACCCCACGCCGCCGGTCCGGGCGGGGGCCGGCCTCGGGGCCGTATTGCACGGCCTGCTGCTCAAGGACCCGGTGCGCAGGGCATCACCGGAGGCGGCCGCCCGGGGGCTGGAAGCGGTGCGGGCCGCCGCGGCGGTCGCGGCGGCACCCACGGCCCCGGCGGCCCCGGCGGCTCCGGCGGCCCCGGCGGCTCCGGCGGGCGGGTTCGGGCCGCCGGCCGGATCACCGCAGATCGGGCAGGCGACGCCGCACACACCTCCTACGCCCCACATGCCGCCGACACCGCACACGCCACCCACACCCCACACGCCCTCGACACCCCACACGCCGGTGGCGGGGAACCCCGGCCCGTACGGGGCGTGGAATCCGTACGCCGCCACGGCCACGCAGCCCACGCCCGCGTCGCGCGCCCTCAAACCGACCGCGGTCGTCGCGATCGTGGCCGCCGTCGTCCTGGTGCTGGGCGGTGGGATCTGGGCCCTCGTGGCGATGCGCGACAAGCCGGATCGCCCACCGACGGCCAAGCCGGTGTCCGACGCGAAACCCGGGGTGCCGAACGGGCCGGTCTATCCGTACGGCGAATCCGTCGGAGTGACCAGTCCGCTCAAGGCCGGTGACTGCGTGTCCGTCGTCTGGCCGGGGGCACCGTTCGCCGCCCCGCCCAACGTCGGGGTCGTCGACTGCAAGGACGACGACGATCTGGACGGGCAGGTCGTCGCCGTCGAGCGCAGCGCGGACGCGGAGACGGCGCGGACCGAGGGGCCGCGGCAGTGCGCCCAGCAGACGGACGCGCTGGTCAAGTCGCTGCCCGAGGTCGCAGGGTACGCCCTCGTGCCGACGAAGCAGGGCTTCGGCGTGGCCGAGGGGGCCACCGCCTGTCTGGTCGTGGGGCAGAAGGCCGCGCTCGCCGGCGAGATCGGCACCTTCCGGGACGAGGGCGCCGATCTGCCGGTGAGCACCTGGGCGATCGGTGACTGTCTTCTCTACAAGGAGGTGGACGACGACACGGTGATCACACCGCTCACCAACTGCGCCGACCCGCACACGGACCAGGTGGTGGGCTTCGTGCGGATGCCGCAGGCGTCGCCCTTCGACGAGGTCGAGAAGAAGATGCACAAGCTGTGCGCCAACAAGTACGAGTCGGCCTGGGCCCCCGGCGCGGACATGGAGATGTTCGGCTGGCGGCCCTGGAAGTCTCAGTGGGAGGACGGCATGCGCACCGTGGTGTGCACGGTCGGCCGCCCGGATCTCAAGCCGACCACCGGCACGGTGGGCGGTCCCGCCGACACGGTCGGCTCGGGCGGGGGCACGGCCACCGATCCGGGCACGGAGGTCGTGACCTGGCCGTCGACGCGCCCCGCCCCGCCCCGTCCCTCCTGACACACGCGGGCCAGGAGCGCGGGCAGGGCCGGGAGCGGGTCCGGGCCAGGGCAAGCGCCGGGCCAGCAGCGCGGTCCCGGCCAGGGCGGGCGCCGGGCGGGTGAAACCGCGCGGCGGCCCCCGTGCCGTTCACCCGCAATTCGCGCTCACGACGCCCGGAGGTGTCAGCCTCACCCTCGGGGAACCAGCAAGGCGACCCAGGACGGGACGGCACAGGACGACGACGGCGTAAAGAACGGGGTACGGGCATGGAGAGCGGACCGGCCATTTTCGCGGGGGCGGCCTTCACGCTGTTCGGGGCGGCGCTGCTGGTGTGGACCGGGGCACGCGTGCTGCACCGTGCGCCGGTGGCGCACGGGGTGAGCCCCGTGGCGGCGGTCACGTTCGCAACCTCGATGGGGCTCGCTTTCCTCATCCTCGGGGTGTGGTGCTTCGGCCGGATCTGAGCCCTGGAACCGGCCTCCGCCCGGCGCCCGCCGACATGCGCCGGAATGGGCGGCTCCGCGATCTGAAAGGAGTCCGGGCGGCAGGAATGCCAGAACTCGGGTTACCGTTCGAGTGGCCGTTGCGGTCTTTTGCCGTTTGACACGGGGGCGGGTTGTACCGTCACACTCCGCAGCGACAGCAGCGTCACAGCAGTGCGCAAGCAGTGCACGCAGTGCCCGCGGTGCGACCACACCGCGCCGCACGGGCCACCGAGCGTCGACCGGAGAGAAGAGCGAAGTTGTCCCCGACAAGCGAGACCGCACAGGGCGGCCGCCGACTCGTCATCGTCGAGTCGCCTGCCAAGGCGAAGACGATCAAGGGCTACCTCGGCCCCGGCTACGTCGTCGAAGCGAGCGTCGGGCACATCCGCGACCTCCCGAACGGCGCCGCCGAGGTGCCCGAGAAGTACACCGGCGAGGTGCGCCGCCTCGGCGTGGACGTCGAACACGACTTCCAGCCGATCTACGTCGTCAACGCCGACAAGAAGGCCCAGGTCAGGAAGCTCAAGGAGCAGCTGGCCGAGTCCGACGAACTCTTCCTCGCCACCGATGAGGACCGCGAGGGCGAGGCCATCGCGTGGCATCTGCTGGAAGTGCTCAAGCCCAAGGTCCCCGTCCACCGGATGGTCTTCCACGAGATCACCAAGGACGCGATCCGGGAGGCCGTGGCCAACCCGCGCGAGCTGAACAAGCGCATGGTCGACGCGCAGGAGACCCGCCGCATCCTCGACCGTCTCTACGGCTACGAGGTCTCGCCGGTCCTGTGGAAGAAGGTCATGCCCCGGCTGTCGGCCGGTCGTGTGCAGTCCGTCGCGACCCGGCTCGTCGTCGAGCGCGAGCGTGAGCGCATCGCGTTCCGTTCCGCCGAGTACTGGGACCTGACCGGCACCTTCGCCACCGGGCGGGCCGGTGACGCGTCCGACCCCTCGACCCTGGTCGCCCGACTCGCCACGGTCGACGGCCGGCGTGTCGCGCAGGGCCGTGACTTCGGCCCCGACGGGCAGCTCAAGACGTCCGCCGGCCAGGTACTCCACCTGGACGAGACGAACGCCCGCGCGCTGGCCGCCGCACTCACCGAGGCGTCGTTCGGCGTCCGCTCGGTCGAGTCCAAGCCGTACCGCCGCTCGCCGTACGCGCCCTTCCGCACCACCACCCTCCAGCAGGAGGCGAGCCGCAAGCTCGGCTTCGGTGCGAAGGCCACGATGCAGATCGCGCAGAAGCTGTACGAGAACGGCTTCATCACGTACATGCGTACGGACTCCACGATCCTGTCCGACACCGCCGTCGCGGCGGCCCGGGCCCAGGTCACGCAGCTGTACGGCGCCGACTACCTGCCCGACAAGCCCCGCGTGTACGCCGGCAAGGTCAAGAACGCGCAGGAGGCGCACGAGGCGATTCGCCCTTCGGGTGATCGTTTCCGCACGCCCGCGGAGACCGGCCTGACCGGTGACCAGTTCAAGTTGTACGAACTGATCTGGAAGCGGACCGTCGCCTCTCAGATGAAGGACGCGGTCGGGAACTCCGTCACCGTCAAGATCGGCGGCCGGGCCGGCGACGGCCGGGACGTGGAGTTCAGCGCCTCCGGCAAGACGATCACCTTCCACGGCTTCATGAAGGCGTACGTGGAGGGGGCCGACGACCCGAACGCCGAGCTCGACGACCGCGAGCGCCGGCTGCCGCAGGTCACCGAGGGCGACGCGCTGACCGCCGAGGAGATCACGGCGGACGGCCACGCCACGAAGCCGCCTGCCCGCTACACCGAGGCTTCGCTGGTCAAGGAGCTGGAAGAGCGAGAGATCGGCCGCCCGTCGACGTACGCGTCGATCATCGGCACGATCCTCGACCGCGGCTACGTCTTCAAGAAGGGCACCGCCCTGGTGCCGTCCTTCCTGTCCTTCGCCGTGGTCAACCTGCTGGAGAAGCACTTCGGCCGGCTCGTCGACTACGACTTCACCGCCAAGATGGAGGACGACCTCGACCGCATCGCGCGCGGCGAGGCGCAGGCCGTGCCGTGGCTGAAGCGTTTCTACTTCGGCGAGGGCGAGGGCGAGGGTGCCGGCGCGGGCGGCGCCGCCGCGGCCGGAAACGGTGACGGCGACCACCTCGGCGGCCTGAAGGAACTGGTCACCGACCTCGGCGCCATCGACGCCCGGGAGATCTCCTCCTTCCCCGTCGGCAAGGACATCGTGCTCCGTGTCGGGCGGTACGGCCCGTACATCGAGCGCGGGGAGAAGGACACCGAGGGCCACCAGCGCGCCGACGTGCCGACCGACCTGGCGCCCGACGAGCTCACCGTCGAACTGGCTGAGGAGCTGCTCGCGAAGCCGAGCGGCGACTTCGAGCTGGGCACCGATCCGGCGACCGGCCACCAGATCGTCGCGAAGGACGGCCGCTACGGCCCGTACGTCACCGAGATCCTCCCCGAGGGCACCCCGAAGACCGGCAAGAACGCGGTGAAGCCGCGCACGGCCTCCCTCTTCAAGTCCATGGCCCTGGACACGGTGACCCTGGAGGACGCGCTGCGCCTGATGTCCCTGCCCCGTGTCGTCGGCACGGACGCGGAGGGCGTCGAGATCACCGCGCAGAACGGCCGGTACGGCCCGTACCTGAAGAAGGGCACCGACTCGCGGTCCCTGGAGAACGAGGAGCAGCTCTTCAGCATCACGCTGGAGGAAGCCCTCGCGATCTACGCCCAGCCGAAGCAGCGCGGGCGCGCCGCCGCCAAGCCCCCGCTGAAGGAGCTCGGCACGGACCCGGTCAGCGAGCGCCCGGTGGTCGTGAAGGACGGCCGCTTCGGCCCGTACGTCACGGACGGCGAGACGAACGCGACCCTGCGGACCGCCGACAGCGTGGAGACGATCACGCCGGAGCGCGGCTACGAACTGCTGGCCGAGAAGCGGGCGAAGGCCCCGGCCAAGAAGACCGCGAAGAAGGCGGCCAAGAAGGCTCCGGCGAAGAAGGCGACCGCGGCGAAGAAGACGGCCGCCAAGAAGACGACGACGGCGAAGAAGACCACGGCCGCCAAGAAGACGACCGCGGCGAAGAAGACGACCGCGAAGAAGGCCGCGGCGTCCACGTCGACGTCGGCGGCCACGGCGACCGAGGAGTAGCCCGCCGCGCCGGCTCCCCGCCTCACCGGCTTCGGGTGCCGGCTCCCCGGCTTCCCGCCTCACCGCCTGCCCGCCTCACCGTCCCTCCGCCCGGTGGGCGGGGGCGGCGGGTGGCCGGTGGTCGGAGGTCCGTCACCGGGGCACCGGGCTTGTCCCGGCCGGCCCGGTCACGGCCCGGGGGCGTTTGTTCGGGCGGGGGACTGGCCGTCAGTCGCGGCGGATAGGCTGAGGGGATGACGCGAGCCGAGCAGCCAACGGTCTTGAGCCCCACCTCAGACTCCGACGCCGCACTTGCCGCAGACTCCCGCGAGCGCGCCGTACGGGCCCTGTTGCGCAACCAGCCGCTGAGGCGGCTGTGGAGCGCGCAGCTCGTCGGCGGGATCGGCGATGCCCTCGCCCTGCTCGTCCTGGTGCTGCTGGCGCTGCAGGCGGCGGTCACCGAAGGGGCGTTCGGAGGTGGGTATCGCGGCGCGGCGTTCGCCGTGGCCGCCGTCTTCGGCGCGCGCGTGCTCGCCACTCTGTTGTTCGGCGCCGTACTGCTCGGCCCCCTGACCACCCTGACCTCACCCGGCGGTCCGCTCGACCGCCGCTGGACGATGGTCGCCGCCGACGGCGTGCGGATCGCGCTTCTCGTCGTCGCGCCGCTGTGGATCGACTGGACGCCCGACCAGGCCCTCGCCTTCCTGCTGAGCACCGTCTTCCTGGCCGGCGTCGCCGAGCGGTTCTGGACCGTCGCCAAGGAGAGCGCCGCCCCCGCCCTGCTGCCCGCGCCGCCCATGGAGGGCGCGGCCGTGCGCCCGCTCCCGGACCACCTGGACGCGCTGCGGCGGCTTTCGCTGCGTACGGGCTTCGCCGCCGTCCCCGGCGCCGCCGCCGCGCTGCTGGTCGCCACCCTCATCGGCAATCTGCTCGGCACCGGCATCGACTGGTTCTCCGGCCACCAGGCGGCCCTCGGGTCGTACGTCGCGGCCGGGCTCTTCGCCGCCTCGGTGTCCGTCCTGTACTTCCTGGAACTGCCCGACACGCAGACACCCCGCCCGCGCTCCCCGCTGGAGGGCCTGCGCCGTCCGTCCACCGGCACCGGCCTGGAGAAGGGCCGTACGGCCGCCATACCCCTGCTGGTCCTGGCCTGCGCGTCCGTCGCCGGAGCGATCGCCTCCGCGGCCGCCGTCGCGGCGCTGCACGCCACGGACCTCGGAGGCGGACCCGTCGCCTTCGCGCTGCTGATCCTCGCGCTGACCGGCGGCACGGGCCTCGGCATCCGGGCCGCCCACGCGGTACTGCCCGGCCTGTCCCGCCGCCGCCTCCTCGCGCTCGCCGTCGCCGTCACCGGTGTCGCGCTGCTCGCGGCGGGCCTGGTGCCGGACACGGCCACCGTGCTGTTCATCACCCTGGGCGCGGGCCTTGCCGCGGGCATCGCCGCCCACACCGGCCATGCGCTCATCGACCAGGAGACCGAGGAGTTCCGGCGGCCGAGGCTCACCGAACACCTCCAGGCCGTGGTGCGGGTCTCCATCGCGCTCAGCGCGCTGGCCGCCCCGCTGCTCGCCGCGGCGATCGGCCCCCACCGCCTCGCCAACGGAGACTTCGTCTTCGCCCACGGCGGCGCCGCCTTCACGCTGATGCTGGTCGGCGCGCTGCTGCTGCCCGTCGCCGCGCTGGTGCTCGCCAAGACCGACGACCGCTCCGGGGTGCCGCTGCGCCGTGACCTGCGCGACGCGCTGCGCGGAGCCGACCCGGCCCAGGCGCGGTCGGCGACCGGTTTCTTCATCGCCCTGGAAGGCGGCGACGGCGCCGGCAAGTCCACGCAGGTGGAGGCCCTGGCCGAGTGGATCCGGGCCAAGGGCCACGAGGTCGTCGTCACCCGCGAGCCGGGCGCCACCCCGATCGGCAAGCGGCTCCGCTCGATCCTGCTCGACGTGTCCAGCGCCGGACTGTCCAACCGCGCGGAGGCGCTGCTGTACGCCGCCGACCGCGCGGAGCACGTCGACTCGCTGGTCCGCCCCGCCCTGGAGCGCGGCGCGATCGTCATCTCCGACCGGTACATCGATTCGTCCGTCGCCTACCAGGGCGCCGGCCGCGACCTGTCCCCGACCGAGATCGCCCGGATCAACCGCTGGGCGACCGGCGGCCTCGTACCCCACCTGACCGTTCTGCTCGACGTCTCGCCCGAGACCGCGCGGGAGCGGTTCACGGAGGCGCCGGACCGGCTGGAGTCGGAGCCGGCCGAGTTCCACCGGCGCGTACGGGCCGGATTCCTCGCGCTCGCGGCCTCGGACCCGGCGCGCTACCTCGTCGTCGACGCGGGCCAGGACCCCGAGTCCGTCACCACCGTCGTACGCCACCGGCTGGACCAGATGCTGCCCCTGTCCGAGGCCGAGGTGAAGGCCATGGAGGAGGCGCGCAGGGCCGCCGAGGAGGAGGCACGGCGCAAGGCGGAGGAAGAGGCCGCCCGCAAGGCCGAGGAGGAGCGCCTGGAGCGCGAGCGCCAGGCGCAGCTCGCCAAACTGCGCGCCGAGGAGGAGGAGCGCAAGCGCCGCGAGGAGGAAGAGGCACGGCAGCGCGAGGCCGAGCGGCAGGCCGAGGAGGCCAGGCGCCGCGCGGAGGAGGCGCGCCGACTCGCCGAGGAGGAACGCCGTCGGCGCGAGGCCGAGGAGAAGGCCCGCCGCGAGGAGCAGGAGCGGCTGCGCAAGCAGCACGAGGAGGAGGCGCGGCTCCGCAAGGAGGCCGAGGAACGCCGCCTTGAGAAGCAGCGCAAGGCCGAGGAGGCACTGCTGCGGGCCGAGGAGGCCCGGCGCCTCGCCGAGGCGGCGGCAGCGGCGGCGGCCGCGTCCGCGGCCCCCGCACCCGAGACGGCGAACGAGATCACCGTCCCCAACCCGGTCGTGCGGCCCGACGAGACCACCGTCGAGACGCCGCGCGTCAACATGCGCAAGGACGACGAGACGACCGTGCTCCGCCCCGTGCGGGACGAGCAGCCGGCGGCCGACGAGACCGCGGTGCTGCCGCCGGTGCGAGACGGCGGCCGCGGCCGGGACACGGCTCCCACCGACGAGACGGCGGTCCTGCCGCCGGTCCGGGCCGACCGCGAGACCGGCGCGGCGGACGAGACGGCCGTCCTGCCGCCCGTGCGCGACGCGGGACCGGCCGACCGGGTGCCCCCGGGCTTCTTCCGCGACGAGGTCGCGCCGGCGCCCGAGCCGGCCGCCCACGAGTCGAACGAACGCACCCGCGAGCTCCCGCAGGTCGACGAGCAGGGGAGGCCCCGGCGCCGCTCGGACTGGGCGGAGGAGACCCCGCTGGACGACCTGCCGACCCTGGCGGACGAACTGCTCGGCCCGCACGACGACGAGAACGAGAACGAGAACGGCGGCGGCAGGGGGCGCGGGCGCCGCTGACGGCCGAGCCGGCCATCACCCCGGTGACCGCCGCGCCGGTGACCGCCGCGCCGGTGGCCGGGCGCCGTCGCCGGCCGGGTGATCGCGGCGGGCGTTGTCGGACCACTGCCCCACAATGGGAAGCCGCACGAGGACCCACACGTACGAAGGGGGTGAGGCACCCATGCCCGTATGGGACGACCTGGTCGGACAGGAGCGGGTGCAGGCGCAGCTCGGGGCCGCCGCCCGGGACGCCGACGCGCTCGTGACCGCCGTGGCCGCGGGCACCGCCCCGCCCGACGCGTCGAAGATGACGCACGCCTGGCTGTTCACCGGCCCTCCCGGATCCGGAAGGGCCACCGCCGCCCGGGCGTTCGCCGCGGCCCTGCAGTGCGTCAGCCCCGACCGGGCACTCGGCGGGGAACCCGGCTGCGGATTCTGCGACGGATGCCACACCACCCTCGTGGGGACGCACGCCGACGTGGAGATCGTCCGCACCGACCTGCTCTCCATCGGCGTCAAGGAGACCCGCGACCTGGTCCGGCGGGCCCAGCTGTCGCCGGCCGGCGGCCGCTGGCAGGTCATCGTCCTGGAGGACGCCGACCGCCTCACCGAGGGCGCGGGGAACGTGCTGCTGAAGGCCGTCGAGGAGCCCGCGCCCCGCACGGTCTGGCTGCTGTGCGCGCCGTCCCTCGAAGACGTCCTGCCCACCATCCGCTCCCGCTGCCGCCACCTCACCCTGCGCACCCCGTCCGTCGACGCCGTCGCCGACCTCCTCGTCCGGCGCGACGGGATCGAGCCCGAGGCCGCGGCCACTGCCGCCCGTGCCACCCAGGGGCACATCGACCACGCGCGGCGCCTCGCCACCGACGAGCGCGCCCGCGCCCGCCGGGCCACCGTGCTCAAACTGCCGCTGCGCGTGGACGACGTGGGTGGCTGTCTGCGGGCCGCGCAAGAGCTGATCGACGCAGCGAGCGAGGACGCCCAGCAGGTCGCCGAGGAGATCGACGCCAAGGAGACCGAGGAGCTGAAGACGGCGCTCGGCGCGGCCCAGGGCGGCCGGATGCCACGCGGCACGGCGGGCGTCATGAAGGAGCTGGAGGACAAGCAGAAGCGCCGCAGGACCCGCACGCAGCGCGACAGCCTGGACCTGGCCCTCAGCGACCTCACGGGCTTCTACCGCGACGTGCTGGCCCTGCAGCTCGGCTCGCGCACGGCCCTCGCCAACGAGGACGTGCGCGACGCGCTCGACCGCACGGCCCGCGAGTCGACCCCCGAGAGCACCCTCCGCCGGATCGAGGCGGTCCTGGCCTGCCGCGAGGCCCTCGACCGCAATGTGGCACCGCTGCTCGCCGTCGAGGCGATGACGATGGCGCTGCGCGCGGGATAGTCCTCCGAGCCGAGCCGAGCCGAGCCGAGCCCGACCGGGTCGGGTCGCCCGTCCGCCCGCCCGTCGGCCCGTTCAGCACGGTCATCCGTACGGGCACGTCCGCGCACAATCCGTCACCGCGCGGCTACGCTCCGGGCATGGACTCCAGTCGTATGCTCCGTACGTCCGCCGTCGCCCTGGCGGCCGTCGGCATGCTCTTCGCGGGCTGCACACGAGGGGACACGGAGCCCGCCGCCTCCGCCTCCACACCGGGCGCGAGCGTCCCGGCCGAGTCGCTGCGGGCGTACTACGGGCAGAAGCTCAGCTGGCGTGCCTGCGGTGTCCCCGACTTCGAGTGCGCCACGATGAAGGCCCCCCTCGACTACGCGAAACCGGACGGCGACCAGGTGAGACTGGCCGTCTCCCGGATCAAGGCCACCGGTCCCGGCCGACGACTCGGCTCGCTGCTGGTGAACCCCGGCGGACCCGGCGGCTCCGCGGTCAGCTACCTCCAGGGGTACGCGGGCATCGGCTACCCCGCCCCGGTCCGCGCCCGCTACGACATGGTCGCCGTCGACCCGCGGGGGGTGGCCCGCAGCGAGGGGGTCCGATGCCTCGACGGCCCGCAGATGGACGCGTACACGCAGGTCGACCAGACGCCCGACAGCCGGCGCGAGACCGCGCTGCTGGCCGCCTCCTACCGGTCGTTCGCGACCGGCTGCGCCAAGCGCTCGGCCAAGATCCTCTCCCATGTCTCCACGGTCGAGGCGGCCCGCGACATGGACATCCTGCGCGCGGTGCTGGGCGACGAGAAGCTGACGTACGTGGGCGCCTCGTACGGCACGTTCCTCGGCGCGACGTACGCCGAACTGTTCCCGTCCAGGACGGGGCGTCTGGTCCTGGACGGCGCGATGGATCCTTCGCTGCCGACCGCCGAGCTGAACCGCGACCAGACCGCCGGCTTCGAGACCGCCTTCCGCTCCTTCGCCGCAGACTGCCTCACCCAGCCGGACTGCCCGCTCGGCACGGGGTCGGTCACCGAGGCGTCCGCCCGCCTCAAGGCCTTCTTCGCCCACCTCGACGCCCAGCCCGTCCCCACCGGCGAGAGCCGCCCGCTCGGCGAGGCCCTGGCCACCACGGGCGTCATCGCCGCCATGTACGACGAGTCCGCCTGGCCCCAGCTCCGCGAGGCCCTCACCGCCGCGATGGACGGCCAGGGCTCGGGCCTGCTCGGCCTCGCCGACTCCTACTACGAGCGCGACGGCGACGGCCGGTACTCGAACCTCATGTACGCCAACACGGCGGTCAACTGCCTGGACCAGCCGCCCGCCTTCAGCACCCCCGCCGAGGTCACCAAGGCGATCCCCGCCTTCGAACAGGCCTCCCCCGTCTTCGGCCGCGGCCTCGCCTGGGCCTCCCTGAACTGCGCCCCCTGGCCGGTCAGGGCCACCGGCACGGCCCACCGCATCGAAGCCAGGGGCGCGGCCCCGATCGTCGTCGTCGGCACTACCCGCGACCCGGCCACCCCGTACAAGTGGGCCGAGGCCCTCGCCGGCCAGCTCGCCAGCGGCACCCTGCTCACCTACGACGGCGACGGGCACACGGCATACGGCCGGGGCAGCGACTGCGTCGACACCGCGATCAACGCCTACCTCCTCGAAGGCAAGGTCCCCCCGCCCGGCAAGCGCTGCCGCTAGGGCGTGCCTTGCCCGGGTCGCGGCCCACCCGTGGCCGGCACCCCCGCCCGGACCGGGCCGGAACCGGGCGCCGACCGGGGGTGTGCAAGGCACTCTCTGCACCTGTGTAGACTTGGGCACGCTGCTGCACCCCCCAGGGGGAATCGCAGGGCATGCCGCCTTAGCTCAGTTGGCCAGAGCAACGCACTCGTAATGCGTAGGTCTCGGGTTCGAATCCCGAAGGCGGCTCAGGGATATAACGGCTGGTCAGAGGCCGTAAGCGATGAGCCCCACCCAAGATCCTCGGGTGGGGCTCATACGTATTTAGTACACCTGGTTTTGATCACCCAGGCGGGGTGAGTGACGCACTCGATAGAGCGAGTGCGACCTTCCGACCGGCGTCGAGCGCGTCGGCTACCTCGTCCAGCCGGTCCGGGAACAGGTGCCCGTACACGTTCAGCGTCATGGCTGCGTCCTTGTGCCCGAGCATCGTCTGAACGACCTTCACGTCCGCGCCGGCCGCGATGGCGAGCGACGCCGCGGTGTGCCGCAGCTTGTGCGGCGTGACGCCCATGCCGCCCAGGCCCGCCTCCTTCACCGCCGGGTCGAAGATGCGGGAGCGGAAGTTGCTGTACCGCAGCGGCCCACCCTCCGGCGCCGTGAATAGCAGATCGTTCTGACCCTTCCCGTGAGCGAGGGAGCCCAGCTCGTCGGCGAAGGAGCGGGGAAGCGGCACGGACCGCTTCTCGTGGTTCTTCACCGGCCCCAGCGCCAGCTCGCCGCGCACGTCGGTGTAGTTCTGCACGATCCGGATGCGGCGCTTCGGTACCAGCAGCCGGCCGACCTTGATGGCTGACGCCTCCGCCCACCGGATGCCGCAGTAGCCGAGCGTCAGCACCATCAGCCGGTATTCGCCAGCCGCGAGCGCCAGCCGTTCGAGCTGGTCGTAGGTGAGGTAGACGTGCTCGTCCTCGTCGTCCGGCCGCGGCAAGTCGTGATCGTGGCACGGGCTCGTCGAGATCCGCTTCGAGAACACCGCGTGCTTCATCACCATGGACAGCACCCGGTACGTCTTCACCACCCGCTGTGCCCCGAGTACCCGGCCCGACTTCCCCGGCTGCGTGCACAGGTCTGTCAGCCAGGCGGAGACGTCCTCCCACTGGATCGCCGAGACCTGCCAGTCACCCCACTTCGGGATGACGTAGTTGTCGAGCAGCTCCCGGTAGTCGTGCCGGGTGGTCCGGCCGATCTTCCGCTTGGAGGAGAACCACTCCTCCGCGACGATCCGGACTGCGGTCTTGCCGGACTTCGGGTCTCGGTACGAGCCCTTGTCCAGGCGGGCCGTGATCGCGTGCACCTCAGCCTCTGCCTGGGGGAGCTTGGCGAACGTCTTCGCCTTGCCCTTCCCGTCCGGCCCGTACCAGCGGACCCGCCACCGGCCGGGCGGCTGGCGCTTCGAGCCCTCACGCTTCGCGGCCTGCCACTTCTCCATGGCCGTCTGGTAGTCGGCGTGGGTCTCTCGATCCTCAATCCATACCCTGGCCACTGGACCCTCCCTCCGCCTGAACGCCGAGGAGCCAGTTCAGGACCTCGTTCCG
>NZ_JBUEFZ010000013.1:0-190477 GCF_054963715.1 Streptomyces sp. STAM6 | reverse complement strand
CGGCCAGGTAGCCCGGCGCCGGCCCCCCGCCCGCCGGGGCCCTTTCAGGCCGGGCTCACCAGCTGGGTGTCGTACGCCAGAATCACGGCCTGTACGCGGTCCCTGGCTCCCGTCTTCGCGAGAATGCGGCCCACGTGCGTTTTCACCGTGGATTCCGCGAGATGCAGTCGCCGGGCTATTTCCGTGTTCGTCCAGCCCTGGCCGATCACCGTGAGGATCTCCCGCTCCCGTTCGGTCAGGACGGCGAGGCGCGGGTCGAGAGCCGGTGCCGTCGGCGGGGAGGTGGGCGAGGGCGGCAGGTGCTGGACGTAGGCGTCGAGGAGGCGGCGAGTGAGGCTCGGCGCCACCACCGCGTCGCCGCCGGCGACCGCGCGGATGCCGGAGAGGACCTCTTCGGGGAGCGCGTCCTTGATGAGGAAGCCGCTGGCGCCGGCGCGCAGCCCCTCGTACGCGTACTCGTCGAGGTCGAAGGTCGTGAGGATGAGGATCCGGGTGCGGTGGCCGGCGGCGACGATGCGTCGCGTCGCCTCGATGCCGTCCATGCCGGGCATACGGATGTCCATCAGGGCGACATCGGGACGGAGTTCGGAGGTCAGGCGGACCGCGTCCGCGCCGTTGCCCGCCTCGGCCACGATCGACATGTCGTCCTGGCTCTCCAGCAGCATGCGGAAGCCCAGGCGCTGCAGGGGCTGGTCGTCGACGATGAGCACGGTGGTCACTGTGTGGTGTCCTTCGGGAGACGCAGATGGACGCGCCAGCCGCCGGGGGGCTGGGGCAGGGGTCCGGCTTCGACCGTGCCGCCGTACAGGGCGGTTCGTTCGCGCATGCCGGTGAGGCCGCGCCCGCGGCCCAGGGTGTGACCGCGGGCCGGGGTGTGACCGCGGGCCGGGGTGTGACTGTCCTGGGACTGGCCACCCCGGGCGGGGTGCCTCCGGGCGGGGCCGTCCGGGCGGGTGGTGCCTCGGCCGGTGTCCGTCACCGTGACGGTGACCCCGTCGTCGTACGCGACGTCGACCGTGGCCGTCGCGCCGGTGCCGGCGTGCTTCATGGTGTTGGTGAGGGCTTCCTGGACCACGCGGTAGACGGTGAGCTGCTGGCCGGCCGGGAGGGCGTCCGGGGTGCCGTGGACCGTGTAGTGCACCGGCAGTCCGGCGGTCCTGACGCCGTCGACCAGCTGGTCGAGGTCGGTGAGGGTGGGCTGTGGTGCTCGCTCGGCGGCTGCCGGGGCCTCTTCGCGCAGGACGTCCAGGAGCCGACGCAGCTCGGTGAGGGCCTGCCGGCCGGTGGTGGCGATGGCGTCGAGGGCCTGGGTCGCCCGTTCCGGGGACTTGGCGGCGGCGTACCGGCCGCCGTCCGCGAGTCCGGTGATGACGGACAGGTTGTGGCCGATGATGTCGTGCATCTCGCGGGCGATGCGGGCGCGTTCGGCGGCGGCGGCCAGCCGGGCCTGCTGGTCGCGTTCCGTTTCGAGCTGGCGGGCGCGTTCGACGAGGGACGCGGTGTACTCCTGGCGGGTGCGGACCACGATCCCGAGCAGGGCGACGATGGTGAACGACCACAGGCCGGGCACGATCTGCTGGTCCCAACTGCCCTGCGGGTGGCGGACCGCGGCGAGCACGTTCGGGGCCGTGACCAGGGCGACGGCCCACCACAGGGCGCGGAGCGGCAGCCTGAGCGCGATGTTGAAGACCACGATGTGCACGATGAGTCCGGCCTGCAGCATGGCGCCGGTCCAGCCGCTGAGGAAGACGACCGGAGCCGTCGCGGTGAGTACCACCATCGGGCGGGTGCGGCGCCACAGCAGGGGCACGGAGAGGCCGAGGCTCATCGTGAGGACGAGCCAGGGCGGCACGTCCGTGTTGCGGGCGATGTTCCGCCATCCGCCTCCCGCGTCGACGAGCGCGGCCGTGACGAAGAACCCGGTGAGCAGGAGGTCCCAGACGATCGGCCGGCGGCGGTCGAAGGCGCGGATGCGCCGCACGGCCCGTTCTACGTACCGGGTGAGCGGCGGAACGCCCGCGGACCAGTCGTGGTGGTCGCGGGCGTCGCCAGGGGCGGTGCTGGGCCGTTCGGTCACGTGGTCGTCCTCGTCACGTGGATCATCCTCGTACGCGCCCTGCTCGTACGTCCCGTCGTTGCTCATACATCCCGTCGTTTCAGCAGGAACGCCGCCGTGCCGAGGGCGGCGGCCGCCCACAGGAAGAGGGCGAGGAGGGCCGGTCCGGGGGCGGCGGCGGCCGGGAGGGGTTCGGCCGTGCCGAGGGCGCCGGCGGCCTGCGTGGGGAAGTACCTGATGACCGTGTCGACGGCGTCGTACGGGAGCATCGTCAGGATCTCGGGGACGATCAGCACGCCGCCGACGAAGGCGCCGATGCCTCCGGGGACGGAGCGCAGCAGCGCGCCGAGGCCGAGGGCGATCAGGCTGATGAGGGTGAGACCCGCGGAGTTGCCGATGATGGCGGTGAGGACACCGGGGTCGGTCAGGGACGCCTCTTGGTCGGTGCCGGCGAGCAGGGCCTGGGCGGCGAGGAAGGTGACGAGGGCGGTGGCGAGGCTGACGGCGAAGGTCGTCACGGCGAAGACGGCGGCCTTGGCGCCGAGAACGGGGAGGCGGCTCGGGACGGCGGTGAGCGAGGCGCGGATCATGCCGGTCGAGTACTCGCCGGCCGTGACGAGGATGCCGAGGACGGCGAAGCAGATCTGGGCCAGCATCGTGCCGTAGAGGACCAGGAGGACGGTGTCGACGTCGCTGTCGCCTCCGCCGGTGGTGTAGGTGGCGCCCATGATGATGCCGACGCCGATCACCAGGGCGCAGGCCGACAGCACGGTGATCCAGGTGGAGCGCAGGGACCACAGCTTGTGCCATTCGGAACGCAGGACGCGGGCGGTGGTGAGGCGGTACGGTCCCGCGTCCGTGGGGCGGGTGTCCGGTCGGCGGCGGGTCGGGGTGGTGGTGGTCATGCCGCGGCTCCCTTCGGCGTCGTGGTGGTGGCCTGGTATTCGACCGCGTCGTGCGTGAGGTCCATGAAGGCCTGCTCCAGTGAGGCGGTCTGCGGGGTCAGTTCGTGGAGCGGGATGCCGTGGGCGGCGGCGAGACGGCCGATGTGCGGGGCGTCGGTGCCGTGGACGCGCAGGGTGTCGGGGGTCTCCGAGGCCAGCTCGACGCCGGGGGCGGAGAGCAGGGCGAGCAGGTCCGTGACGCGGGGCGAGACGACCTTGACGCTGCTGCCGCCCGCGGCCCGGACCAGTTCGGACACGGTCGTGTCGGCGAGGAGCCGGCCGCGGCCGATGACGATCAGGTGGTCGGCGGTCACGGCCATCTCACTCATGAGGTGGGAGGAGACGAGGACGGTGCGGCCCTCGGCGGCGAGCGACTTCAGGAGGTTGCGCACCCACAGGACGCCTTCGGGGTCGAGGCCGTTGACCGGTTCGTCGAGGATGACGGTGGCCGGGTCGCCGAGCAGGGCCGCCGCGATGCCGAGGCGCTGCCCCATGCCGAGCGAGAAGCCCTTGACACGTTGGTGCGCGACGTCGGTGAGGCCGGTCCGGGCGAGCACTGTTTCGACGCGGCGGCGCGGGATGCCGTGGGTGTGGGCCAGTGCCATCAGGTGGTTGAAGGCGGTGCGGCCGGGGTGGATCGAGCGTGCCTCCAGCAGCGCGCCGACCTCGGTGAGGGGCGCGGGGTGGGCGGCGTAACCGCGGCCCCCGATGGTGGCGCGGCCGCGGGTGGGGGCGTCCAGGCCGAGCAGCATGCGCATCGTGGTGGACTTGCCGGCGCCGTTGGGGCCGAGGAACCCGGTGACGGTGCCGGGCCGGACGGTGAAGCTGAGCCTGTCCACGACGGTCTTGTCGCCGTAGCGCTTGGTGAGTTCATGGGCGCTGATCATGTGATCGACGCTACGGAGCGGAGCGGGCGGGGGCGTCGGACCGGAGACGGCAGTGGAGGCGGAGGCGTAGTACCGGGGTACGACGTACGACGCTCCCCGGGTGGGGCGGGGACCGGCTCCGGCGGTCGGGAAATACGTTGACCGGCGGGATGCGGGCGATGACGATCGGCGGATGGAATATGTGATCCGACCCGTGCGGGCCGACGAGTGGCGCAAGGCCCGCGACATCCGGCTCGACTCCCTGCGGGACCCCGCCGCGCCCCTCGCCTTCCTCGACACCTACGAGGCCGCCGTGGAGCGGCCGGACGACTTCTGGCGGGACCGGACGGCCGGTGCGGCGGAGGACAGCGTGAGCGCCCACCAGTTCGTGGCCGAGGCGCCGGACGGGTCGTGGGCGGGCACCGTCACCGTGCTGGTGGAGCGGCCGGAGGACGAGGTGCGGTTCGGTGGGCCGGCGAAGGTCGACCAGACGCATGTGGTGGGCGTGTTCGTACGGCCCGAGGCGCGCGGCGGCGGGGTGGCGCAGGCGCTGTTCCGGGCCTGTGTGGAGTGGTCCTGGGAGCTGGAGGGTCCGCCGATCCGGCGCGTACGGCTGTATGTGCACGAGCGGAACGCGCGCGCGGAGGCGTTCTACCGGAGGTTCGGTTTCGTGGCGAGCGGCGAGAGCGCGGCCGTGCCGGGGGAGGAAGGGGCGCGGGAGCTGGAGTACGAGATCGTTCGGCCGGGCGGCTGAGCGAACCGCGAACCGCGAACCGCGAACAGTGAACCGCGGACTGTGACCGTGAACCGTGATCGCGAACCCGGGCCGCGGGCCGACCGCGACGGGCGTCGGCCGCGGTCGGCGGTTGGGCGTCAGCGGTCGGGCGTCAGAGGTCAGGGCTGGCGGTCAGGGCTAGCGGTCAAGGGTTCAGAGGTCCGGGTCAGGGCTCAGGCGTCCCGGGTCAGGGCACAGTGGCCCGGGGCAGCGGTCCGGGGTCCGGGTCAGGGAGAGGCGAGGGTGTGGTCCGGCCAGCGGGCGCGCCCCTGTTCCGCCGAGCGGAGCAGGGCGAGTGTCGGCAGGCCCTCGTCCTGACCGCCCGTCAGGAGCGCGGGCAGGTGGGGCAGCGGGGCCACGGCCGCGACGTCGTCGAGGACGAGGGTCATTGGTGGGTCGAGCCGACCGTGGGATGACCGTGCGGCCATGCGACGGCCGTGCTCGACCACGTGTGAGGCGAGCGCGGTGAGGAGCGGCATCGCGCCCGGGCGGGTCCTCGGATCCTCGATCGGTTCACCCACCACATAAAGGGTGCCCCCCTCGTGGATGAATGATTCCAAGGTCAGCGAATCCGTTCGATTTGGTGTGCAAGCCTCGCGGATGTGGACCGAGGAGAGCGACGACAGGGCACGGGCCGTCAGTTCCTGGGCGACCTCGCGGCGTTCGGGGTAGGCGGTGAGCGCGGATTCGAGCAGCCCCGCGTGGCTGTTGGTCGCTTTCGGGTGCGTACGGAGGATGCGTACGGGTTCGTGGGCGCCGTTGTTCTGCGCCCAGCGGTGGACCTGTTTGAAGGGGCGTCCGTCCACGGCGGCGGCGTGCAGCCAGCAGCGCAGGAGCGTCTCCGCCGTTTCGGCGACAGCGGCGTCGATCCGGGCTCTGGGGCGGACGGGCGCGAGCAGCGCGGTGGCGCGGGCGGCGGCCGTGTCGGTGTTCTCGCAACCGTCGGTGGGCGACCAGTGCAGCCGGGCGGGCGTCTCGCACAGGTGCCCCGGGTCGTAGACGAGGACCGGTCCGAGCTTGGCCCGGGCGTCCTTGGTGTCGGCCCACAGGGTGGGGTCGGAGGTGACGACGAGCGCGGCGCCCTCGGCGTCCTGGATGGCCTGCAGGGCGGTGGGCCGCCGGTCGGCGGGGCCGCCGTACAGGACGCGGCCGAGGGGGGCGCGGGGCGCGGGCACCGAAGTGGCGGCGGGGGCGGGGGCGACCGGGGGGATGTGCACGGTCGCGGGGGCTGTCGCGGCGGCGGGCTGCCCGGCGGGCTGCTCCAGGGGCCCGTGAGCCGTGACGGGGTCCGCCTGAGCGGTGGAGGCTTGGTCGGCGGGAGTTTGCGCGGCGGGCGTCGGAGCGGCGGACACGGGAGCGGCAGGCGCATGAGCGGCGGACACGGGAGCGGCAGGCGCATGAGCGGCGGGCGCCGGAGTGGACGCGTACGCGGCCCCGGCGCCGTACTTGGCAGTGGTCACCGGTCTTCCGGCCCGGGTGCCGGACGGGGCCCCGTCCGGCGATCCGGCGACCGTGGCACGCCCGGTGCCCGCTGCCGTGGCGCCGTTCACCGCCGCCGTGCGGGCGGCGCGTACCGCCCGCCAGCGGGCCGTCGTGCCGAGCACGAAGACCGCCAGGACGACCAGCACCATCAGCTCGCCGACGAACAGGCCCCAGAACAGGCCGTACCCCGACAGCTGGGACGCCGGGGTCGCCGGCCAGGCGCCCGCCAGGTCGTGCGGCTGGGACACCAGACCGCGCATGGCGATCGGGGTGTTGGAGAAGGTCACCCCGTCGGGCCAGGCGCCGTGGGCGAAGAGGCCGGCCAGGCCGGTCGCCGTCCACACCAGCAGGGTCAGGCCCAGCAGGAACCCCAGCAGCCCCACCAGGAGGCCGTCGGGGATGCCCCGTTCCGTCTCGTGCCCGCGCCCCATCTCATGCCACCGTCGACTCTGAGGACGCGTTCATCTGCCGCTCGATGAGGGCCGCGCGCTGTTCCGCCTCCCACTCCGCGGCCTGGATGTCGTCGGGCAGCGCGGGCGCCGCCGACTCCGTCATCGCGCGGTCCGTGTAGACCAGCGGCCGTTCCGCCTCGGTGACCAGGTGTTTGACGACCTGTACGTTGCCGTTGACGTCCCAGACGGCGATACCGGGGGTGAGCGTCGGGATGATCTCGACCGCCCAGCGGGGCAGGCCGAGGACCCGGCCGGTCGCGCGCGCCTCGTCGGCCTTCTGGGCGTAGATCGTCCGGGTGGACGCCATCTTCAGGATCGCCGCCGCCTCGCGGGCCGCGGCCCCGTCGACCACGTCGCTCAGATGGTGGACGACCGCCACGAAGGACAGGCCGAGACGCCGCCCGAACTTCAGCAGACGCTGGAACAGCTGCGCCACGAAGGGGCTGTTGATGATGTGCCACGCCTCTTCGACCAGGAAGATGCGCTTCTTGCGGTCCGGCCGGATCCAGGTGTGTTCCAGCCAGACGCCCACGATGGCCATGAGGATCGGCATGGCGATCGAGTTGCGGTCGATGTGGGACAGGTCGAAGACGATGAGCGGGGCGTCGAGGTCGATGCCGACCGTCGTCGGGCCGTCGAACATGCCGCGCAGGTCACCGTCGACCAGCCGGTCCAGGACCAGCGCCACGTCGAGGCCCCAGGCCCGTACGTCGTCTATGTCGACGTTCATCGCCTCCGCGGACTCCGCCTCGGGGTGGCGCAGCTGCTCGACGATGTCGGTGAGGACCGGCTGCCGGTTGGTGATGGTCTGGTTGACGTAGGCGTGTGCCACCTTCAGGGCGAAGCCGGAACGCTCGTCCAGGCCGTGCCCCATGGCCACCTCGATGATCGTTCGCAGCAGCGCCAGCTGGCCCGTGGTGGTGATCGAGGGGTCGAGCGGGTTGAGGCGGATACCGTCGTCCAGCGCGGCCATCGGGTCCAGACGGATGGGCGTTATCCCCAGCTCCTGGGCGATGAGGTTCCACTCGCCGACACCGTCCTCGCCCTGCGCGTCGAGGACGACGACCTGCCGGTCGCGGAACCGGAGCTGGCGCAGCACGTACGTCTTCTCCAGGGCCGACTTTCCGTTGCCGGACTCGCCGAGCACCAGCCAGTGGGGGGCCGGGAGCTGCTGGCCGTACAGCTGGAACGGGTCGTAGATGTACCCCTTGCCGCTGTACACCTCGCGCCCGATGATCACGCCGGAGTCGCCGAGGCCGGGGGCGGCGGTCGGCAGGTAGACGGCCTGGGCCTGTCCCGTCGACGTACGCACGGGGAGCCGGGTCGTCTCGACCTTCCCGAACAGGAATGAAGTGAAGGCTTCGGTGAGGACGGACAGCGGATCTCGCATCAGTCAGGCCCCTATCGGCGGATGCCGGTCGCGAACGGCAACGTGTTCACAAAGGCCCGGTGGTGCTCGCGGTCGCACCACTCCAGCTTCAGATACGACTTGCCGGCCGAGGCCCTGATCGTCCGCTTGTCCCTGGCCAGGGCTTCGGGCGAGCGAGACGACACAGTGATGTACCCGACGAGATTGACGCCTGCCGCGCCGCTGGCGAGATCTTCACCCCGCTGGTCGAGTCGGCCGTGCGCCGCGATGTCGCGCGGGTCGACCGTGCGGTTCATCTTGGCGGCCCGGCTGGCCTCGGCCTCGTCGTTGGTCTTCTCCGTCAGCATGCGCTCGATGGCGATCTCGGTCGGTTCGAGGTCCATGCAGACCGCGACCGTACGGATCACATCGGGCGTGTGGACGAGCAGCGGAGCCAGGAAGTTGACGCCGACCGGGGTCATCGGCCACTCCTTCACCCAGGCGGTGGCGTGGCACCAGGGCGCGCGGGTCGAGGACTCGCGGGTCTTCGCCTGGAGGTACGTCGGCTCGACGGCGTCCAGCTCGGCGGGCCAAGCGTTTCGTTTCGTCATCGCCTGGATGTGGTCGATGGGGTGGTCCGGGTCGTACATCGAGTGCACCAGGGAGGCGAGGCGCGACTGGCCGAGGGGCTGGCGGACCCGGATGTCGGCCTCGGCGAGGCGGGCGCAGATGTCGGTGAGCTCACGGGCCATGACGACGGCGAGACCGGCGTCCTTGTCGAGCTTCTTGGCCCCGGAGGCCTGGCGGGCGGCGCGTGCCATGGTGTGCGCCTCGGCGGCCAGTTCGCGTGTGTAGTGCATGCAGGCGACCAGGTACGCCCGGTGCTGCTCGCTGGACGTGGAGACCATGGACTGCAACTGGTCGTAGGAGTCCTGGAGCCAGGCGGGGCTGGACGGGTCGCCGCGCTGGGCGACGTCCTTGGCGTGGGCGTCCGGGTCGGCGGGCAGGGTGCGGGCCAGCATCTGGAGCCGCGTGACGAAGCCGTCGCCGTTGGCGACGTGCTTGAGCAGGGTGCCGAAACGGTCCACCAGGGCTTCCTGGTCCTCGCTGTCGCGCAAGCCCACGCCCGGGCCCTCGATCTCGATCGCGGCGGTGACGGTGCGGCGGTCGGCGTGCAGCAGGACGGCGATCTCGTCCGGCCCGAACGGCGCGGCGAGCCAGCTGATACGGCCGATGCCGGGTGGCGGCCCGACCTCGACCTCACGCCCGTCGAGCCTGGTGCCCGCCTCGACCGTGCCGGAGCGGTACGTGGTGCCCCGGCGGAGGGTCCGCTTGTAGCTGCGGTTGATCTCGAACCATTTGTAGAAGGTGCGGCCCTTGAACGGGACGTACACCGCGGCCAGCGCGAGCATGGGGAAGCCCATGAGCGTCACGATCCGCAGGGAGAGGACGGGAACGAGCAGCCCGCTCATCATGCCGAGGAACGCGCCGGCGATGATCAGGGCGATCTCGCCGGTCTCGCGGTTCTTGCCGACGATCGCGTTCGGCCGGGCCCGGCCGATGAGATACGTACGGCGGGGCGTGATCGGTTGGGACTGGGTCGTCAACGCCCTCCACCTCCTGTGCTGGTGTTGCGGTTGCTGTGCGGGGTACTGCCCGTGGGGCTGGTGCTGCTGCGGGGCGGGGGCGCGGCGGGCGGAACGGATCCACCGCCGGCCCCGCCGCCGGTCGTCGAGGAGCGGGAACTGTGGGCGGCCACGCCGCCGGACACCGGGTTGGCGGGCCTCGCCTCGCCGCCGCCACGCTGGTGGTTGCGGCTGCTGTGGGTCTTGATGCCCTGGGAGACGAGCGCCGCCGGGGAGGAGATGACGGCCGCGGCCTGGGAGCCGTCGGTGGCCTGCTTGCGGTTCGTGCGGGCGGAGGCGATCTCGTCGCCGAAGCCGGGCACGAAGCGGTAGATCGCGGCGGACGCGAAGATCGCCAGCAGGATGATGGCGAGGCCGGAGACGACCGCGGAGAACGCGTCGGGGCCCTCGCCGGAGGACAGCGCCCCGGCGAGGCCCAGGACGATGACGATGACCGGTTTGACGAGGATGACCGCGATCATGATCCCGGCCCAGCGGCGGACGTGCCCCCACATGTTCTTGTCGACGAGCCCGGCGTAGACGGCGGTGCCGAGGAGGGCGCCGACGTAGAGCAGGGCCGCGCGGATGACGAGCTCGAGCCAGAGGATGCCGGCGGCGAGGACCGACACGAGCGAGACGACGATGAGCATGATCGGCCCGCCGCCGATGTCGTCGCCCTTCTTGAGCGCCTCGGCGAAGGACCCGAAGAAGGCGTCGGTCTGCCCGCCGGTGCCGCTGGCGATGACCTCGGTGATGCCGTCGGTGGCGGAGACGACGGTGTAGAGGATCAGCGGCGTGAAGGCGGAGGCGAGGACGGTGAGCCACAGGAACCCGATGGCCTCGGACAGCGCGGTCGCCAGCGGCACGCCCCGGATGGCCCGCTTGGCGACGGCCAGCAGCCACAGCACGAGCGTCAGCACGGTGGAGGCGGCGAAGACGACGGCGTACTGCTGGAGGAACTTGGGGTTGGTGAAGTCGACCTCGGCGGTGTTCTGCACGGCGTCGCTGAGCTTGTTGACCGTCCACGCGGCGGCGTCGGCGCAGCCACGAGCGAGAGAGGAGAGGGGGTCGAGGGCGGCGGCGGGGTCGGCGGGGGTGGAGCGGGCGCCGCTGCCGGGACCGCCCGATTCGCAGTAGTCCCGTGCGGGGCCGCGAATCAGGTCACAGGGGTTATTACTGGGGCTTGGAGTAGCGCTTGGTGTGGGGGTCGGGGCAGCGAATGCCGGACCGGCCAGCGTGATCACGGCAGCCTGCAGCGCTGCTGCCGTCGCGGTGATCGACAGGGCGCGTCGAGGTCGCTTAGCGGGCATAGGTGAACCCTCCGAACTGCTGGACGGCGCCGGCCATCTCCTCGGCGGTGGACGCGGCTTGGTCACGCCCAACTGGCGACGGGCCGTCCTTCTGGGTGAAGTCGGTGACCTTCCAGTCACCGTTGACCCACTTGAGGTTGAAGGTGTTCGTGTACCAGCTCTCGGAGACCGGGTTCTTGGAACCTTCACCGGCCAACCCGAACAACGCCGAGTACCACACGGACACGCTTGCGCTGTTGGCGTCGATCTTCTCCACCTTGGACCCAACCGGCGAGAAGCGGGAGATGAAGGTCAGGCCTGTCGGCGCCGTTCCATCGGCCTCCAGGCCGATCCTCTTGAGGAACTCGGCATCCGAATAGACCTTGTCCAGGTCCGCCTGGCGGGCGGCAGCCACATCGGGTGCGTACACGGCGTTCACGATCGCCTGGCGCGGGTCCTTCTGGTACATGCCGTCAGAGCCCAGGGCAACAAGGAAATTCGCCGCCGCACTCTGCGCCCCCTGTTCGTCGCGGGCGAAGCCCGCCGGGATCGTGCCGTTCTTGCCCGTCACCGGTTTGACGCCGGTCGCCGCGGTCGGGGCGGCCGCGCCGGCCGCGCGGGTGCCGGTCGCGGCGTCCTCGTCCTTGCCGCCGCCTCTGTTGGCGAACGCGATCGCGGCGATCAGCAGCACCACCACACCCACCACCGTGATGAGCGAGCGCGAGTTGCGGGCGGGGCGGCGGGCGCCGCCGTAGACGTCGCCGGTGGTCTCGGGCAGGCGCGTGCGGGTCTGGCCCGCGCCGCCCATGCCGCCGCCGCCCATGCCGCTTCCGCCGTCGTGCTCGTCGCCGAGGCTCATGACGGGTACGCCCCCTCAACCGATTGCTGTTCCGTGTGGTCGTAGTACGACGGTAGCCGTGTCTGGTGACTTGACATCAGGTGACGCAACCTCAAGGGGGTACTGAGCGCTGACGGCGGGTTAGACGGCCATCCCGTACACGATGGTGAACAGCGTCCCCAGCGAGCCGATGATGAAGACGCCGGTCAGGCCGGCCACGATCAGCCCCTTGCCCTGTTCGGCGCTGAAGGTGTCGCGGAGGGCGGTCGCGCCGATGCGCTGCTTGGCCGCGCCCCAGATCGCGATGCCGAGACAGAGCAGGATGGCCACGGCCATCACGACCTCGATCATGACGCGGGCCTCGTTTCCCAGGCTCCCGAAAGGCCCCCAGTTGGGGGCGATTCCGCCGATGATGGTGGTGATGTCGCCCTTTTCGGCCGCCAGGTTCATGTAACTCACCGCCCCTGTTGGGTAGTTCGACGCCCCTGCCCCATGGCACGGGTCATCGCACTATCTTCGCTGATGAAACCGCCCTCGTATGCCGACTTCGCGGGTCTCTTTACCCGATCCCCGCACGTTTGACCGATCCGGCTGCCGTGACCTGCGCCGGGTGTCGGACTGGTTGTCTACGCGTACGTCTATGGTCACTCTGTGTATCACGGAGCGTGACTCCGGGCAATCACTGTCGTTGTTACACCTCGGCCCTGCTGACACGGGCGCGGGGGCCGGGGCAGCAGGGCCGGGGGAGTGACCGGTGCCGGAGGTGGCGGTGGTCGTCAGTAGAGGCCGTTGAGGTCGGTGCCCTCGGGGGCGCGGTAGCAGCCGGAGACCACGTTGATCAGGATCAGGTTCTTCTTGGGGTCCTTGTCCCCGACCCACAGCTCGGCGTTGAGCGCGAACCGTTCCTTCCCGGAGTCGGCGGTGAGCTCCAGTGTCTTGGCGGCGCTGCTGTTCGGGCCGTACGAGACGACCTTCCAGCCGTGTTTCGGCAGGGCTTCCCTGAGGCGTTCGAAGCCCTTCTTCAGTTCGTCGTCGGTGACGCCGTAGAGGGACCAGGGGTGGCGTGTCCTGAAGAGGTGGTCGGGGTCCTCCTCGCAGGTGGAGGCGCCGGGGCCCGGCTTCGTCGTGGCGCCCTGCTTGATGCCGATCATGTCGAAGATCTGGCTGGAGACCGTCCTGGTCCTGGTCTTGGCCTCTTCGACGCCGAGGGTGGCCGGGGTGTAGTCGAGTCCGCTGTCGTCCATGGCGTTCGAGCATCCCGTCGCGAGTGCAGTGAGGGTGAGAAGAGAGGTGAGGAGGGCGGATGCGCGCCGTCGGCGCGTACGGGGCGTGGTGCGTGCGCCCTCCGCGTGACCGGGGGCGGGCGCGGTGCCGTGACCGGTGCCCCTTCGGGTGCCGGGACCGGTGCCCTGGCGGGTGCCGGAGCCGGTGGGGGTTCCCGGGTCGGTTCGGCTCATCAGTCGTCCTCGCTCACCCTGTCGTACTGGCCGACGACCACCTTCGCCTGGTTCTTCAGGCTCTCCGAGCCCCGGTTCCAGTAGTCGCTGTGGCCGCCCGTGTCGACGTCCATCCGGTGGGCCCCGAATGCCTCGTCGGACGGGACGGTCTGGATGTATCCGGCGTTGAAGGGGATGCCGTTCCAGGTCTCGACGCCCCACTTGTACCCGCCGAGGCCGGCGATCTTGCCGCCCGCCGGCACGGGGTCGTTCCAGGCCGCCTCGGACCACACGTGGTCCTTGCCCACGTCGAGGTCGCCGGCCTCGGCGACCATCATGCCGGGGCTGCCCGCGACCACGATGTCGTCGGCGGACAGGTCGCCCTTGTTGGAGGCGTCGCCGACGACGGTGGAGCCGTAGCTGTGGCCGATGATCGTGGTGTGGCTCTTGTCGGCGCCGCCCTGGGCGGTCTCCAGGCCGTCCATGAACTGGTTCAGCTTCGGGGAGCCGTCGTACGCCCACTGCTTCTGCATGGCCTCGGGGACGATGCTCTGCGGCGGGTCGTAGCCGAGCCATGTGATGGTGGAGACGTTGGAGCCGGGGGCCTGGGACTGCGTCTCGCGCCACAGCTCGGTCATCCGGTTGATGTCGCCGCTGATGGATTCCAGCTTGGTCGTGGTGCCGGGGACGTAGACGGCGGTGTGGTCGGCGGTGTCGGGGTTGCCGTTGGCGATGATCGCGCGGCCGGTGCCGTGTTTGTCGAAGCCGAGCACGTACGCCTGGGGGAGTTCGGAGGCCGGGACGTCGAGCCGCTTCTGGATCGCCTCCATGCCCTTGAGCTCGGCCTTCAGTCGCGTACCGCCGTCCTTGTCCCACTTCTCCCAGGCCGGGTTCTTGATGGCGGCGGGGTAGGTGCCGTTGGGGTTGGCGATGTACTGCTGCGGCTCCGGGCCCAGCTTGGCGAGGTCCAGCTGCGTCTGGGCGCGGGTCTCGGCGAGGACCATGCGGTTGGCGTCGTCCCGGACGGCGGAGGGGATGCCGTCGAGGGCGCCGATGGAGGCCGGGTAGAGGGTGGCGTACTCGTCGCGCTGTTCCTGGGTGAGGCCGTTCCACCATGCGGCGTTGTCCTTGGCGGACTTGCCCTTGGGGATCTTGTTGTCGTCGGCGTAGGTGCCGGCGGCGTCCTGCAGGGCCTTGGTGTCGGCGGCGGCGTCGGCGAGGGTCTTGTCGTCGACGGTGAGGCCGGGGCCGGCCTTGAGCTTGGCGAGGACGCCGGAGTAGCGGCCGTCGATCTCGGCGGCCTCGCGCAGGGCGCCGTTGATCTTCTCGGCGATCTCCTCGGCCTTGCCCTTGTTGGAGTCGCCGTTGGCCTCGCCCTGGCCGGGGAGCATGGGGACGGGCGCGCCGGGGGTGGCGGTGCCGCGGCCGCCGGGGAGTTTGGTGGGGGCTTCCGGCGACTGGGGGTACTCGACGGAGCCGTCGGCGTGGACGGTGAACTTGAGGTTCGCGGCGTCCTCGAGTGCCTGCTTGAGCTTCTTCTGGGGGCCGGCGAGTTCGTGGGCGAGGCCGTTGAGGGCGGTCCGTATGAGTCCGCACTCGGTGTGGAGGTACTGGTAGTTGCGGCTGAGCTGCTCCAGGTCGCCGACGGCGGCCTTGGCGCTGTCGCCCTTCTGCGTGTCGCGGATCGTCGCGAGCATCTCGTTGTCGACGCGGTCCTTGTCGGCGTTGGCGCGGCTGGAGACCTTGCCCCAGCCGTCGGCCGCGTCGGTGTACTCGGAGAGCTTGAGGTCGCGCAGTTGCTGCCAGGTGGGCATCGTCGGTCAGCTCCCGCTCGTGGGCTGTTGGGGCGCGGCCTCGGCGGTCTCCTCCTCGGTGGCGGTCTCGCGTTGCCGGAGGACCGGTTCACCGACCGTGTCCCCGTACGAGCCCCAGGAGGGTCTCGGGTCGGCGTTCGGTTCCGGACCGTCACCGCCGCCGGGGCCCGTGGCCGGAGCCGGGGGCGTCGCGGTGGTGGACTCGTCTGTTCCGAGCAGTTCGCCCCATGCGGCGTCGAGCGCCATGTGGTCCCCCGTCGTCAGGCTGCTTCAGGTGTGGCCGGGTTGCTGGTGCGAACCTAACAACAAAGGGATGGCGCGCTGTCGTCGGGGGCTCAACGGTAGCTGGAGACGAGGCGCGCGAGATGCCGCCCGGCGGTGAGCAGGGGCTCTTCGCTGCGGGTGACCTGGGCGGTCACCTCGGCGCCTTCCAGGGTGTTGATGACGGTCGTCGCGAGCTCGCGGGCGTCGTCGGCGGGAAGACCGGAGGCGCGGAGTCTGTCGGCGACGAGGTCCTGCCATCCCTTGAGCGCCGTGGCGCAGGCGCGCTGGATGTCGGAGTCGGTGCCGAGGGTCTCCAGGGCGGTGGCGGTGATGGGGCAGCCGTCGACCCAGCCCGATGCCCGCAGTGCGGTGGCGAGGAGGCGGGCGCAGTCCTCGACGGCGGCCGCGGGGTCGTCCTGGCCGGCCAGTGCCTGGCGGAGGAGCGCGGCGAACTCCTCCTCGCCGTGCTGGATGGCGGCGACGGCGACGGCTTCCTTTCCACCGGGGAAGAAGTGGTAGACGGAGCCGAGGGTGGCGTCGGCCTCCTTGGCGAGCTGCTTGATGCCCGTGCCGACGTAGCCCTGGCGCTGGATGAGGCGGGCGGCGGCGACGACGATCCGGTCACGGGTGCTGGTCTGCATGGGCGGATCCTACCGAGCGATTGAGTAGAGCGTTCGTTCTAGCGGTGTGCTACGGTCGGGCCGTGCTCTGGATAGAGCGTTCGTTCTAGGGAGGGTTTCATGAACACCAAGGCTGCCGTGACCGTGATCGGACTGGGCCCCATGGGACAGGCCATGGCGGGGGCGTTCCTCGACCGCGGGTACCACGTGACCGTCTGGAACCGCACCCCCGGCCGTGCGGACGCGCTGGTCGCGCGCGGTGCCGTACTCGCCGGCTCGCCCGGCGCGGCCCTCGCGGCCAGTGAGCTGGTGGTGCTGAGCCTCACCGACTACGAGGCGGTGTACGCCGTGCTCGGCGCCGCCGGGCCGGATGACCTCGCGGGCCGTGTCCTGGTCAACCTCAGCTCCGACACCCCCGCGAAGGCGCGGGCCGCGGCGGCGTGGGCGGCCGAGCGCGGCGCCACCCAGCTGACCGGCGGGGTGCTGACCCCGCCGTCCGGCATCGGCAGCCCGGAGTCGTCCACCTTCTACAGCGGCCCCCGCGAGGTGTTCGAGGCGCACCGGGGCACGCTGGAGGTGCTGACCGGCACGGACTACCGGGGCGAGGACCCGGGCCTGGCCGCGCTCTACTACCAGCTGACCATGGTGATGTTCTGGACGGCCATGGCCAGTTACTGGCAGGCGGTGGCCCTGGCCGACGCGCACGGGCTGAAGGCCGCCGACATCCTGCCGTACGCCGTGAACGCCCTGGACGTCACCCAGTTCCTGGAGTTCTACACGCCGCGGATCGACGCGGGAGACCACTCCGGGGACGTGGACCGGCTCGCGATGGGCCTGGCCAGCGCCGAGCACGTCCTGCACACGGTCACCGACGCCGGAGTGGACGGCGCGCTCCCCGAGGCGGTCCTCGGCCTCTTCCGCCGCGGCATGGCGGCCGGGCACGCCGCGGACAGCTTCTCCAGCGTGATCGAGCTGCTGAAGAAGCAGCCTGTGTGACAGGCGAGTTGGGTACGTTGGCGGCGTGACCGACTTTCTCTCGCGGATCGACACGAGCAGGCCGCACACGGCCCGCATCTGGAACTACTGGACCGGGGGCAAGGACAACTACCCCGTCGACCGGGAGGCCGGCGACCGGATCCGGGAGCTCCACCCGGGGATCGGGGACTACGCCCGCGCCGACCGGTTGTTCCTGGGGCGGGCCGTCCGCCACCTGGCCGCCGAGGAGGGCATCCGCCAGTTCCTGGACATCGGCACGGGCCTGCCGAGCGCCGACAACACCCACGAGGTCGCCCAGCGGGTCGCCCCGGACGCGCGCGTGGTGTACGTCGACAACGACCCGCTCGTCCTCGCCCACGCCCGTGCCCTGCTCGTCGGCACTCCCGAGGGCCGCACGGACTACCTGGACGCCGACCTCCGCGACGTCGACACCATCCTGGAGGCGGCGTCCAAGACCCTCGACCTCGACCGCCCGGTGGCCCTCATGCTGCTGGGCGTCGTCATCTTCCTGCCGGACGACGAGGAGTCGTACGACGTCGTACGCCGCCTGACGGCCGCCCTGGCCCCCGGCAGCCACCTGGTGCTCTCCCACACCGTCGTCCACCCGGCGATGCCGGAGGTCGACGCGGCGGTCGCCTTCTGGAACGAGCACGGCACCCCCAAGCTCACCCAGCGCACCCCCGAGGCCGTCACCCGCTACTTCGACGGCCTCTCGCTCCTCGACCCGGGCGTCGTCTCCTGCAACCGCTGGCGCCCGGACGACCCGGCCGCGGCGGCGGACGAGGTCGCGATGTTCGCGGGGGTGGCGCGAAAGGACTGAGGGCTCGGTGGCAGCCGGGCACCCGGCCGGGCACACAGCAGCCCCCCGGCCCGAACCCCGAACGCGAAGGCCAACGGCACGCCCTTCGACGGCGCGGTGGTCCCCGGCCTCGATGCGCGTTCCGGCCTCCGGTCCGCGAACACCCCCGTCGCAACCCCGCCGTCCGCCCCCTGACGCGGCCCCGGCCGCCTAGAATTGCGCGGGGCGGACTGCCATGAGGTGAGGGGTGGTTGACGGTGCGTAAGGTCTGGCTGGTCGCCGGGGCGTCCGTCGGGCTGTGCATGAGCTTCGTCGCGCTGCTCGTCGTCGGCACGTACTCCGCGGCCGCCGGACTCTTCGGCGGGGCCGGGGGAGCCGTGGGCGGAGTCGTCGGGCTGGCGAAGGGGGCCGTGCCCGCGGCGTACCAGCCGCTCGTGCAGAAGTGGGGCAACCTCTGCCCCGCCATCAACCCCGCCCTGCTCGCGGCACAGCTGTACCAGGAGAGCGGCTGGAACCCCAAGGTCACCAGCCCCGCCAACGCCATGGGGATCGCGCAGTTCATCCCGGGCACCTGGGCCACGCACGGGATCGACGGGGACAAGGACGGCGACCGGGACGTGTGGGACCCGGCGGATGCCATCCCGTCAGCCGCCTCCTACGACTGCGAGTTGGCCGGCTACGTCAAGAAGGTGCCCGGCGATCCGACGAACAACATGCTCGCCGCCTACAACGCCGGGGCGTACCGGGTCATCAAGAGCGGTGGGGTGCCCCGCATCAGTGAGACGCAGAACTACGTGCGGATCATCCGGACGCTGGAGAAGAGCTTCGCGCGGCCCGTCGGGCGCGTGGAGCCGTCGCGGCAGGCGGCCGGGGCCATCTACTTCGCGCAGAAGAAGCTCGGAACGCCGTACCTGTGGGGCGGGAACGGGACGCCCGAGCAGAACGGCCGTTTCGACTGTTCGGGCCTGACCCAGGCGGCGTACCGCACCGTGGGCATCGAGCTGCCGCGCGTGGCGAACGACCAGTACAACGCGGGGCCGCACCCCTCGCGGGACGAGTTGCTCCCCGGTGACCTGGTGTTCTTCTCGGACGACCTGACCAACTCCCGGGCCATCCGGCACGTGGGGCTGTACGTCGGCGGCGGGTACATGATCAACGCGCCGTTCACCGGGGCCGTGATCCGGTTCGACAAGATCGACACCCCCGACTACTTCGGTGCGACCCGCGTGACGGAGGATGGCGCGAAGGCGTTGCCGACGACGCCGCCGGATGCCTGAACGTGGCCGGAACTCTCCGTTACGACCGGGCCCTGAGCTGCGATGACGTATCACTCTTCGATAACGTCATGGTGATCGTTCGGTGGAGAGTGGAACGTACGCCTCAGGCAGGTCGTTCCCTGGAGTGACCACAGTGACAAGGCAAGGGGCCGCAGCAGATGGCTGGACTCGCATCGGATGGTTCGAACCCCGATGTCAGCCTGCTCTACGACATCAATGGGCTCGCCAAGAGTGCCCCGTCGTGGCTCGACCGTGTCATGGAGTTCGTCGGTGAGTACGGGATCATCCTCGCGATGGTCCTCGTCGTGCTGTGGTGCTGGTGGAGCGTGCGCCGGCGCGGCAGCCTCGAGGATTCGGTCGCCTCGGTCACCGGCCTGATCTGGGCGCCGCTGGCCGCCGGGATCGCCCTTCTGGTCAACATCCCGATCCGCGGTTTCGTCGAACGGCCCCGGCCCTTCCTCGACCACCAGGGGCTGGAAGTCCTCGTCGACGGCAAGACGGACTTCTCGTTCGTCAGCGACCACGCCACCATGGCGATGGCGATCGGCGTCGGTCTCTTCGTCGCCAACCGGAAGTTCGGGCTCGCCGCCATCGGCCTGGCCCTCGCCGAGGGCTTCTGCCGGGTGTACATGGGCGTGCACTATCCGACCGACGTCGTCGGCGGGTTCGCGCTCGGTACGGCGGTGGCGCTGCTCCTCGCCCCGGTGGCGCTCGCACTGCTCACCCCGGTGGTCTCGGCGCTCGCCCGCTCGGAGCGGGCCGGACGGCTGGTCCGGTCGAGCCGGGCGCCGCTGTGGGAGCGGCACGAGACGCTGGACATCCCCGAGCCGCGTCTCGGCGGCCCCGGTTCCGGCAACGGCGAGAACGACCTGGCCGCCTAGGGCACCCGCCCCCGGCCCCTCGCGCCCCCGCCCCCTCTCCCCCTCGCGCCTCTCGGACGGTGCCGTGGCCGCCGTGCCCGCCCGCGCGGGACGGCCGACCCTCGGGCGGCCCGTCGGCGCCTCAGGCGCCGTCGGACGGTGGGGCTGTCATGTGCGCCCGGGCGTCCGTGCGGGCCCGGTCCCTCGACCTCCTGGCCGGCCCGGCCCAGCCGCAGCTGCAGCGGGCGATGCAGAACGATCCGCGTTCGACGGTGGTCGCCTCGTGGGCGCCCGTGACGGAGGGCGCCGGGTCATGCGGGTGCACGCCTCCACGGTACGGCGGGGGCATGCGTGACGAGGAGCCCGGGTGGTCGTTATCCGGGACGGGCGGGGGTCTCGTGCAGGCAGCGTCTAGGCGTTGGGGGTTGGCAGGCGATGGTGGTGCAGCAGCACAGGCGCGGGAGCGGCGCGTTCGCCGTCGCCGCCGTGGTGGTGGGCGTGTTGGTCAGCGGATGTTCCGGTCCGGCCGACGCCCGGCCCGGTGTCGAGCCGTTCGACGCCGTCCGCAACGTTCCGGACGCGCTGGCCCGGGCGGGCACGTCCAAGGCGCGTACGTCGATGGAAATGGCGACGGGCGGTACCCGCGTCACGATCCGGGGCGAGGGCGCGTACGACTTCCGGAAGTGGTCGGGCCGGCTCAAGGTCGTCCTGCCCGACGACCCCGCGGGCGCCGACGAGCACCGGCCGATCACCGAGCTGCTCGCCCCCGGAGCGCTGTACATGAAGAACCGCGGCGCCGGTGTCCCCGCCGACAAGTGGGTGCGCGTCGACACCACGACGCTGGCCGACGGCAATCTGGTGACGGGCGGGGCGACCGACCCGGGAGCCGCCGTCGAACTGCTGCTCGGTGTCCGTCGGGTGAGCTACGTCGGGGAGGAGGAGCTCGCCGGTGTGGCGGTCACCCACTACCGCGGCGTCACCGACATCGGGCACGCCGCCCGGGCCGCGTCGCCGCAGCTGCGCGGGGCGCTCGCTGCGGCGGCGAAAGGGTTCGCCAAGGACACGGTGCCTTTCGACGTGTACCTGGACCGGGAGGGGCGGCTGCGGAAGGTGCGCCACCAGTTCAGTTTCGTCAACGCGGGGCGGACAGTCGCCGTCGCCTCGACGACGCTGCTGTACGAGTTCGGTGCCCCCGCCGTCGTACAACTGCCGCCGCGGGAGGACATCTACGCCGGGAAGATCAAGGCCTGATGGTGTCTTCGGGGCCGGAAGAATGGTCCGGACGTGCCATGCGCGGTGTGTGTCCCGCTCCTTACGCTAGGAACTCGACACCGGCAGGAAGAGGTGATGCACGTGGCCCCGGCCCCTCCTACGACAGTTCAGGACCACGTGGCCCTCGCCGAGATCGAGCTGTGCGGTGAGCTGATGATCGCGGCGTCCGCCGCGGACGGGGAGCGACTCAGCGCGGACCTCATCGACGAGGTGCTGAACGTCACGCCGGCCGCGCCCCACTGACCGAGGGTGATCGGGCCGGGCTCAGGTCCGCATCATGCGGGCGATCGCCTTGGTGGCCTCCTCGACCTTCGCGTCGATCTCGTCCCCTCCCTTGACCGCCGCGTCGGCGACGCAGTGGCGCAGGTGCTCCTCCAGCAGTTGGAGCGCGAAGGACTGGAGGGCCTTCGTGGACGCGGAGACCTGGGTGAGTATGTCGATGCAGTAGACGTCCTCGTCGACCATCCGCTGCAGGCCGCGGATCTGGCCCTCGATGCGGCGCAGCCGCTTGAGGTGTTCGTCCTTCTGTTTGTGGTACCCGTGCACGCCGTGGTCGTTGTCCGTGACCGGAAGGCCGGCCGCCTCGGTGGTCGTCATCGCGTGCTCCCGTTGTCCAGAAAGGGCATGTATACCCCTCGTGGGTATATGTTACCGATCCCCGCCCGTACCCGCGGGGCCCCGTTCGGTTCACTGTGCCTGATGGGCGACACTGAAGGGACGCCGGTTAGCCGTGGCCGGACGATGCGCCTAGCATCAGCCTGACCGAAACCCATGCACCCCGAGGACCCCACGTGCGCTTTCGTCTGACCCCCAGGGAGACGAGCTTCTACGACATGTTCTCCGCCTCCGCGGACAACATCGTCACGGGCTCGAAACTCCTGATGGAACTGCTCGGGGCGGATTCCTCCGCCCGGGCCGAGATCGCGGAGCGGATGCGGGCAGCGGAGCACGCGGGCGACGACGCCACGCACGCGATCTTCCACCAGCTGAACTCCTCGTTCATCACGCCGTTCGACCGCGAGGACATCTACGCGCTCGCGTCCTCCCTCGACGACATCATGGACTTCATGGAGGAGGCCGTCGACCTGGTCGTCCTCTACAACGTCGAAGAGCTGCCCAAGGGTGTCGAGCAGCAGATCGAGGTACTGGCGCGGGCGGCGGAGCTGACCGCGGAGGCGATGCCGCACCTGCGGACGATGGACAACCTCACCGAGTACTGGATCGAGGTCAACCGGCTGGAGAACCAGGCCGACCAGATCCACCGCAAGCTGCTCGCCCACCTCTTCAACGGCAAGTACGACGCCATCGAGGTACTGAAGCTGAAGCAGATCGTGGATGTGCTAGAAGAGGCGGCCGACGCCTTCGAGCACGTGGCGAACACGGTGGAGACCATCGCGGTCAAGGAGTCCTGAGGCTTCGTGGACACCTTCGCACTGGTCGTGACCATTGGTGTCGCGCTCGGTTTCACCTATACGAACGGCTTCCACGACTCGGCGAACGCCATTGCCACGTCGGTGTCGACGCGGGCGCTGACCCCGCGTGCCGCCCTGGCGATGGCGGCGGTCATGAACCTCGCCGGTGCCTTCCTCGGCAGCGGCGTCGCCAAGACCGTCAGTGAAGGCCTGATCGAGACGCCCGAGGGGTCGCGGGGGATGGGCATCCTCTTCGCGGCGCTGGTCGGCGCGATCGTGTGGAACCTGATCACCTGGTACTTCGGGCTGCCGTCGTCGTCCTCGCACGCGCTGTTCGGCGGCATGGTCGGAGCGGCGCTGGCCGGCGGCACCGAGGTGATCTGGTCGGGCGTGGTCGACAAGGTCGTGATCCCGATGTTCGTCTCGCCGGTCGTGGGTCTGATCGCCGGCTACCTGGTGATGTGCGTCATCCTGTGGCTCTTCCGCAAGGCGAACCCGCACAAGGCGAAGCGGGGCTTCCGTATCGCGCAGACGGTGTCCGCGGCCGGCATGGCCCTCGGTCACGGTCTCCAGGACGCCCAGAAGACCATGGGCATCGTGGTGATGGCCCTGGTCATCGCCGACGTCGAGAACGCGGGCGACCCGATCCCGGTCTGGGTCAAGATCGCCTGTGCGGTGATGCTGTCGCTGGGTACGTACGCGGGCGGCTGGCGCATCATGCGCACCCTCGGCCGCAAGATCATCGAGCTGGATCCGCCGCAGGGTTTCGCCGCGGAGACCACGGGGGCGTCGATCATGTTCGGCTCCGCGTTCCTGTTCCACGCGCCGATCTCGACGACGCACGTCATCACCTCGGCGATCATGGGCGTCGGCGCGACGAAGCGGGTCAACGCGGTGCGCTGGGGTGTCGCGAAGAACATCATCCTGGGCTGGTTCATCACGATGCCGGCGGCGGCGCTGGTGGCGGCGGTGAGCTTCTACATCGTGCAGCTGTTCTTCGGCTGACGGGTGCCGCCCGGTTCTGCCGGGGGTCCGGGGGTGGTCCCCCGGGGTGCCGTATCACGATGCCGGCGGCGGTGAGCTTCTCCGTCGTGCGGCTGTTCTTCGGCTGACGCCCGCACCTGCGCAAACGGATGGGCCCGCCCCCTGGGAGAGGGGGCGGGCCCTTGCCTTGCGGTGGCACCGCCATGCAGCACCGCAAGGAGCGAAGGGGGCCTATCCGAAGCGGCCGGAGATGTAGTCCTCGGTCGCCTGGACCGACGGGTTGGAGAAGATGCGCTCCGTGTCGTCGATCTCGATCAGCTTGCCCGGCTGGCCCACGGCCGCCAGGTTGAAGAACGCCGTACGGTCCGAGACGCGGGCCGCCTGCTGCATGTTGTGGGTCACGATGACGATCGTGAACCGTTCCTTCAGCTCGCTGATCAGGTCCTCGATCGCCAGCGTGGAGATCGGGTCGAGCGCCGAGCACGGCTCGTCCATCAGCAGGACGTCCGGCTCGACCGCGATCGCGCGGGCGATGCACAGGCGCTGCTGCTGGCCGCCCGAGAGGCCGGAGCCCGGCTTGTTGAGGCGGTCCTTGACCTCGTTCCAGAGGTTCGCGCCCTTGAGGGAGCGCTCGACGACGTCGTTGAGCTGCGCCTTCTTGTAGGAGCCGTTCAGCCGCAGGCCGGCCGCCACGTTGTCGAAGATCGACATCGTCGGGAAGGGGTTCGGGCGCTGGAAGACCATGCCGACCGTGCGGCGCACGGCGACCGGGTCGACGTCCTTGCCGTAGAGGTTCTCGTCGTCCAGCATCACCTTGCCCTCGACGCGGCCACCCGGGGTGACCTCGTGCATCCGGTTCAGGGTGCGCAGGAAGGTGGACTTGCCGCAGCCGGAGGGGCCGATGAAGGCCGTCACGGAGCGGGGCTCGACGGTCATCGAGATGTCGTCGATCGCCTTGTGGGAGCCGTAGTACGCGGTGAGGCCGCTGACGTCGATTCGCTTGGCCATGTGAATCACTACTTCCAGGAGGCCTTAGCGGCCGGTCTTCGGGGCCTTCCAGCGGGCGATGCCGCGGGCCACCAGGTTGAGGATCATGACGAAGGCGATCAGGACGAGGGCGGCGGCCCAGGCGCGGTCGTACGACGCCTCACTGCCGACCCTGTACTGCTCCCAGATGTAGAAGGGGAGCGAGGACTGGGCACCTTCGAACGGGTTCGTGTTGATCAGCTGGCTGCCGAAGACCAGCAGCATGATCGGGGCGGTCTCACCTGCGATGCGGGCGATCGCGAGCATCACACCCGTGGTGATACCCCCGATCGCGGTCGGGATGACCACTTTCAGGATGACGCGCCACTTCGGCACACCGAGGGCGAGGGCGGCCTCGCGCAGCTCGTTCGGTACGAGCTTGAGCATCTCCTCGGTGGAGCGGACCACGACCGGGATCATCAGGATCGCCAGGGCCAGCGCGCCCATCAGGCCGGACGGCTGGAGGCCCGCGATCAGCATGATCGACAGGATGAAGAGACCGGCGACGATGGACGGGATGCCGGTCATGACGTCCACGAAGAACGTCACGGCCTTGGCCAGCGCGCCCTTGCCGTACTCGACGAGGTAGACGGCGGTCAGCAGGCCGATCGGCGCGGAGACGAGGGTGGCGAGGCCGACCTGCTGCAGGGTGCCGACGAGGGCGTGGTAGACGCCGCCGCCGGGCTCGAAGCCGGGGACGCCGGCCATGGAGTGGGTGAGGAAGTACGCGTCGAGGACCTTGATGCCCCGGCTGACCGTCACCCAGATCAGGGAGAACAGCGGGACGACGGCGAGGACGAAGCACACCCAGACGACGCTGGTGGCCAGGCGGTCCTTGGCCTGCCGCCGGTTCTCGACGGCCGAGGTCACGGTGTACGAGACGACGACGAAGAGCGCGGCGGCGATCAGGCCCCACTGGATGCGGCTCTCGAGGCCGGTCGCGATGCCGATGCCGATGCCGAGGGCGATCGACACGACGGCGAAGCCGGCCGGGGCCCAGCGGGGCAGACGGCGGTGGCTCAGGCTGTCCTTGCCGGGGAGGGGGGCGGCCTGGGCGGGGGCGTCCTGGATCATGTTGCTCATTACGCGTTGGCCCCCGAGTACTCCTTGCGGCGCGCGATGATCAGGCGGGCCGCGCCGTTGACCAGCAGGGTGAGGATGAAGAGCACCAGGCCGGAGGCGATCAGGGCGTCACGGCCGAGCTCGTTGGCCTCGTCGAACTTCGCGGCGATGTTCTGGGCGAAGGTGCCGCCGCCCGGGTCCAGCAGGTGCAGCGAGATCACGAAGCTGGGGGAGAGGACGGTCGCGACGGCCATCGTCTCGCCGAGCGCGCGGCCGAGGCCGAGCATCGAGGCGGAGATGACGCCGGAGCGGCCGAAGGGCAGCACGGAGAGGCGGATGACCTCCCACCGGGTCGCGCCGAGGGCCAGGGCGGCCTCCTCGTTCATGCGCGGGACCTGGAGGAAGACTTCGCGGGAGACGCTGGTCACGATCGGCAGGATCATGATCGCCAGCAGGATGCCGACGGTGAACAGCGAGCGGGCGACGCCGACCTCGGTCTTGTCGAAGATGTACGTCCAGCCGAAGAACTCGTCCAGCCAGAGGTTGAGGCCCTCCAGGTACGGGACGAGGAAGAGGGCGCCCCAGATGCCGTAGATGATCGACGGCACGGCGGCCAGCAGGTCGACCACGTAGGCGAGGGGGGCGGCCAGCTTGCGCGGCGCGTAGTGCGAGATGAACAGCGCGATGCCGACGGCGATCGGAACGGCGATCACCATGGCGATGACCGAGCTGACGATCGTGCCGAAGAGCAGTACCGCGATGCCGAAGACGGGGGGCTGGCCTGCCGGGTTCCAGTCGAAGGTGGTGAGGAAGTTGCCTTCGTTCTGGGACAGCGCGAGGGAGGCCCGATAGGTGAGGAACACGGCGATCGACGCCATGATCACCAGGAGCAGGATGCCCGAGCCGCGGGACAGACCGAGGAAGATCTTGTCGCCCGCGCGGCCGGTGGACGTGCCCGGCTTCCTGGGAACCGGCGGAGCCGGTGCGTTGTCAGTCGTTATAGCCATGGTCTTTCCGGTCTGTGTGGGGGAAGTCCGCGGTGTGCGGCTCCCCTGGCGGCGGTGCACCGGAGGGGGCCGGCCCGGAGGGGTGTTCCGGGCCGGCCGCTGCGTCCTAGGAGAGGCCGTTGACCGTCTCGCGGACCTTCGTGTTGATCTCGGCGGGGATCGGGGCGTAGCCGGCCTCGGTCAGGACCTTCTGGCCCTCCTCGGACGCGGTGTAGGTCAGGAAGGACTTGACCGTGCCCAGGGTGTCGGCCTTGTTGCCGGTGTCGCAGACGACCTCGTAGGTGACGAGGACGATCGGGTAGGCGCCCTCGGCCTTGGTCGTGTAGTCCAGGTCGAGCGCCAGGTCCTTGCCGGTGCCCTTGATCTTGGCGGCGGCGATGGCCTTGGAGGCGTTCTCCGAGGTGGCCGGGACCGGGGCGGCGGCGCCCGTGTTGATCTGCACGGTCGGGATGGACTGCGAGGTGGCGTACGAGAGCTCGAAGTAGCCGATCGCGCCCTCGGCCTGCTTCACCTGGGCGGCGACGCCGGAGGAGCCGGAGGCGGCCTGGCCACCGGGGGCCGGCCACTTCTTCTCGGCCTCGTAGGGCCAGTCCGCCTTGGCGGCCTTGCCGAGGTACTTGCCGAGGTTCTGGGTGGTGCCGGAGTCCTCGGAGCGGTGGAAGGCCTGGATCGGGGTGCTCGGGAGCTTGGCGTTCGGGTTGAGCTTGGCGATCGCCGGGTCGTTCCAGGTCTTGATCTTGTCGTTGAAGATCTTGGCGATCGTCGGGGCGTCGAGGACGAGGTCCTTCACGCCGGGCAGGTTGTAGCCGATCGCGATCGGGCCGCCGACCATGGGCAGGTTGATGCCCTGGCCGCTCTTGCAGATCTTCTTGGACTCGGAGACCTCGTCGGGCTTGAGCGCCGAGTCGGAGCCGGCGAAGCCGACGGTGCCCTGGTTGAAGGCGATGATGCCCTCGCCGGAGGAGGAGGACTTGTAGTTGATCTCCACGCCGGGGCAGGCGGCCATGTAGTTCTTGACCCAGAGGTCCATGGCGTTCTTCTGCGCGCTGGAACCCGAGGCCAGCAGCTGGCCCTTCGCGCCGTCGCACTTGATGTTCGACGCGGCGCCGGTCTTCTTGCCACCGTCGGCGCCGCCCGTGTTGTCGTCCGAACCACACGCCGTGAGGACCAGGGCGCCGGACACGGCGAGGGCACCGAGCGCGGTGGCGCGAAGCCCGTTCTTGCGCTGAAGCTTCACTTTCGGGTGTTCCTTCCAGGAGCCGCCGGTCGCGTCCTGTCGCCGGCCTTCGGCCGATGGTGCTGTGACGACGTTCCACGGCGGCGTGTGTCGGGGTGGTGGGCGGCTCGGCACAGGGCCGGGTCGCCGGGTACTGCCGAAATTAGGCAGAACAGGTGACGTGGCCGACGGGGGAGAGTGAACGAAAGGTGAACCGTGACGGAAGCCGCGGTGTGGGGCATTGTCGCGGGGCGCCGGGGCCGTGCGCGGGCGCTCTTGCGTGGCGTGGCGCGGTGTGCGGTACCCGGCCGGGGGCGCTCCCGCGCGGAGTGGAGCGCGGTGCTCGGGGGCGTCGGCGTCCGGCCGGGCGCGGGTCGCGGGGCGGCCGGGCGCGGGTCGCGGGGCGGCCGGGCGCTGTCGTGCGCCGGTCGCGCGGTGGCCGGACGGTGGCCGGGTGCGGGTGTGGGCGCGGGTCGTGCGCCGGTCGGATCCCCGGGCCGGTACCCACCCGGACCACCCGTGCGAGTGCGCGGTGCGGGTGAAGGGATGCCGCCCGAGCGGGTGAACACCGTGCGCCCCAGGTGCGGGGCGAGGCGTGCCGGCGGTCGCCGCGCCGCGTCGGCCGGCTCGGCGCCCGCGGCCCCGGCGTCGGGTCCTGCGGGTTCGCGGGGCGCGTGCGCCGCACGGGACGCCGAGTACCGGGGGTGGTGCCCGGCGCCCGGGAGGCGCCGCGCGCGCGTGCGGACTCAGTCCGTCGCCTCCGAGGCGAGGAACGTGTCGATGAGCTTCTTGTCGAGGTCGTACGTGAGCCGGGAGCGGGCGGGCGCCGGGGGCAGCCACAGGAGCTCGTCCACCTCACGGTTGGGCTCGAAGGAGCCGCCCGTCGCCTCGGCCGCCCAGTAGCGGACCTCCTTGGGGCGGCCGCCGACCTCGTAGTGGGCGGTGGGCAGCTCCGGGCCGAGGGCGCACGTCATGCCGGTCTCCTCCAGCACTTCCCGGAGCGCCGCCTCGCGCGCCTCCTCACCGTCCTCCAGCTTGCCCTTCGGCAGCGACCAGTCCGCGTGCTTGCGGCGCCGGATCACCGCGATCTCGATGGCCCCACCGTCGGGGGAGCGCCGCCAGAGCACGCATCCGGCCGCCCGGATCACCGGTCTGTTCATGTCGTCACCACCTGGCGCTGCCAGGCCCGCTGGAAGGCGTACCGCGCCGCCTCCACGTCGTGCCGCTGGTCGGCGTGGAGGACGCCGAGCGCGTACGCCGTCGCGGGGGCGATGCGCGGGGTGCGGGCGGCGCTCGCGGCGGCGGCCGCGGCCTCCGCCGCGTCCCGGTGCCGGTCCAGCGCGCGACCCGCCTCGTACAGCACCGGGTCGCCGCCCCGTACCTCTCGCGCGTACCGGTGCAGCCGCAGCAGGGCCCGTACGTGGTGCCAGGGCGCGTCCTGCTGTTCGCCGCCCACGGCCGGGCTCATCGGCAGGGTGGCCACGGCGTCCAGCAGGCGCCGTTCCACGGCCTCCGCCGACGGGGTCAGCACCTCGCCGGCCGGTGCGGACGCGGCCGGGCCGAGCGGCACCTCCGAGGCGAGCAGCGCGACCGCGTCGGCGAGCGCGTGGAACCGGGAGGAGCCGAGGGCCTGCAGCGCGGCCGAGTGGGCCCGGGTCCGGGCGAGCGTGAGCTGCCGCTCCAGCAGCGCCCCGGCCCTGGCGGCGCCCACCGAGAGGGCCTCGCGGCCGGACCGGGGTGCCGGGACGCCCGCCGTGCCGCCGGACAGCCGGGCGAGCGCGTCGATCAGCCGGACGAGCCGTGAGGTGCAGGCGTGTTCCTGGCCGAGCGTGCCGGACAGCCAGGCCAGTTCGGTGCGCAGCTGGTCGGCCCAGGCGGCGTCGAGGAGGGGACGGAAGGTGTGCAGGGTTCCGCTGATCCGGCGGGCGGCCGCGCGCAGCGCCCGGGCCGCCTCCTCGGCGCCCGCGGTGTCGACGCCGCTCTCCGAGTGCAGCCGCAGGCCGCGGAGGAAGTCCGCGGCCCGGGCGTGGAGGTACGGCGCCAGGACGTCGCCGGCCGGGACCTGGTCAGGGTTGAGCACGCCGGCGCCTCCGCGCGTCTATGAGCATCTCCTGGACATGCCGCAGCGGCTGTCCGTCCGGGTCGGTCGCGTGCCGCGTCCAGTCGCCGTCCGGGCCGAGGTGCCAGGAGGAAGTGGTGTCGGACATGCCCGTCTCCAGCATCCGGTTGAGGGACGCGCGGTGGGACGGGTCGGAGACCCGCACGAGGGCCTCTATCCGCCGGTCGAGGTTGCGGTGCATCATGTCGGCGCTGCCGAACCAGACTTCGGCTTCGCCGCCGTTGCCGAAGGCGAAGATCCGGGAGTGTTCGAGGAAGCGCCCGAGCACCGAGCGCACCCGGATGTTCTCGGAGAGGCCGGTGACGCCGGGCCGGACGGCGCAGATGCCGCGGACCCAGATGTCGACCGGCACTCCGGCCTGGGAGGCCCGGTAGCAGGCGTCGATGACGGCCTCGTCGACCATCGAGTTGACCTTGATGCGGACGTAGGCGGGGCGGCCGGCGCGGTGGTGGACGATCTCCTTGTTGATCCGGGAGATCAGGCCGTCGCGCAGGGACTTGGGGGCGACGAGGAGGCGCCGGTAGGTCTCGCGCCGCGAGTACCCCGACAGCCGGTTGAACAGGTCGGACAGGTCGGCGCCGACCTGCGGGTCGGCGGTCAGCAGTCCGAGGTCCTCGTAGAGCCGGGCGGTCTTGGGGTGGTAGTTGCCGGTGCCGACGTGGCTGTAGCGGCGCAGGATGTCGCCCTCCTGGCGGACCACCAGGGACAGCTTGCAGTGGGTCTTGAGGCCCACGAGGCCGTACACGACGTGGCAGCCGGCCTCCTCCAGCTTGCGCGCCCACTTGATGTTCGCCTGCTCGTCGAAGCGGGCTTTGATCTCGACGAGGACGAGGACCTGCTTGCCGGACTCGGCGGCGTCGATGAGCGCGTCGACTATGGGGGAGTCGCCGGAGGTCCGGTACAGCGTCTGCTTGATCGCCAGGACGTCGGGGTCGGCGGCCGCCTGCTCCAGGAAGGCCTGCACGGACGTGGAGAACGAGTCGTACGGGTGGTGGAGCAGGACGTCCCGCTCCCGCAGTGCGGCGAAGACGTCGGGCGCGGAGGCGGACTCGACCTCGGCGAGGTCCCGGTGGGTGCCGGCGACGAACTTCGGGTACTTCAGCTCGGGCCGGTCCAGGGCGGAGATCCCGAACAGCCCGGTCAGGTCCAGCGGCCCGGGCAGCGGGTAGACCTCGGCGTCGGAGACCTTGAGCTCGCGGACGAGGAGGTCGAGGACGTACGGGTCTATCGACTCCTCCACCTCCAGGCGGACCGGCGGCCCGAAGCGGCGCCGCATGAGTTCCTTCTCCAGGGCCTGGAGGAGGTTCTCGGCGTCGTCCTCCTCGACCTCCAGGTCCTCGTTCCGGGTCACCCGGAACATGTGGTGGGCCAGCACCTCCATGCCGGGGAAGAGCTCCTCCAGGTGCGCGGCGATGACGTCCTCGAGCGGGACGTAGCGCTGGGGGGACGCCTCCAGGAACCGGGTCAGCAGCGGCGGGACCTTCACGCGGGCGAAGTGGCGGTGGCCGCTGACCGGGTTGCGGACGACGACGGCCAGGTTCAGGGAGAGCCCGGAGATGTACGGGAAGGGGTGGGCCGGGTCGACGGCGAGGGGCGTGAGGACCGGGAAGATCTGCTGCCGGAAGAGGGTGAAGAGGCGGGCCTGTTCCTTCTCGGTGAGCTCGGGCCAGCGGATGAGGTGGATGCCCTCGTCGGCCAGGGCCGGGGCGATGTCCTGCTGGAAGCAGGCGGCGTGCCGGGCCATGAGCTCCCGCGAGCGGGTCCAGATCAGGTCGAGGACCTCGCGGGGCTGGAGGCCGGAGGCCGAGCGGGTGGCGACCCCGGTGGCGATGCGGCGCTTGAGGCCGGCCACCCGGACCATGAAGAACTCGTCCAGGTTGGAGGCGAAGATCGCCAGGAAGTTCGCTCGTTCGAGGAGGGGGGTCGCGGGGTCCTCGGCGAGCTCCAGCACCCTTTCGTTGAAGGCGAGCCAGCTGCGTTCACGGTCGAGGAACCTGCCCTGGGGCAGTTCGGCGTTCGGGCCGTCCTCCTCGTAGCCGTCGAGATCGGCATCGAGATCGGGGGCGAGGCCGGACACGGGCGCGGCGGCCACGGTGTGCGGCCGGTGCGCGGCTATGGAACCGACGGACGGCTGGGCGGGCTGGACCTGGACCTCGGCGGGCTGCTGGCTCATGGCACCATTCTTCCGCGCGTCGGGCTGGTCAGGCGCGTCGGAGGGGGCCGTGGTGGAGGGAAGTGTCCCTTGGGGGCGGCGCGGGGGCTTCCCCAGGGGCGCGGACACGGCGGGCTTCATTCACCGAGCGTCGCAAGCGTGTCTGAATGGTTGGTAACGGCGATGTGACGTGCTGGGTGCGGGCGGGCGGCCGGACCCCCGTCCCGGCCGCCCGGCCGCACCCTTTTCCGGCCCGCCCGGTCAGGCGTGGAGGCGGCGCAGCACCCGGAAGGCGATCACCGTGACGACGCCGGTGAGGGCGAGGACGATGCCGGTCTCGACGAGCTGCATGGGCCAGAAGTGCGACGGGGGGTGGGTGAGGGCGTACCACTCCCGGGAGCCGGCCACCGCCCGGCACTTGTCCGGCCCGGCGCCGGTGGGGCTCCAGCAGTCCTGGACGCGGACACCGGCCGGGGTCAGCATGCCGTTCTCCAGCTGCCAGGCGCTGTTCCCGTACTCGGCACGGGAGCCGCTCGACCTCCAGAGCGCGGGCGGCCACAGCTTCTCCCGCCACGTCTCGGCGGACAGCATGATCAGTCCCGTGACGGCGAGGGCGACGCCTCCGGCGGGCAGGGCGCGCCGCAGGAGCAGGCCCGCCAGTGCGCCGGTGACCAGGGCCAGCAGGCCGTAGGCGAGGACCGTGGGGCCCAGCGAGAGGTAGACGTCGGTGTAGTGCCACTCGTCGGGCATGGCCCCGGGGGCGGAGCTCCGCACCCAGCGGTACAGCACGGAGAGCGCGCTGAGGCCCGCGACGATCAGGACGGCGGGGACGGCGAGGTTCGTGGCGAGCCAGCGGAACGGGGTGACGGCCTGCGTCCAGGCCAGGCCGACCGTGCCGCGCTGGAACTCCGCGCCGATCAGGACGGCCCCCGCGTAGAACGCCACGACGAGGGGGGACCACCCGATCGCGGTGGCGGCGAGACCGATGTCCGCGGAGAAGTCGAAGCCGAGGGGCGGGGGGAAGGGCGGGCAGAACGGCAGCCCGGAGCCGGCCGAGCCGCACCCTCCCGCCCGCTCCTTCTCCATTCCCGCCGCGCGCAGCCAGACCAGGCCGGCGGCCGAGAGTGTGAAGAGTGCCCCGCACAGCAGCAGCGCGGCACGGTGCAGTCGGAGCACGGTCCAGGTCATCCCTGTGACGGTCGGGGCGCTCATGCCGCGGTCGCCGTCCCTTCCGTGCTCGGGGTCAGCAGGGGCGGGGCCTCGGGGGAGCGGAGATGGGCGAGCAGGAGTTCCTCCAGGGACGGCCGCGCGGTCTGCCAGGCGGTGGTGTCGACCGGGCCGTCCTGGCGTATGAGCGCGGTGAGTTGACGGCCGGTCGTGCGGGAGTCGACGACGGTGTGCGGGGTGAGGTCGGCGATGGGGCCGGTGACGAGGGTGTGGGCGGTCAGGATGTCGTCGATGTCGCCACCGAGGCGGACCCGGCCGCCGTCGACGAAGAGCAGGTGGTCGCAGGCGCCCTCCAGTTCGCCGAGGATGTGCGACGACATCACCACGGTCGTGCCGCGGTCGGCGGCGTCCGCCATGAGCGTGCCCATCAGCTGGTGGCGGGCGAGGGGGTCGAGGTCGGCCATCGGTTCGTCCAGCAGGAGCAGTTCGGGCCGCTTGCCGAGGGCGAGGGCCAGGGCGAGTCGGGTGCGCCGGCCGCCGGAGAGGGTGCGGACGCGGGAGGCGGGGTCCAGCCCGCCGGCCGTGACGACGCGGGCCGCCGTCTCGGCGTCCCAGCGGTCCGGGTTGAGTTCCTCGCCCATGCGCAGGGTCTGTTCGACCGTCAGTTGCGGGTGGAGCGGCTTGTCCTGGGCGACGTATGCGACGCGGGGGCGGGCCGTGGCCGGGTCGGTGCCGAGAACGCGGACGCTGCCCTCGTCGGGGCGCAGCAGGCCCGCGGCGAGCGCGAGGAGCGTGGACTTGCCGGCGCCGTTGGGGCCCACGAGGGCGCAGACGCGGCCGGCGGGCAGCCGGAAGGTGCAGCCGGACAGGGCCGGTGGGCGGCGCCGTCCGTAGTGCTTGGCGAGGCCGTGGGCCTCCAGGGCACTGGTCATGTGTCGTCCCCCTCGTAGATCCGTTCGAGTACGGAGGTGAAGAGTGCCGCCACGTCGTCCCGCTCCAGGCCCGCCGCGCGGGCGCGGGCGACCCAGTCGGCGAGTTCGGCGCCGAGCGGGGAGTCGGCCGGGGCGCTGCCCAGGGTCCTCCGTACGAAGGTGCCGAGGCCCCGGCGGGCCTCGACGAGGCCTTCGCGTTCCAGTTCGCGGTAGGCCTTGAGCACCGTGTTCGGGTTGATGGCGGTGGCCTCGACGACCTCGCGGGCGGTCGGCAGCCGGTCTCCGGGCTCCAGCAGACCCAGGCGCAGGGCCTGCTTGGTCTGCTGGACGATCTGCAGATAGGTGGCGACCCCGCTGCGCCGGTCGATGCGGTACTCGACCACGTTCCCCTGCACCACCCTTTCACTAAGCAAGTAGTGAAAGCATGATCAGGGGTGGGGGGTGCTGTCAACCGGCAACGCAGCCGGGGTGGTTGCAGGGGGTGGGCCGGGCTACGGCTCCCGGAGCGGGGGCAGCGGAACGAGGGTCCAGGCCCGGGCCCTCCAGGACCCGGTGACGTACTCCCCGCTGAGCGTGTACCACCCGTGCCGGTCGACGGGCCCGGCGATGACGGCGACCTTCATGCGGGAGGTGTCGATGACGCGGGTACCGGCGGCGAGGCGGGCCGGGCGCGGGTGGTCGGCGGTCATGCCGCCGCCTCGGCGAAGACCTGCTGGGGCCCGAGAGCGCGCAGGTACGGCCGCACGAGCGCGCTCGCCTCGCCGTCCAGCGGCAGGTCGAGCCCGTACGGCGAGCGGGGTACGGGCAGGAGGGCGCGCACGGGGCGCGGGCGGTCGGGCCGCGGCGCCCGCAGCGCGGGTCGCGCCCGGTGCCGCCCCGTGGCGCGCGGCGGCGCGAGCAGGAGCCTCGCCCGGAGGGCGAGCGCGAGGATAAGGTCGGTCATGTCGGTCTGCTCCAAGCGCGGATCGGCCGCGCCCCGGGACGGTTGCAGCCGTCGCCGGGGCTCTTGCTCTCAAAGCGTACCCATAACTGCGTCCCTCTGCACCCCACTGCGTCCCCCTGCGTCAGGACGCGGTGAGACGCGTCCTCACGATGCAGGTAGCACAGGGACGCGTCACTGTGGAGGGATGAGTGATGGTCTCCCGCGCTACGAATACGTGAAGCTGGCAGATGTCATTGCCGCCGAGATCGCATCGGGCAAGCTGCCGAAGGGTGCGGCCCTGCCCGGCGAGCGAGCCATGACCGACCTGTACGGCGTGAGTATCGGCACTGTGCGCCGCGCGATCGCCGAACTCAGGAGCCGCGGCCTTGTCGCCACGCTGCCGGCGAAGGGCACGTACGTGATCGGCTCTTCCGACGAGTAGCACGACACGAGCGGCCCCCGGCAACGCGCCGGGGGCCGCTCGTCGTTGCGCGGCAGCGGGGCGGGCAGGGGCGCCGCCGAGGCGGCACCCCTCCCCGCCGCCCCGCTCAGGTCTCCGAGCGGTACATCAGGTCCACCTCGTGCGTCGAGAAGCCCAGCCGCTCGTACATCGTCACGGCCGCCGTGTTGTCGGCGTCCACGTAGAGCATCGCCGTCGGCAGGCCCTCGGCGGCGAGGTGGCGCAGACCGATCGCGGTCAGCGCCTTGCCGAGGCCGGTGCCCTGCGCCTCCGGCAGGATGCCGACCACGTACACCTCGCCGAGTTGCTCCTCGGCGTGGACCTTCGTCCAGTGGAAGCCCACGATCTCGCCGTCCGACTCCCGTACGGCGAGGAAGAAGCCCTTCGGGTCGAACCAGGGTTCGGCCTTGCGGTCGTCCAGGTCGCGCTGGGTCAGCGAGCCCTGCTCGGGGTGGTGGGCGAAGGCGGCGGCGTTGACGGCGAGCCAGGCCGCGTCGTCCTCGTCCGGGACGAAGGTCCGCACGGTGATGCCGGCCGGTACCACCGGCTCGGGGATGTCCAGCGGGACCAAGGGGCGGCGGAGCTGGCGCAGTTCGCGGAACAGGGTGAGGCCCAGGACCTGGGAGAGGTGCCGGGCGGCCGACTTCCCGCCGTGCGCCCACACGCGCAGCCGCTTCCCGGAGGCGGCCATGAGGGCGGAGCCGAGCGCCCGCCCGTGGCCCCGGCCGCGGTGCTGGGGGTGTACGACCAGTTCGGCGGCCGGGGCCTCCACGGGGTCGGTGTCCTCCAGTTGGGCGTAGCCCACCAGGTCGCCGCGGACGGTGAGCAGCAGGTGCGACACGCCTTCGCGCCGCCCGCCGCGCAACTGGAGCCGCCCCTGCTCGGAGACCGCCTGCATCCCGTCCGAGCGGGCGGCCTCGGCGAGGAGGGCGAGGACGTCCTGGGCCTGCTGGTGCGAGAGCTCGTCCAATGTGTCGATACGTCGGCCCGGCTCGATGGCCGGTACGGGCGCGTCTGTCGTCATAGTCACGAGCGTACGGCGACCGCCCGGAACAGCACCGCAACCGGCCGACCGGGCGAAGGCAACCAGCTCGTAACCCGCCACCCCCTGTTGTGCTACGCGCGTTGACCCTAGGCTTCGCTCGGCACATCTACGTGCACATGACCACTCCGACGCACAAGAGCGTTCCTTGCTGAAATCAACGAGGGGACAGATGTCAGCGACACCGCAGAAGAACCGCGCGGCCCGGCGGATACTCGCCACCGCCGCCGGACTCGCCACCGCCGGCGCCATGGTCGCCGCCCTGCCGGCCGGCGCCGACGACCGGGGGAACGGACACGACAGCCCCTACGCCTCCGGCCGCACCGTCGACGTACAGCTGCTCTCCTTCAACGACCTGCATGGCAACCTGGAGCCGCCGGCCGGTTCCTCCGGACAGGTCACGCACACCCACCCGGACGGCAAGACCGAGAAGATCGACGCGGGTGGTGCCGAGTACCTCGCCACGCACCTGCGGGAGGCGCGCAAGGGCAACCGCTACTCGGTGACCGCCGCCGCGGGCGACATGATCGGCGGCTCGCCGCTGCTGTCGGGCCTCTTCCACGACGAGCCCACCATCGAGGCGCTCAACAAGCTGAAGCTCGACGTCACCTCGGTCGGCAACCACGAGTTCGACGAGGGCGCCAAGGAACTCGCCCGGATGCAGAAGGGCGGCTGTCACCCGACCGCCGGCTGCTACGAGGAGGGCAAGACCTTCAAGGGCGCGAAGTTCCCGTTCCTCGCCGCCAACGTGACGAACGAGAAGACCGGCAAGCCGATCCTCGACCCGTACTTCATCTGGCAGAAGAACGGCGTCAAGATCGGTTTCATCGGTGTGACCCTGGAGGGCACGCCGAACATCGTCACCGCCGACGGCGTCAAGGGCCTGAAGTTCGGCGACGAGGTCGAGACGATCAACAAGTACACGAAGATCCTGGAGCGCAAGGGCGTCAAGTCGATCGTCGCCCTGATCCACGAGGGCGGCGCCCCGGCCTCCCCGTCGTACAACTACAACTGTGACAGCCCCGGCCCCGGCGACGGTGTGTCCGGCCCGATCGTCGACATCGCCAAGAACCTGAGCCCGCAGGTCGACGCGCTGGTCACCGGCCACACGCACCAGGCGTACGTGTGCACCATCCCGGACCCGGCCGGCAAGCCGCGCATGGTCACCTCGGCGGCCTCGTTCGGCAAGCTGTACACGGACACCACGCTCACCTACGACCGCCGGACCAAGGACATCGTCCGTACGTCGGTCGAGTCGGCGAACCACGTCGTGCGCCGTGACGTGCCCAAGGCCGCGGACATGACCTCGCTGATCGAGCGGTGGAACAAGCTCGCCGCCCCGATCGCGGGCAAGCCGCAGGGCTTCATCTCCGCCGACATCAACGGCCGTGGCTCCACCGCGTACGAGAAGCCGCTCGGCGACCTGATCACGGACGCCCAGCTGGCCGGTCTGTCCCCCGCGGACAAGGGCGGCGCGCAGATCGCGCTGATGAACCCCGGCGGTATCCGTTCCGACCTGGTGTACAAGGCGTCCGGCGGCGAGGGCGACGGTGTGGTGACCTACGGCGAGGCGTTCACCGTCCAGCCGTTCACCAACATGATGAACGTCGTCGACCTGACCGGCGCGCAGCTGATCGCCGCGCTCCAGCAGCAGGTCAGCGGCTCCAACGAGGCCTCCCCGAAGATCCTCCAGGTCTCCAGGGGCTTCACGTACACGCTCGACATGACGAAGACGGGCGCGGCCCGGATCGACGTGGCGTCGGTCAAGCTGAACGGTGAGGCGCTGGACCCGGCCAAGACCTACCGCGTCGCGATGAACGAGTTCCTCGCGGGTGGCGGCGACGGCTTCCCGGCCCTGGCCCAGGGCAAGAACAAGCTGGTCGGCGCGTCCGACCTGGACGTCTTCAACGCCTACCTGGCGGCGAACTCGTCGGCGACCTCGCCGATCGCGCCCCCGGCGGCGGACCGGATCACGGTCGTCCAGTAAGGCGACGGCGGGAGCGGGGTGGCGGCCCTTCACGGGTTTCGCCGCCCCGCTCCCTTCTCTGGTGAAGTTGACGTGAACCCGTCATACTCCGCGCCATGGATCTGGACCGACGGAGCTTTCTCGCGGGTGCCGCCGCCGTATCCGCCACCGCCCTCCTGGGAGCGTCACCGGCCCGCGCCCGGACACGCGTCCTCGGCACCCAGGACTGGATGGCCGCCTTCGGCGACGCCACCCCCCTGCGGGCCCTGACCATCCCCGGCACCCACGACTCCGGGGCGCGGTACGGGGGCCCGTGGGTGGCCTGCCAGAACACCACCATCGCCCAGCAACTGGACAGCGGCATCCGCTTCCTGGACGTACGGTGCCGGGTCACCGGCGACGCCTTCGCCATCCACCACGGCGCGTACTACCAGAACCTGATGTTCGGTGACGTCCTCGTCGCCTGCCGCGCCTTTCTCGCCGCCCACCCCTCCGAGACCGTCCTCATGCGCGTCAAGCAGGAGTACTCCGAGGACTCCGACACCACCTTCCGGCGGATCTTCGACCTCTATATCGACACCAAGGGCTGGCGGCCCCTCTTCCGGATCGGCGACGGCCTGCCGTCGCTCGGCGAGGCCCGGGGCAAGGTCGTGCTCCTCGCCGACAACGGCGGTCTGCCCGGTGTGCGGTACGGCGACGGCACGCTGTTCGACATCCAGGACGACTACATGGCCGAGCCCGGCGCCAAGTACCCCAAGATCGAGGCGCACTTCCGCAAGGCCGCCGCCCAGCCCGGCAAGCTCTTCGTCAACCACGTCTCCACATCCGCCCTGCTGCCGCCGCGCTGGAACTCCGACCGGCTCAATCCCCGCGTCCACAGCTTTGTGGACGGCGCCGAGGCGAGCGGCTGGAGAAGCCTCGGAATCGTTCCCATGGACTTCCCGAACACCCGGGACGGGCTCGTCGCCTCACTGATCCGGCACAACTGAAGCGGTGGAGGGCGGTGGTGTCGGCGCGCCCGGCAGACGGATCACCGCGCGCGTGCCGCCGCCCTCCGCCGCGAACAGCGCGACCTCGCCGCCCGCCTGCCGCACCGTGCGGGCCACGATGGACAGGCCCAGTCCCGAGCCGGGCAGACTGCGCGCCGACGGGGACCGCCAGAACCGCTCGAAGACATGCGGCAGCTCGTCGGGCGCGATCCCCGGCCCGTGGTCGCGCACGGACACCTCGCCGCCGGAGAGAGCCACTTCGACCGTCCCGCCCGGTGGGGAGAACTTCACCGCGTTGTCCAGGACGTTCACCAGCGCGCGCTCCAGCCCGGCGGGCTCCGCCCGTACGTACCAGGGAGCGAGCGCGGCCGTGATCGTCAGCTCCGGGCCGCGCAGCCGCGCCCGCTCCAGCGCCGTGCCGAGGATGTCGTGCAGCGCGACCACCTCCAGCCGGCCCGGCGTCACCGCGTCCGGCCGTGCCAGCTCCTGCAGATCCCCGATCAGCGCCGCCAGCTCCGCCATCTGCGCCTTCACCGACGCCAGCAGGGCGCGCCGGTCCTCGGGCGGGATCGCGCGGCCGGTCTCCTCGCTGCGCGCCAGCAGCTCGATGTTGGTCCGCAGCGACGTCAACGGGGTCCGCAGCTCGTGCCCGGCGTCGGCGATCAGCTGCGCCTGCCGCTCGCGGGAGGACGCCAGGGCGGCGGTCATGGCGTTGAACGACCGGGACAGCCGGGCGATCTCGTCCTCCCCCTCGGCGGGGATCCGGACGGTCAGGTCCTCGGTGCGGGCCACGTGCTCGACCGCGCCGGTGAGCCGGTCGACCGGCTTCAGCCCGGTCCTCGCCACCCACAGCCCGGCCGCGCCGGCCCCGACGACCCCGATGCCGGCGAGGACGGTGAGGAGGAGGGCGAGCCGGTTCAGGGTGGAGTCGATCTCGGTGAGGGGGCGGGAGACGGAGACCACCGTGGGCCCCTGCCGCATGGTGTGCACACGGACCGGGATGCCGTTGTCGGTGGTGCTGTCGTGGAGCGAGTCGTCCTGGAGGCCGCCCGCGACCCGCACGTCCTCGGGCCGGACCTTCACCGGCTCGTAGTACGGCGGCACGCAGCGCTGCCCGTCGCCCAGGACGACCTGGATGTACGCGAAGCTCCGGCGCCCGGACGGCTGCTCCACCGGCCGCGTCCCGCACGACGCCAGGGCGTCGCGGACCGTGCCGCTCGGGGCGCTCGTGTTCCGCAGCGACGTGTCGAGCTCGTTCTTCAGCTGCGCCCTGGTGACGAACCAGCACGTCACCGAAACCGCCGCCACCGCCACCGCGACCGCCGTCGCCGTCAGCAGGGCGAGGCGCGAGCGCAGGGGGAGTGCCCGGAAACGGGCGACCGGTCCGGTCACCCGTCGCCCCCGCCGCGCAGCACGTAGCCGACGCCGCGGACCGTGTGCACCAGCCGCGGCTCGCCCCCCGCCTCGGTCTTGCGTCGCAGGTACATCACATACACATCCAGGGAATTGGAGCTCGGCTCGAAGTCGAAGCCCCACACGGACTTCAGGATCTGCTCCCGGGTGAGGACCTGCCGCGGGTGCGACAGGAACATCTCCAGCAGCGTGAACTCCGTACGGGTCAGCTCCACCCGCCGCCCCGCGCGGGTGACCTCGCGCGTCGGCAGGTCCATGTGGAGGTCCTCGAACGTCAGCACGTCACCGCCCGGCCGCGGGCCCGTGGCCGCGGCCGCGTAGGAGCTGCGCCTCAGCAGTGCCCGGATCCGCGCGAACAGCTCGTCCAGCTCGAACGGCTTCACCAGGTAGTCGTCGGCGCCCGCGTCCAGGCCGGTGACCCGGTCGCCGACCGTGTCGCGGGCGGTGAGCATCAGGATCGGCACGGTGGAGCCGGCGGCGCGGATACGGCGGGCCGCGGTCAGCCCGTCCATCCTCGGCATCTGGATGTCCAGCACGATCAGATCGGGCTCGTAGGCCTCCCGCTTCGCGAGGGCGTCGATCCCGTCGACGGCGACCTCGGTGCCGTACCCCTCGAAGGCGAGGCTGCGCCGCAGCGCCTCGCGGACGGCGGGTTCGTCGTCGACGATCAGGATGCGGTCGGCGTCAGCGGTTGCGTTCATGCGGTCAGCGTCGCACGGGTCACGAGCCGGAGCGGAGGTGGTCCAGGTCGGCCTTGACGGTGTTGATCGGGATGGCGAAACCGAGGCCGACGCTGCCTGCCGTGGAGCCGGTGGCGGAGCTCGGCGAGTACATCGCGGAGTTGATCCCGATGATCTCGCCGGCCATGTTGATCAGTGCCCCGCCGGAGTTGCCCGGGTTGAGCGAGGCGTCGGTCTGGATGGCCTTGTACGTCGTCTTGGACGAGCCCGTGTCGCCGTTGAACTGGCGGCCGCCGAACTCGAAGGGCCAGCCCTGGTCCGAGCCCTGCGGCTGCTGCGGGCGGTCCTCGTCCTTCGAGACGGTCACGTCGCGGTCGAGGGCGGAGACGATGCCGCTGGTGACGGTGCCGGTCAGGCCCTCGGGGGAGCCGATCGCGACGACCTCTTCGCCGACGCGTACCTTGCCGGAGTCGCCGAGCGCGGCGGCCTTCAGGCCCTTGGCGCCCTTGAGTGCGATCAGTGCGAGGTCCTTGTCGGGATCGGTGCCCACGATCTCGGCGCGGTAGCTGCTGCCGTCGCTGAGCCGCACTGTGATCTCCGAGGCACCGGAGATCACATGGTTGTTGGTGACGATCTCGCCGTCCCCGGTGATGATCACCCCGGAGCCGGTGGACCGGCCGGCGGAGGAGTTCGCGCTGATCTCCACGATGCTGGGGGAGACGGCCTGGGCGACACCGGCGACGGTGCCCTTGCTGGACCGGGAGACGCTGGTGCCGGTCACGCTGTTGCCGCCGCCGGTGACCTGCTCGCCGCCGGCGAGCCGCTGCACGAGCGTCGCGGTGCCGCCCCCGATCACGGCGGCGGCGATCGCGACCGCGGAGATCAGCGCCACCGGCCGCCGGGCACGGGCCTGGCGGTGCGACGCCGGTGCGTACGCCGGCGGGGGCGGGTAGGCGTACGTCCGCTGCTGCGGGTACTGCGGTGTCCGCGGCTGCTCGAACTCGTCGCCGCTTCGGCGGTAGTGGTCCGTCATGCCGTCGACTCTCCGAGCCGTACATGAGAACTGCCTGAGGACGCCCTGAGAGTAGGGGAAGAGTCTTGTATGCCCCATATAAAGGGCTACAGGCCGTTACAAGAGCTACAGGCCGTTGCAACCGCATGATCGGCGCACTATCAACGCCGAGGGGAACTGCTTGACCCGTTCCCGGCGCGAGCCGGCCACGCGCAGGCCGTCGTCGAGGACCAGATCCACCGCCGCCCGGGCCATCGCCGGGCGGTCGGAGGAGACCGTGGTGAGCGGCGGGTCCGTCAGCGCGGCCTCCTTCACGTCGTCGAAGCCCGCGACCGCGAGGTCCCCGGGAACGTCGAGGCGCAGCTCGCGCGCCGCGCGCAGGACACCGATGGCCTGGTCGTCCGTGGCACAGAAGATCGCCGGCGGCCGGTCGGGGCCGGACAGGATCTTCAGGGCGGCCTCATAGGCGTCGTAGCGGTTGTACGCGGCCTGGAACAGCCGGCCGTCGACCGAGCGGCCGGACTCCAGCATGGCCCGGCGCCAGCCCTCCACGTGGTCGGCGACCGGGTCGCCGACCGCCGGGGTCGACTCGATGCCGCCGAGACAGGCGACGTACGCGTGGCCGTGCTCCAGCAGGTGGCGGGTGGCGAGCTGGGCGCCGCCGATGTCGTCGGTGACGACCGCGACGTCGTCGATCGCCTCGGGCCGCTCGTGCAGCAGCACCACGCGGGCGTCCCAGGCATCGATCTCCTGGGCGGCGCGCTCGCTCGGGCCCTGGCTGACCAGGATCAGTCCGGCGACCCGCATGCCGAGGAAGGCGCGCAGATAGTGGACCTCACGCTCGTCCCGGTAGTCCGAATTGCCGACGAGGACCATTTTCCCGCGGTCGGCGGCGGCCCGTTCGACCGCGTGCGCCATTTCGGCGAAGAAAGGCTGCCGGGCGTCCGGGACGATCATGCCTATGAGGTCCGTGCGCCGCGAGGCCATCGCCTGCGCGACCCGGTCGGGCCGGTAGCCCAGCTCCTTGATCGCAGCGAGTACCCGCTCGCGCGTGGCCGGGGCGACCGGCCGGGGTCCGTTGTTGATGACGTAGCTCACGACGGCGGTCGAAGTACCCGCCAGTCGCGCAACGTCGTCCCGCGTCACCTTGGCCACGCGCGGCAGTCTACGCGGGGTGACCTACCTCTGGGCAGGTCGTACGGCGGCTTCCTCGATCTCTTCGGCTTCCGCCGTACGGGCGACGGCGGAGGCCTTGGCCTCTTCGGCCGCCCTTTCGACCTTCTCCGGCGTGACGAAGCGGTAGCCGACGTTCCGGACGGTGCCGATCAGCGACTCGTGCTCGGGGCCCAGTTTGGCACGCAGCCGCCGTACGTGGACGTCGACCGTCCGGGTGCCGCCGAAGTAGTCGTAGCCCCAGACCTCCTGCAGGAGCTGGGCGCGGGTGAAGACCCGTCCCGGGTGCTGGGCCAGGTACTTCAGCAGCTCGAACTCCTTGAAGGTCAGGTCCAGGACCCGGCCCTTCAGCTTCGCGCTGTACGTCGCCTCGTCGACCGACAGGTCGCCGTTGCGGATCTCCATGGGGGAGTCGTCGGCGGTGATCTGCTGGCGGCCCATGGCGAGCCGCAGCCGGGCCTCGACCTCGGCGGGGCCCGCCGTGTCGAGCAGGACGTCGTCGATGCCCCAGTCGGCGGTGACGGCCGCGAGACCGCCCTCCGTGACGACGAGGATGAGCGGGCAGCCGGGTCCCGTGGACCGCAGCAGCTGGCACAGCGACCGCACCTGGGGCAGGTCACGCCGGCCGTCGACCAGGATCACGTCGGCCCCCGGGGTGTCGACGAGCGCCGGGCCTTCGGCGGGGGCCACCCGCACGTTGTGCAGCAGCAGACCGAGTGCGGGGAGCACTTCGGTCGACGGCTGGAGGGCATTGGTCAGGAGCAGCAGTGAGCTCATCACCGACCACCTGCCTGAGTCGGACGGTCTTGGTGCACGGTTCGCTCGCCCATAACGTCGGTTCCTCCTCGGTCCCTGCGAGGACGTTGCGGCACTGCTTCGTACGGTGGCTCCCGCGCGCCTTGAGAGCCTTTGTTCACCTGCCTGTAACAACGGCGGGAAAACACAAAAGGACCCGGGGGCTGCGTCGCCCGGATCCTCTGCCCAGCAGAATAGCCCACATGAGTTCGGAGCCGGAGGGTCCATTTCACAGTGTGGATGTTTCCTCGATCACGCCCAGCCCCCTGAGCGCAACCCTTCGGACATCTGACGGGGTCCGTATCGAGGCCCGTTACGAACCGTCGGCGGGCGCGGACGCCCGCACGGCCATTGTGCTCGCCCACGGCTTCACGGGCTCGGTCGACCGGCCCGCGGTCCGGCGCGCCGCCCGGGTCTTCGCCCGGTACGCGGCGGTCGTGACCTTCTCGTTCCGCGGCCACGGCGGGTCGGGCGGCCGCTCGACGGTGGGCGACCGGGAGGTGCTCGACCTCGCGGCGGCCGTCGCCTGGGCGCGGGAACTCGGCCACGCGCGCGTGGTGACCGCCGGCTTCTCCATGGGCGGCTCGGTGGTGCTGCGGCACGCCGCGCTGTACGGGGAAGCACAGGGGGCGCACGCGGAAGCGCGCACCGATGCCGTCGCGGCCATAAGTGCGCCGGCGCGCTGGTACTACCGCGGCACGGCTCCGATGCGCCGGCTGCACTGGGTGGTCACGCGCCCCGCGGGGCGCCTGGTGGGGCGGTACGGGCTGCGCGTCCGCATCCACCACCGCGACTGGGACCCGGTGCCGCTGTCCCCGGTGGAGGCCGTGCCGCTGATCCCGCCCACCCCGCTGCTGATCGTGCACGGCGACAGCGACCCGTACTTCCCGGTGGACCACCCCCGGATGCTGGCGAAGGCGGCGGGCGGCGCGGCGGAGCTGTGGCTGGAGCCGGGCATGGGCCATGCCGAGAACGCCGCCGACGACCGGCTCCTCGACCGGATCGCGGACTGGCTCACGCGCGCATAGCCCATCATGGAGGGCGGCGCGCACACGAACGAAGGGAGTGCCGCTATGGCAGCGGGAACCATCCGCTACTGGGCCGCGGCCAAGGCCGCCGCCGGGACCGCCGAGGAGCCGTACGCGGCGGAGAACCTGGCCGAGGCGCTGGACGCCGTCCGGGCGAAGCACCCGGGCGAGCTCGTCCGCGTCCTGCAGCGGTGTTCGTTCCTGGTCGACGGCGACCCCGTCGGGACCCGCGGTCATGAGACCGTACGGCTTGCCGAGGGCGGCACGGTCGAGGTGCTCCCGCCGTTCGCAGGAGGGTGAACCGCACATCATGAGCAGCGATCAGCAGTATCCGTACGGCTACCAGGACCCGAACGTCGCGCAGACGTGGGAGGGCCAGACCTGGGACACCCAGTACCAGCCCACGGTCCCGCCCGCGCAGCAGGCCCCGGCCGCGCAGCACCCGCAGGCCCCGCCCGCGCAGCACCCGCAGGCCCCGGCCGCGCAGCATCCGCACGCCCAGCATCCGCCCGCGCAGCATCCGCCCGCGCAGCATCCGCACGCCCAGCACCCGCACGCCCAGGCCGCTTCGGCGGCCGCCGAGACCGCGTACCTGCCGGCGCAGGGTTCGTACCCGCTGCCCCCGGAGGTCCCGGCGGCGTACGACACCCCCACCGCCCTCCTGCGGCCGGTGACCGCCGAGACCGCGCCGCCCGAACCGGCCGGGCCCGGGTCCGCGGAGACCGCCGCCGCGACGGCCGGCTACAGCGCCCCCACGACCATGGGCAACACCCGGATCACCGACGCCCAGCGGGCCCGGGCCGAGGGCCGCTCGCCGATCATCGCGCCGGGCATCCAGCCCGCCGCCCTGACCGCGCTCCTGGGTGTCCTGCTCGCCGCCGGCGCCGCGGTCGGCACGTACGCGCTGCTCGTCCCGCTGGTCCTGCTCCAGGCCGTCACGGCGGCCGGCTGGTTCCGGCTCAACGGCATGTGGCCCGCCCGCCAGGGCATCGCGCTCGCCTTCCTCGGCGGTGTGACCGCCGACGCCGTGCTGCTCGGCGCCGGCCGTGAGAACGGTCCGGCCGCGATCATCGGCACGCTCGGCGTGTGGGTGCTGCTGGTGTTCGTGCTGCAACTGCGCAGCCGGGCGGGAGCCGACGAGCGGCAGTACGGCCTGATGGCCACGGTCGCGTCGGCGGCGCTCGCCATCCTCGCGGCGGGGCACCTCGCCGCCGCCTCGGACGCGGTGGTCGTGGGCGCGTCGGCGGTCGCCGTCGCGACCCTGGCCCGTGCGCTGCCGCTGCCCGGCGCCGCGTCGGTGGTCGTCTCGCTGCTGGCCGCCGCGGGCGCGGGAGTGGCCGTCGGAGGCATGACGGACATCGGCTCCCAGGGGGCGCTGCTCGGGCTCGCCGCGGGGGTGTGCGCCCTGGTGGGGCTGAGGGTGGCCAGCTACGACTACCCGTCGCGGTTCGTCCACATGACGGCCGGGGTGGCGCTGCCGCTCGCCCTGGCGGCGCCGGCCGTGTACGTGCTGGGACGCGCGCTCGCGTGAGGGGCGTACGGGAACCAATCGGTTTCCCGAGTCGTCGATCATTGAGGTGACGGGGGAGGCCCCGCCAAGAATCAGGGGTGGGGGAACACCGGGTCATGCGTGCACTGCGAATACTGTTGATCACCGCCGTGATCCTCGGGGGCATCTTCGTCGTCGTGGACCGCATGGCGGTGAACTTCGCCGAGTCCGAGGCCGCCGACAAGATCCGGGCGAGCCAGGGAATGGCCGGGTCCCCGGAGGTCTCGATCAAGGGCTTCCCGTTTCTGACCCAGGTCATGGGCAAGGAGCTGGACCAGGTCGACATAAGCCTCACCGGCGTCGAGGCGTCCGCCGGCGGCCGCAAGGTCCGCGTCAGCGAGATGAACGCCGCACTGCACGACGTCCGGCTGGAGGACAACTTCTCCAGCGCCACCGCGGCCAGTGCCTCCGGCACCGCCCGTGTCTCGTACGCCGACCTCGGCAAGGCGTCCGGCGAGGACGTCACCGTCGCCCACGGCGGCAACGGCAAGGTGAAGGTCACCGGCACCGTCCGGGTCCTGGGCCGGGAGTTCACCCGCAGCGTGCTCTCCACCGTCAGCCTGGTCGGGGGCGACACGATCCGGGTGCGCGCCGACAAGGTGCCCGGCGAGGGCATTCCGGGCCTTGAGGATCTGGTCCGTGAGCGCACCGACTTCGACCGCCAGGTGGGCGGTCTGCCGGCCGGGCTGAAGCTGCAGAAGGTCGAGGCGCTGCCCGAGGGCGTGGCGATCACCGTCGGCGGGAAGAACGTGGTTCTGGCGGGCTGAGCCCGGTCGGCCCGATCGCCCGGTTCCGGGCCGGTTTTCCCCGCCCGGCCACATGCTGAGACGGAGCTGTCCGCTCCGTAGAAGACATCGCCGAGCGCCTCCGTGCGGCGGGCGGTGCCCTCCCCCTTCGAGGCGTCCTCGTCTCGCCTGGCGGACGATCGCGTCTCAGAATACGACACGCCGGTGACACGGCCGCCCGTCCGTCCCTACGATCGGACGCATGAAGCGACAGGCGGACCTCACGAAGCGGCGGGCAGTAGACCTGTGCCGCGTCGCCGCCATGCTCTGTCGCTCCGTCTGAGCGGGAGCCCGTCTCCCGCGATTCCCGGGCCTCCCGGTCGTCCGAGGCCCATCCCTCGTGCCGAAGCAGCCACGCACACCTGCACGTCTCGTACGTCCACGTACGCGAAGAGCTCCCGGCACCACCCTTGCCGCACCCCGCCGCACACTGCCCCGGAGGAGAACAGCATGAGCCGCAGCGACGTCCTTGTAGACGCCGACTGGGTCGAGGCCCACATCGACGACCCGAAGGTCGTCATCGTGGAGGTCGACGAGGACACGTCCGCGTACGACAAGAACCACATCAAGAACGCCGTCCGGATCGACTGGAAGCGGGACCTGCAGGACCCGGTCCGCCGTGACTTCGTCGACCAGGAGGGCTTCGAGAAGCTCCTCTCCGCGAAGGGCATCGCCAACGACGACACCGTCGTCCTTTACGGCGGCAACAACAACTGGTTCGCCTCGTACGCCTACTGGTACTTCAAGCTCTACGGCCACGAGAGCGTCAAGCTCCTCGACGGCGGCCGCAAGAAGTGGGAACTCGACTCCCGCGACCTGGTCGCCGAGGTGCCGCAGCGCCCGGCCACCGAGTACAAGGCCAAGGCCCAGGACACGTCGATCCGTGCCTTCCGCGACGACGTCGTGGCCGCGATCGGCAACCTGAACCTGGTGGACGTGCGCTCCCCCGACGAGTTCAGCGGCAAGCTGCTCGCCCCGGCGCACCTCCCGCAGGAGCAGTCGCAGCGCCCCGGCCACGTGCCGAGCGCCCGCAACATCCCGTGGTCCAAGAACGCCAACGACGACGGCACCTTCAAGTCGGACGAGGAGCTCAAGGCCCTCTACGAGCAGGAGCAGGTCGACCTGGCGAAGGACACCATCGCCTACTGCCGCATCGGTGAGCGCTCCGCGCTGACCTGGTTCGTCCTGCACGAGCTGCTCGACCAGCAGAACGTCAAGAACTACGACGGCTCCTGGACCGAGTACGGCTCCCTCGTGGGCGTGCCGATCGAGCTCGGCGCCAACAAGTAATCCGGACCTCCCGTCCCTCTCTACCCCTCAGGAGAAACCCATGTGTGGAGCACAGGCCGGCGGCCCGGACGCTTCGACGATCAAGCCCGGTGAGACCACGATCCAGGGCCAGGTGACCCGCAACGGCGAGCCCGTGACCGGTTACGTCCGCCTGCTGGACTCGACCGGCGAGTTCACCGCCGAGGTCCCGACCTCCGCGACGGGCCAGTTCCGCTTCTACGCGGCGGAAGGTACCTGGACCGTCCGGGCGCTCGTGCCCGGCGCCACGGCCGACCGCACGGTCGTCGCCCAGACCGGCGGTCTCGCCGAGGTCGCCATCGCCGTGTGACGGCGGCGACACGCCATACCGGCCGAAGGGCCGCACCTCCTGGGGGTTGGACGCTTACCGGGAACGAGGTGCGGCCCTTCGGTCGTACGCTGAAGACATGTACGCGCGGCGTCGGCACATCTACTTCGGGATGATGGCGGCCTGCCTGGTGCTGTTCGTGGGCGCCTGGGCCGTCGTACGCCTGTGGTCGATGCCCGCCGCGATCGCGATGTGCTTCGTGGCCATGGTCATCCCGCCGGTCGCGGCGATGATCGCCAACCGGCGGGGGCCCGAGGACCGCTGGTGGGACGACCCCTCGGGCGATCCCCAGTCCGACGAGTGGTGGGACGAACTCGACGGCAAGAAGCGCCGCCGGGGTGCCCCGTAGACGCCGGTGCCTAGTAGACGAGCGCCTGCGTGCCGTCGGCCATGGCCTCGCTGACGAAGACCTGCGCCCCGGCGATCCGCACGCCCTCCAGGACGTCCTTCTCGGTGATCTCACGGCGTGCCGCGCACTGCGTGCACAGCGTGATCCGTCCGCCGCCCGCGCGGATGCCGTCGATCAGGTCCGGCAGCGGCGCGGCGTGCGGCAGCTCGAACTCCGCCGCCCGCCCCGGCAGGGCGAACCACGACGACTCGCCGGTCAGCCACAGCGAGACCTCCACCCCGCTGGCCACGGCCACCGCCGCCACCGTGAAGGCCTGCGAGCAGCGCTCGGGGGCGTCGGCCCCGGCGGTCACCTTGATCACGAGCTTCTTCGCCATACGCCAAACTGTACGGGGCACCGAAGCGAACCTCACAGAGAGAGCCGGGCGTGCGCCCACTAAGCTGGGGTCCGGCCCGTTCCGCCCTTCACCGCTCATTCGAGGAGCACCCCGTGATCGTTTTCTTCGAAACGCTGCTGGTTCTGGTCTGCGTCGGCGTGCTCGCCTTCGCGGGTCTGACCGTGAAGAAGCTGTACCAGGGCCAGCGCTGATTCCCCCGACAGATCGTCTGAGCAACTCATGATCGAGATCCCGTCCGACCTGAACCCGGACCTCGTCCCCCTCGCGTTCCTCCTCGGCACGTGGGAGGGCGCGGGCGTCTCCGACTTCCCGGGCGCCGAGAAGTGCAACTTCGGCCAGTCCGTCACCTTCAGCCACGACGGCCGTGACTTCATCGAGTACCGCTCGTACTCGTGGGTCCTCGACGGTGAGGGCAACAAGGTCAAGCCGCTGGAGAGCGAGAGCGGCTACTGGCGCATCGACAAGGACCGCAAGGTCGAGATCGTGATGGTGCGCGACCAGGGCATCGTCGAGGTCTGGTACGGCGAGCTCGCCCACCAGAAGCCGCAGATCGACGTCGTCACGGACGCCGTCGCGCGCACCGAGGCCTCCGGCCCCTACAGCGGCGGCAAGCGGCTGTACGGCTATGTGAAGGGCGACCTGATGTGGGTCGGCGAGAAGGCGACCCCCGAGGTCCCGCTGCGCCCCTACATGTCGGCGCACCTGAAGAAGGTCGTCACCCCCGAGCAGGTCGAGGCCTGGGCGAAGGACCTCGGCGACCTGCCGGACGACGGCATCGCCTTCTTCAAGTAGGTCCCCGCCCCGTCCGGGCGGATCCCGGTCCGCGCGGGGATCCCGGTCCGCCCGGATCATCCCGGCGGATCACGAGGCTTTCCGGGTCGGTGCTCCTACACTGGAGCGCGTGGTGAGCACCGACTGGAAGAGCGACCTTCGGCAGCGCGGCTACCGGCTGACTCCCCAGCGCCAGCTTGTCCTGGAAGCGGTGGACGTGCTGGAGCACGCGACACCCGACGCGATCCTGGGCGAGGTCCGCAAGACCGCCTCCGGCGTGAACATCTCCACCGTCTACCGGACGCTGGAGCTGCTGGAGGAGCTCGGGCTGGTCAGCCACGCCCATCTGGGCCACGGCGCCCCGACCTACCACCTCGCGGACCGGCACCACCATCTGCACCTGGTGTGCCGGGACTGCACGGACGTCATCGAGGCGGATGTGGACGTGGCCGCGGATTTCACCGCCAAGCTCCGCGAGACGTTCGGTTTCGACACCGACATGAAGCACTTCGCGATCTTCGGACGGTGTGCGAAGTGCACGGAGAAGGCCACCGCTACCGGGTCGTAGTCTTACTGGTATGAAGAGCCCTCTCCTGTCCCTGTCCGGCGCGGTCCCCGCCGAGGGGCGTGACGAAGGTGTCGCCGCGCACTACGGCGACCTGTTCCGTGAGCAGCGCGCCCTCGCCGACGGCAGGGGCCTGGTCGACCTGAGCCACCGCGGGGTCATCACCGTCAGTGGCGACGACCGGCTGAGCTGGCTGCATCTGCTCCTCACCCAGCACGTCAGCGAACTGCCCGCCGGCCGCGCCACCGAGGCGCTGATCCTCTCCGCGAACGGGCACATCGAGCACGCCCTGTACCTCGTCGACGACGGCGAGACCGTGTGGGCGCACGTCGAGCCCGGCACGCAGGAGGCGCTCATCGGCTACCTGGAGTCGATGAAGTTCTTCTACCGGGTCGAGGTCGCCGACCGCACCGACGACTTCGCGGTCGTGCACCTGCCGGCCGGTTCCATCACCGAGGTTCCCGACGGCGTGGTCGTACGGGAGACCTCGCACGGCCGGGACGTGTTCCTGCCGCGCGCCGACCTGGAGTCGTACGCGGCCGGAAACGGCCCGCTCGCCGGCATCTGGGCGTACGAGGCGCTGCGCGTCGAGGCGCACCGCCCCCGGCTCGGCTTCGAGACCGACCACCGCACCATCCCGCACGAGCTGGGCTGGATCGGCACCGCCGTACACCTGCAGAAGGGCTGCTACCGCGGCCAGGAGACCGTGGCGCGCGTCCAGAACCTGGGCAAGCCCCCGCGTCGGCTGGTCTTCCTGCACCTGGACGGCAGCGAGGTGCACCTGCCGGGACACGGCACTCCGGTGCGCCTGGCCGCCGACGGCGAGGAGGGCCGCCAGCTCGGGTTCGTCACCACCGCCGTACGCCACCACGAGCTCGGACCGATCGCACTCGCGCTGGTGAAGCGGAACGTGGCGGTCGACGCGCCGCTGCTGGCCGGCGGCACGGCGGCCTCCCAGGAGACGGTCGTCGAACCCTGACCCGGCGCCTCTCCGGGGGCTTTCCGGACCCCGACTACACCTCGACGATCACCGTGAACGGGCCGTGGTTCGTGAGCGACACCCGCATGTCCGCTCCGAACCGGCCCGTCTCCACGGTCGCGCCCAGGTCCCGAAGCCGCGCCACCACCTCGTCGACCAGAGGCTCGGCCACATCGCCGGGCGCCGCCGCGTTCCACGTGGGGCGCCGGCCCTTGCGGGCGTCCCCGTAGAGAGTGAACTGCGAAATCACCAACAAGGGCGCATTCACGTCCGAGCAGGACTTCTCGCCCTCCAGGATCCGCACCGACCAGAGCTTGCGGGCCAGCTGCGCCGCCTTCTCCGGGGTGTCCTCGTGGGTGACTCCCACCAGCACACACAGCCCTTCGCCGACGATCTCGCCGACGGTCTCTCCCGCCACGACGACCTTCGCGCCGTCCACTCTCTGCACCACTGCACGCATACAGACCAACCTATCCGCGTCCGAACGGGTGCAGAGCGCCTGCACGCGTACAGGGAGGAATGGCACCATGCGTGTCAGGCGGTGCGGCTTACGCACCGGTCGAGGGGACGGATTCACATGAGCACACATGGCGCCGGGCAGACGCCGCATCCCGTACCGACGACCTGCTCCGGCAGAGGCACCATGAGGCCCCCCGCGCAACGGGTCGGCGAGTCCGGCCTGCCGGAGGCCCGGCAGCACGACCTGAAGGCCCTGCGACTGCCGGAGCTGCGCGCCCTGCGGCGCGATTCGCACGGCGACGAGGCCGACCTCAGCTATGTGCGGCGCCTGCTCCAGGGCCGCATCGACATCCTGCGGGCGGAACTGGCGCGCCGCACCGGTCCACACGTCCCGGTCGTCGACCGGCTCTCCGAGATCCTCGCCGACACCCCGTCGCGGCACCGCTCGTCGGCCCGTCACGTCACGCTCTCCACCCCGCGCGGCGAGGAGTACCGGCGGCTGGCCGCCGACATGCTCTCCGAGGTCGAGCTGTCCGACCTGGGCGCCCGCACGGACGACGAGCTGCACGCGGCGATGGGGCGGCTCGCGCACTACGAGCAGCAGGTCTCCCGTCGCCGCCAGGAACTGCAGCGGACGGCCGACGACTGCAGCGCCGAGATCGCCCGCAGGTACCGCGACGGCGAGGCGCAGGTGGACGACCTGCTGACCTGAGGGAAATCGGGGTGCGGCGTCCGGGCGCGCCCGCATAGCGTGAGGCGCATGAGTCTCGAAGTCCGGACCATCACCGCCGCCGAGCTGCCCGACTGGATGATCGCCCTCCGTACCGGCTTCCTCCGGCCACCGGTGATCACGGACGAGGATGTGGCGGTCCGGCGCGCGCACCTCGATCTCACGCGTACACAAGGGGCGTTCGACGACGGGCGGTGCGTCGCCGCCTTCCGTTCGTTCGCGCAGGAGCTCACCGCCGTCGGAGGCGCCCCGCTGGCCGCGAGCGCCGTGTCGAACGTCGCCGTCGCGGCCACGCACCGCCGACGGGGCCTGCTCAGCCGGATGATGGCCACGGAGCTGGCGGCGGCGAAGGAGCGCGGCGAGGCCGTCTCCACGCTGATCGCCGCCGAGTACCCGATCTACGGGCGGTACGGCTTCGGTCCGGCGGCCTGGACGACCGAGTGGACCGTCGACGTGCGGCGCGCGGGTCTCGACCCGAAGTGGTCGCGGCCGGTGGACGGCGGCCGGATCGACCTGGTGGACGGGGCCGGGATACGCAAGGCCGGTCCCGGACTGCACGACCGGCTCCGGTCGTTCCGGCACGGCGTGGTGAACCGCGACTCGCGGGGCTGGGAAGTCGGCACGGGGCTGAACCTGCCGTCCGGGGAGACGTGGAAGGAGCCCTTCTACGCGACGTACCACTCGGCGGCCGGCGAACTGGAGGGGTACGTCGCCTACGTGGTGGACGACACCTGGCACGACGGAAAGCAGCCGCTGAACACGGCGACGGTGCGGGATCTGATCGCGGTGACCCCGGCCGCGGAGCGGGCCCTGTGGCACTACGTCTGCTCGATCGACTGGATCGTCACGGTGAAGAGCGGCTACCGCGCCCCGGACGATCTGCTGCCGCTGCTGCTGCCCGACCCGCGGGCGGCGCGCGTCACCACGCACGCCGACCTGCTGTGGGTGCGGATCCTCGACGTCGTCAAGGCACTGGAGACCCGGGCGTACGCCGCGCCGGGATCGCTCGTGCTGGAGATCCGGGACACGGCGGGGCTCGCCGGGGGCCGCTTCCGGCTGGACGCCTCGCCGGAGGGGGCGGTGTGCGCCCCCACGACCGAGTCCGCCGATCTGGTCATGGACGTCGCCGAGTTGGGGACGCTGTACCTCGGTGACGAGTCGGTGTCGCGGCTGGTGGCGCTGGGCCGGGTCGAGGAGGCCCGGGCGGGAGCCGCGGCCCTGGCCGACACCCTGCTGCGCGCGTCGCGCCGGCCCTGGTGCCCGGACATCTTCTGATCACCGTGTGCGGACGCGGAAGAGGGTGCCCGACAGGGCGACCGCGACCGCCAGCAGGCCCGCGCACCAAGCGAGCGCGATCCAGGGCGTGGTGCCCACCGGCTGGTCCATCAGGAGGCCCCGCAGGGTTTCGATCACGGGTGTGACCGGCTGGTGGTCGGCGAAGCCGTGCAGCCACGACGGCATCGTCTCGATCGGGACGAAGGCGCTGCTCGGGTAGGGCAGGAACATCATCAGGAAGGTGAACCCGGAGGCCGCTTCCGGGGTCTTGGCGAGCAGGCCGACGGCGGCCGACAGCCAGGAGACGGCCAGGATGAAGGAGAGCAGGACGCCGAGTGCCGCGAGCCAGCCGGCCGCGGTGGCGGAGGGCCGGAAGCCGATGAGGAAGGCGACCCCGAGGACCAGCCCGGTCGACAGCAGGTTGCGGGTCACGCTCGCCCCGACGTGACCGGCGAGGATCGAGGTCCCTTGGACGTCGAGGGAGCGGAAGCGGTCGATGATGCCGCGCTTCATGTCCTCGCTGACGCTCACGGCGGTGGAGGACGAGCCGAAACCGGCGCAGAGCAGCAGGACACCGGGGACGACGTAGGTGACGTACCGCGTGCCGGTGTCGATGGCGCCGCCGAAGAAGTACACGAAGATCAGCATCAGCATGATCGGCAGCGCCATGGCGGTGATGACGGCGTCGACGTTGCGGCGGCTGAGCCGGATGCCCCGGCCGAGCAGGGTGAGCGCGTCAGACATGGGTGTTCTCCTCCGGCCTGGTCCGGTCCTGGGTGGTGCTCGCCGTCAGGGCGAGGAAGACGTCGTCGAGGGTCGCGCCGTGCAGGGAGAAGCGGACGATGTCCGTGCCGGCCGGGTCGAGCCGGTCGAGGAGGGCGCGGACGTGGGCGGCGCCGCCGTCCGTCGGCAGGCCGAGGGTGAGTGTCTCGGGCGTGTGCCGGACCGCGTGCGGGGCGAGGCGCTGGTACGCCTGCTCGTCGGCGAGGACGAGGTCGAGGCGGTGGCCGGCGACGCGGCGCTTCAGTTCGTCGACGGTGCCCTCGGCGACGATGCGGCCGGAGTCGAGCACGGCGACGCGGTCGGCCAGCCGGTCGGCCTCCTCCAGGTACTGGGTGGTGAGGAAGACGGTGGCGCCCCGGGCGGAGAGGTCGCGGACGACCTGCCAGAGCTGTCGGCGGCTGCGCGGATCGAGGCCGGTCGTCGGCTCGTCCAGGAAGATCACCTCCGGGTCGCCGACCAGGCCCGCGGAGAGGTCGAGCCGGCGCCGCATGCCGCCCGAGTAGGTGAGGGCGGTGCGGCGGCGGGCGTCGGTCAGGTCGAACCGTTCGAGGAGTTCGGTGGCGCGTCGGGTCGCCGCCGCGCGGGAGAGCCCGCTCAGCCGGGCCATCATGCGCAGGTTCTCCTCGCCGGTCTGCATGTCGTCGACGGCCGCGAACTGGCCGGTCAGGCTGATCGCCCGGCGTACCCGGGCGCGTTCGGCCACCACGTCGTGGCCGGCGACCCGCGCGCGGCCCGCGTCCGCCTCGGTGAGGGTGGCCAGGATGCGGACGGTGGTGGTTTTCCCGGCGCCGTTGGGGCCGAGCAGGGCGAAAACGGTGCCCGGTTCGACGCGCAGGTCGATGCCGTCGAGCACGGGAATGTTCCGGTAGGCCTTGCGAAGGCCCACGGCCTCGATGGCCGGTGACTGTCGTGTCATGTCGCGCACCCTTCTGCGTATGGCATACGCGTTACTGTGTAAGGGTTACGCATTACTAGGATGGCCGTCAAGCACCCAGGGCGGACCACATGACGCCGAGGGGGCGATGCGGAGGCGGAGGCGGGAGCGATGAAGGACAGCGACGGCGGCACCGGACTCCCGGCGAGCATCGAGGCCGCCTGGGGACTGCGGGAACGCCCCACGAAAGGGCCGCGCCCCGGGCTCTCCGTCGGCCGGATCGTCGACGCGGCCGTCGCCCTCGCCGCGTCGGAGGGGCTCCCGGCCGTCTCCATGGGGCGCGTCGCCAAGGAACTCGGCGCCTCGACGATGTCGCTGTACCGGTACGTCGCCGCCAAGGACGAGCTGTACGTCCTGATGCTGGAGGCGGCCACCGGGGCGCCGCCGCCCCCGCCCGCCCCCGGCACCGGCTGGCGCGAGGCGCTCACCCGGTGGGCCTGGGGCCTGCGCGAGGTCTACCAGCGCAATCTGTGGATGCTCAGGGTGCCGATCTCCGGCCCGCCCGTCACACCCAACACCGTGGCCTGGTGGGAGTGGGGGCTCGCCGCCCAGGCCGGCACCGGGCTCGACACGAGCACACGGACCGGCAACATCCTGCTGATCAGCGGCTATGTGCGACAGCAGGCCGGGACCATGGCGGACCTGGACGCGGCCATCAGGGACAGCGGCGCCACGCCCGAGGAGGTCATGGCCCGCTACGCCCGCACACTGCGCAGGCTCGCCGATCCCGCCCGCTACCCGGAGGTGGCGAGGATGCTCGCGGAAGGGGCCATGGACGCCCCCGACGATCCCGACGACGACTTCCGCTACGGCCTGGAGCGCGTGCTGGACGGCATCCAGGTGCTGGTCGACGGCGCCGCGCCGGCCGGCGGTGCGTAGGCTCACCGGCATGAGCGGGTTGCGCGAACGCAAGAAGCGACGGACGTACCAGGTGATCTCGGACACCGCGATCGCGCTCTTCCTGGAGAAGGGCTTCGACCGGGTCCCGGTCGCGGAGGTCGCCGCGGCCGCCGAGGTCTCCAAGCCGACGCTCTTCCGGTACTTCCCGGCCAAGGAGGACCTGGTCCTGCACCGGTTCGCCGACCACCAGGACGAGGCGGCGCGCGTCGTCCTCGGACGGCCGGAGGGGGTCGCCCCGCTCGACGCGCTGCACCGCCACCTCGTCGACGGGCTCGGCCGCCGCGACCCCGTGACCGGGCTGAACGACGACCCGGACGTGCTGGCCTTCCACCGGCTGCTCTACGGCACGCCGAGCCTGGTGGCCCGGCTGTACGCGTACCAGGAGGCGGCCGAACGTGCGCTGGCGGAGGCGCTCGGCGGCGGGCTCGCCGCACGCCTCGCGGCCGGCCAGATCGTCGCCGTCCAGCGGATCCTGGCCGAGGAGAACTGGCGGCGGATCGCCGCCGGCGAGAGCGCGGACGCCGTCGAGCCGGACGCGGTGGCGGCCGCGGGCCTCGCCTTCCGGCAACTGGCCACGGGCCTGCCGACGGCCTGAGCCCCCCTGCCCGCAAACCGGCCCGACCCCGGGATCCGGAACCCGGCCGCGACCCGGCCCGGAGCCGCCGGGTGCACGCTCCGGCCGCGACCCGGCCCGGCAACCGGCTCGTACGGCCTACCAGTTCTCGCCCGGGGGCCCGCGGGCGGCCTCGCGTCCTGGCCGCCATCCGGCCGGTGGCCGGCCCCCGCGATCCGGCCGCTCCCGGGCCGGGCCTCCGGCAGCCTCGCCCCCGGCCCCGCTCCCGGTGCGGCGGGGGCTTCGGGTCACCACATGACGGGCAGCCGCTCCGGGATGCGCTTCATGAATCCGGTCCGCCACACCAGCTGGGCGATCGGCACCGCGAGTTGCAGGCCGGGCATCCGGTCGAGGAGGGTCTCCAGGGCGATCTCCGCGTGCCTCTTGCCGAGCGCGGTCGCCGGGCAGTAGTGCCGGCCGCCGCCGAAGGACAAGTGCGCGGTGCTGTTCTCGCGGGTGAGGTCGACCGTGTGCGGATCGCTGAACACCTCGGGGTCGAAGTTGGCGCCCTCCACCAGGACCAGCACCAGTTCGCCCTTCTTCACCGTGACGTCCCCGAGCGTGACGTCCTCCAGGGCGAGACGGGGAAGGCCGTCCCCGATGGAGAGGTTGATCCGGAGCAGTTCGTCGACCGCCGCGGGGATCTTCCCGCGGTCGGCGAGCAGTTCGGCCTTCAGCTCGGGGTGCTGGAGGAGGGAGACCACGGCCATGGTCAGGAAGCCCGCGGTGGAGATGACCCCGGCGCCGAACATGGTCACGCCGACCGTCGCGAGCATCTCGTCGGTCAGGTGGGCGTACTCCGGGTCCTGCCGGAGGGCGGCGATCTCGGCCATCAGCCCGGTGGTGGCCGGGTCGTCCAGACGTTCCGTCATGTAGGCGATGTCACGGTCCCAGTTGAGCTTGGCACCGGCGATGGGGCAGGCCGAGTTCATGAACGCGATGTCCAGGCTCCGCATCAGCCTGGGCGCGTCCTCCTGCGGGATGCCGAGGATGTGGCAGTGCATCGCCGCCGAGTACGGGTCGGCGAACCCGCCGCGCAGGTCGGCCGGGGCACCGTCGGCCATGAGGCGGTCCAGCAGCCCGGCCGCGTTCGACCGCATCCACTCGACGAGGCCGGGCGCCTTCGGATTGAGCGCCTTGAGCACCGCCTTGCGCAGGCCGGCCCCGGTGATGTTGCCCATGTTGTTGACGACCTCGGGCGGGATCGTCAGGGCGTACTGGCGGGGGACGCCGGGTGCGGAGGTGTCCTTGAGGCTGAACCGGGGGTCTTCCAGGACCTGCTTGCACAGCGCGTGGGACGACACCAGCCAGGCCTGGTCGCCGGCGATGGTCCGGACCCGCTTGACCGGTTCCTTGCGGAGGGTCTCGACCTCGGCGGGGATCCGGTCGCCACGCCAGGAGAACGGGAAGTCGATCAGCTCGTCGTGCGGCGTCTCAACGGACATGGCGGTCTCCTTCGGCGGGGGTGACGATGGCGTGGCCCTGGTTGCGGGAGGCGCGCAGGCCGGAGCCGCGCGAGTAGAGCAGCTCGGCCATCGGCAGGAGCTGGTGGTAGCAGTTGAGGGAGGACGGGACGCCGAGGATGGCGGGGGTGTCGAGGAACAGCGGGGCCTCGGCGCAGACGTACTCCAGGCACACCTGGCGCTGCCGCTCCGTGGCTGCCCTGCCGTCCAGCACCTTGGAGGACAGGAAGGTGTCCACCAGTGCCTCGCAGGTGGCGCGGAACTCCTCGTCCATGTCCAGTCGGCGTTGGAGATGGGCGTGGATGTCGCGGTACGCGGGGTTGTCGCCGAAGGACGACATGGGGTGGGCGCGCAGGCGGGTGCCGTCCGGGTCGACCTCCTGGACGGCGGACGTCACCTTGGCGCGGACGCCGCGCAGGTTCTTGACGGCCTTGCGGCGGGCGTCGTCGGCTGGGTAGCCGGACGCCTCGTACATCTCGGCCACGTGCAGGTCGGTGTAGACGAAGTCCACCCGGTCGAAGTTCTCGATGCCCCAGCGCGCGAGGTCGACGACGCGCCGGGCGGAGAAGTAGCTGTTGCCGGGGGAGACTCCGATGACGGCGTGCGCGCCCTCGGCGCAGATCACCCGGCAGTGCGCCGTATAGGGCTGGACGAGGAAGAGGCCGGCCGCGGTGGCCGGTGGGGAAGGATTTTCGACGACGGTCTCAGCGGTCAACTGGAAAGCGTCCTTCGCGCCGCTAGTCCCTGAGGAACCTTGTGCTCCCGGTGTGGCGACGACGCCGTGAAGTTAGCTTCCGAATACGGAGAGTGTCAACGAGTGCACGGAAGCGCAGGTGGCGCGTTCATCCCGAGTTCACTCGAAGGTGGAGAATGGGACTAGGTAAGAAATGTAACTCGGTTACGGTATTCTCGCGGGAATGACCGCACTGGACCATGAACTGAGACAGGAACGCGCCTACCACGACACCTGCCGAGCGGCCATGCGGCGCATGGTCGAAGGCGCCGGCCGCCAGGTCGTCACCGGCGCGGACGTCTCCGCCTCCGGCGCCGACGCCGAGGCCCTCGGCTACGAACTGCGCAGCCGGGCCAAGGAGTTGCGCGAGGAGCGACCCGGGCCCCTGTTCTTCGGGAGGCTCGACCACGAGGACGGCCAGAGCCACCACATCGGCCGCCGCCGCATCAGTGAGCAGCCCGCGGCCCCACCCCTGGTCATCGACTGGCGCGCGCCCGTGGCCCGCACCTTCTACCAGGCGAGCGCCCTCGATCCGCAGGGTGTCCGGGTGCGGCGCCGGTTCGGCTGGGCGCCCTTCAGCGAGGGCGACCCGGCGGACCTGACCGGCCTGGAGGACGAGCACCTCGGTGCGGGTGAATCCCGGGCGAGCGCCATCCTCGCCGGTGAGATCGAGCGGCCGCGTGTCGGGCCGATGCGGGACATCGCCGCCACCATCCAGCCCGAGCAGGACGACCTCGTACGGGCGCCGCTCGACACGACCGTCTGTGTGCAGGGCGCCCCCGGCACCGGAAAGACCGCCGTCGGACTGCACCGGGCCGCCTATCTGCTCTACACCCACCCCAAGCGCATTCGGCGCGGCGGCCTGCTGGTCCTCGGCCCCAACCGCACCTTCCTGTCGTACATCTCCGAAGTGCTGCCCGCCCTCGGCGAGCTGGACGTACGCCAGTCCACGATCCACGACGAGATCGCCGGCGGACGAGAGGTGAGGGCGTACGACTCGGACGCCGCCGCGGCCGTCAAGCACGACGCGCGCATGGCGGGCGTACTGCACCGGGCTCTGTACGCGCGGATCCGTGCCCCCGAGGGCGAACTGGTCGTGCCGGACGGCTCCTACCGGTGGCGGGTGCCCCTCGACGAGCTGGCCGCGATCGTCCGGGACGTACGGGCGGAGGCGCCGCCCTACGCGGTGGGGCGGGAGCGCGTGCGCAGCCGGGCGGTGCGCGCGATCCGGCTCCGGGCGGAGCGGCGGGCCGGCCCGATGAGCAACTCCTGGGTGCGGCGGATCGCCGGGGCCCGCCCGGTCACGGCGTTCGTCGACGCGTGCTGGCCCCGGGTGAGCCCCGAAGAGGTGCTGGCCGAGCTGCTGACCGATCCCGCCGACGGCGCGCTGAGCCCGCCGGAGCGGGAGGCGGTCCGCTGGGCGAAACCCCCTCGGTCGCACCGGTCGGCCAGGTGGACGGCGGCGGACCTGGTGCTGCTCGACGAGCTGGCGGGACTCGTTGAACGGCCCGGCGGGTACGGCCACATCGTGGTCGACGAGGCCCAGGACCTCTCGCCCATGCAGTGCCGTGCCGTCGCGCGCCGCGCGGACTTCGGCTCGCTCACCGTGCTGGGCGACCTCGCGCAGGGCACCACCCCGTGGGCCGCCCGGGACTGGCGCGAGCAGTTGGCGCACCTGGGGCGGAAGACGGCGGAGGTGGTGCCGCTGACGACCGGTTTCCGCGTCCCGGCCGCCGTGGTGGAGCTCGCCAACCGGCTGCTCGGCGACCTGGACGTCGAGGTGCCGCCCGCCCGTTCCCTGCGGCAGGACGGCGAACTGACCGTCCGTGAGGTGCCGGACCTGGCCGCGGCGACGGTTCGCGCGGTGCGGGCCGCCCTGGACCGGGAGGGCTCGGTCGGGGTGATCGCCGCCGAGCCGGACACGGCCGCCCTGCGCGCCGCCCTCGCCGAGGCCGGCCTGCCCGAGGGGGACCGGCTCACGGTGCTGCCGGCGACCCTCGCCAAGGGCCTCGAGTACGACCACGTCGTGCTGGCCGAACCGGCCTCCGTCGTGGAGGCGGAACCCCGTGGTCTGCACCGGCTGTACGTGGTGCTGACGCGCGCGGTCTCCCGGCTCGACGTCCTGCACACCCGGCCCCTCCCCCCGGCCCTGCGGTGAGTGCCGGGCGCCGGGCCGGGCGGCCGGCGCGTCCCCTCGGCCGGGCCGTGTCCGCGAAGTCCCGGCGGCCCGGCGGGCGGAACGCTATTTCGCGGACACTCCCCGGGGCCCGGGGGCGGCCGGCGTGCGGCGCAGGACGGTGAACGGTGGCGATCACTCCGAGGGCGAGCCGGCGCGATCGGGCGGTGGGGAGGGGGGCGGTGAGGGACACGGGTGCGGCGGACATGCGGTCGCACCGCCGCGCGCCCGGCCGTCACGGAGCGGGCCATGGCCGCCTACGCGCGCGCCGAGGCCGAGTTCCAGGCTCGCGGGGGGTACGCCGCCGAGGCCGAGGCGGCCCGCGTCGCCGCCGGACTCGGCCTGCCGCCGCGCGTGCTGGACCAGCCCGTGGGCACCCTGTCCGGCGGTCAGCGCCGCCGCGTGGAACTGGCGCGCATCCTGTTCGCCGGTCACGAGGGAACGCTGCTGCTCGACGAGCCCACGAACCACCTGGACGCCGACTCCCTCGCCCGGCTGCGCACCTTCCTCCTCGGTCACCCGGGCGGTCTGGTGCTGATCAGCCACGACACGTCGCTCCTCGCGGACACCGTCAACCGGGTCTTCCACCTCGACCCCCGGCGCACCACGATCGACGTGCACAACACCGGCTGGTCGGACTACCTCGCCCAGCGGGACGCCGACGAGCGCCGCCGCGCCCGCGAGCGGGCCGGCGCCGAACGCAAGGCGGCCGCGTTGCACGCCCAGGCGGACAAGATGCGCGCCCATGTGTCCACGGCCGTCGCGGCGAAGAACATGGCCCGCCGCGCCGACCGCCTGCTGGCCGGGCTCGAACCCGCCCGGCACACCGCGAAGGTGGCGCGCATCCGGCTCCCCGAACCCGCCCCGTGCGGACGCGTCCCGCTCGGGGCGGCCGGCCTGACGAAGGCGTACGGGGACCACCCGGTCCTCCGGGGCGTCGACCTCGCCGTCGACCGCGGGAGCCGCCTGGTCGTCCTCGGCCTCAACGGCGCGGGCAAGACGACCCTGCTGCGTCTGCTCGCGGGCCGCGAGACGCCCGACGGCGGCCGGGTCGTGCACGGCCATGGACTGCGCCTGGGCTATTTCGCGCAGGAGCACGACACCCTCGACCCGGCCCGGACGGTCCGCGAGAACCTCCTCGCCTCCGCGCCCCACCTCACCGACGGCGAGGCGCGGCGCGTGCTCGGCGCCTTCCTCTTCACCGGGGACGACGCCGACAAACGGGCCGGGGTGCTCTCCGGCGGAGAGAAGACCCGTCTGGCCCTGGCGGGCCTCGTCCACTCCGGGGCGAACGTCCTGCTGCTCGACGAACCGACGAACAACCTGGACCCCGCGTCCCGCCGGGAGGTACTCACCGCCGTGGGCACCTACCCGGGCGCGATCGTCATGGTCACCCACGACCCGGGCGCCATCGAGGCACTGCGCCCGGACCGCGTCCTGCTCCTTCCGGGCGCGGACGAGGACATGTGGAGCGAGGAGTACCTGGATCTGGTGTCCCTGTCGTAGGTGGCGGCCGGCCGCGTGTCCCGTCCCAGCGAAGGTGAACCACGCCGAGGCCGTGACCAGAGGCGGGCCACTTCGAGTGGGACGCGATGCGGACCGGCGTCTCGGCCGATCCGAGAAGTGCCGAGCGGTGGCACCCGCCCGCCCGCCGGCACGGGCCGTGGCCCTGCGCACCAGGTGTGTGCGGGGCCACGGCCTCCGGCCGGTCAGGGCAGGATGTTCGTGCCGTTGAAGCGCAGCAGCAGGGCGAGGTCACGGATGTCGTCGTGCTGGGTCGCCCAGAGCAGGAACCGCTCGACGCCGAGCCCGAAGCCGGAGGTTCGCATCGGGTGGCGCTCGTTCATGGTGACGTACCACTCGTAGGCGTCCTCGGAAACCTCGTGCAGGTCGAGGGCGCGGCGCAGGTCGGCGACGTCGGTGTGGCGCTCGCCCGCGCCGACCGTCTCGCCGACCCCGAACAGCAGGTCGGCGCTCAGCGCCTTGGTCGGGTCCTGCGGGTCGAAGGCCTGGTAGAAGGGCACGCTCAGGTGGTCGGGGTGGGTCAGCCAGACGTACCCGCCGAACTTGTCCATCAGGACGCGCTCGCCCTCGCGGGTGAGGCTCCGGCAGCCGGGCTCCAGCTCCTTGACGGCTCCGGGCAGGTCCTTCAGGATCCCGTAGGCCTCCTCGAAGGCGATCCGGGGCAGCGGGCCGCTGCCGGCCAGCTCCTCCAGGTGCTGCACCGTCCCGGCCATCTCGGTCACAGCCTCGCGGCCGTGGGTGAGCAGGGCTCCGGCCAGGTGCCGCAGATAGGCCTCGACCACCTCCATCATGTCGTCGAGGCCGCCCGCTATCTCCGCCTCACTGTGGAAGAACTGGCACAGGTGGGTCTCGTCCGCCGCCTCGCCCCGGAAGGACGGCATCAGGTAGTAGGAGCCCTCCGGGGCCAGCCGGCAGCCGAACTCCAGGACGAACTGCATCGAGTCGGCGAGGTAGGTGGGGACGCCCTCGAGTTCGACCTTGACGGGCGAGCTGTCGCTCCCCCGCCCCATCGGGCTGGAGATGGATCCGGTGGTGACCGGGAGGTGCAGGTTGCGCGCACCCCGCTTGGTCCAGAAATCCGTGGTGCTGTGCGTGACGACGTCCTGAAGGACCGCCAGATTGCGGTACCACGGGTTCTCCAGAACGGTCAGGTAGTGCTTCTCCGGGGTCGTCCAGGAACGAGGGGCCTCGACGGTCCCGCCGGGGATGATGGACATTCACGTCCTCCAGTGATCTGGTGCGGGTTGCCGCACGGTGAATTTCGTCGAATTCGGGAATGCGAGGCAGTGGCCTCGTTCGCTGTCAGGGGGTCAGGCCCGGAGCAGGTCCAGGCAGTCGGCCAGCGCCCGGGTGGACTCGGGAGAGTCGCGGCCGGTGGAGCGGGCTCCGCCCACCACGAGCGCCATGTCGGCGTAGGAGGAGAGCCGGAGGGCTTCGAGCGGCGGAATGCCGCGGGACACCAGACCGTCGGCGTCCTCCACCCGCAGCTCGCGGCCCCGCAGGGTGACGGACTGGTCGACGTCCGTGATCGTCAGGCTGGTCGCCTCGACACCCGAGCGGACCGTGACCGCCAGGGAGAGCCGCGCGCCGGACTCGAACTCGACGCTCCCGGCGGCCGAGCCGGTCACCGCCCCGCCGAGGTGCGCGGAGACCGGCCTGCCGAACAGCTGGCAGGCGAGGTCGAGGTACGGGCTGATGGTCCGCACCAAGACCTCGGGCAGTCGTCCGCCGTCCGCCCGCGGCCCTGCCGCGTCCGCCGGCCCCCACGGGGCCGAGGCAGCCCGGGGAGCGGATCCGGAGAGGATCAGCCCGCCGCAGGCCGCGGGCGTCCACTCCCGGTCCAGGATGCCGCGGCCGGCGGCCAGCAGGCCGCGAAGGGGCAGCACCATGCCGACGAGGGCCGCGCCCTCGCCGTCGGGCTCGGCGAGTTGGTCGATCTCGGCCGCGGAGAGCGGCAGCCCCTCCTCCAGCAGGACCGCCTTCCCGGCACCCCGGGCGGCCTGCCCGAGGGCGACCCGGTCGGCCGGGGGCACCGCGAGGACGAGCAGGTCGATCTCCGGGGTCGCGAGCAGGTCCCGCCACGTCTCGGTCGCCGCCGTGTCGGCGCCCGGGACGCCACAGGGGCCCTTCTCCCGGTACAGCTCGAAGAGTTCGGAACTCCGCAGCGAGGCCCAGGCCCGGTGAGCCGCGAGTCCCTGCCCCACGATGGTCGTCACGATTGGCATGGCTCTCTCTCGGGACCCGGTGGCGGTGGTTCGGACGGTGACTCAGACCGCGACCATGAGCCGCTGCCAGGTCGTGACGCCGAAGGCCGGGGTGCGCACGGCGGCCAGGGGGCGCGCCCCGGTGCCGTCCAGCCGTTCCAGGAGAGCCAGCACGCCCTCCCGGAGGATGACCCGCGACAGCAGCGCGCCCAGGCAGTAGTGGCGTCCGAGGCCGAAGGACAGGTGACGCGGTCCGCCGCGGCCCGGTCGGAACGCGTCCGGGTCCTCGTAGACGGCCTCGTCCCGATTGGCCGAGGCGATCACCAGGACCAGGCGCCGGCCGGCCGGCACCTTGCGCCCGCCGACCTCCAGCGGCACGGTGGTGGACCGCGGGACGAAGTGAAACGGGGCGTCGTAGCGCAGCGCCTCCTCCACGACCGCCTCCAGCAGCTCCGGCCGGGCGAGCGCCTCCGCCCGGGCCGCCGGGTCCCAGCGCAGCAGGACGTCGGCCGTGGTGGCCAGTGCGCTGGCCACCGGGTCGATCCCCCCGGTCAGGAGCTGGGCGAACAGGGCGAGCGCGTCCTCGGGGTCGAGCTCGGCGAGCCCGCGCAGGGGAATCAGCCGTTCGTCGTCGGTGGCGCGCAGCCCCGGGACGACCGTGTCCTGGAGGTACTTCCGCAGGTCGTCCCGCGCCCGGAGCGCGATCCTGGCCCGTACCGGGTCCGCCGTGGGGGTGCTCAGGAAGCCGATCAGCCGGGACGACCAGTCCCGGACCAGCCGCACGTCCTCCTCCGGCACTCCGAGCACCGCGCAGGTGAGGCGCACGGCGAGAGGTGCGGCGAAGGCGTCGAAGAGGTCGGTCTCCCCCTCGCCCACGGCGTCGAGCAGCTCCCGTGCCGTCCGGCGGACGTGGCCGGCCCAGGCCTCGGCGCTGCGGCGCGGGAAGGCGGGGGCGACCGTCTCCCGGAGCCGGGTCTGGTGCGGCGGGTCGCTGAAGACCATCCAGGAGTTGAAGAAGGCCATGGCCTCCTCGACCTCGGGACGGTCCTCGTCGCGCTGAGGTCCCGTGTAGTCGCCCGGGCAGGCGGAGAGGCTCTCCTCCCGCAGCAGCCGGGCGACGTCGCCGTAGGTGGTGACGTACCAGGAGTTCGTCGGTTCGTTCCAGTGCACCGGGTCCAGCGCGCGCATCCGGGCGAAGACCGGGTACGGGTCGAGCGCGGTCTCCTCCGTCAGCAGGATCTCGGGGTCAAACACGTGCACGCCTTCCCTTCAGCCAGGACGCGACGAGTGGAGCGGCACCCGCGGCGGCACCCGCCACCGCCAGGCCCAGACCGGTCCACCGGTTGCGGCGGCCGGCCTTCAGGAGCCGGGAGCAGGCGGCGGTGGCCCGGTCCGGGGCGGCGAACAGCGGGACGGAGTACCAGGACAGGTGCCAGAAGGAGATGCTCATGGTGGCCTTGACGGCGCCGTGGAAGCCCGCGGAGGACAGCCCCAGCAGCCGCCGGTGCCGCCAGGCCGCCAGCATCAGCGGCGCGAAGGCCAGTTCGTAGACGAGCGCGCCGGTCGCGGCGGCCCGCGCGGGGTTCGGCTCCACGGCCGAGAGCCGCTTGCCGAGCGGGGTGCCGAGCTCCGCCCAGGCGCCGCGCAGCGTCGAGCCGCGCGTCCACTTCCAGCCGACGGTGAGCACCTTGGCCAGGCCCGACTGGAGGTACATGGCCGCGTAGTACGACTGCATGGCGGCCAGCAGGGCGGTGGCGTACGCGGCGGCGGAGTCCTCATCCCTGTCGCGCTCGACGTCGTCCACGAGCGACAGCAGCCCGAGGAAGACGTTGAGGTGGCTGTTGTAGCTCCAGAGGGTCCGGTCGAGCCGTACCACCTGGCGCTGCAACAGGCCGAAGGAGACGTTCGCCGCGACCCGGACGGCCGGGTGCCCGGCACCGAGCGCCCAGGCCCCGGCGGACACCACCGCGACGGCGCGCAGCGCCTCGTACGCCAGCGGGTCCAGCGGACGGCCCTTGACCGGCTCGTCCCCGGCCTCGTCGACCAGCCGGGTGTAGTCGGCGAGGAACCGGCCGGGCGGCAGGTGCCACACCGTGCGCACCACGGCGGCTCCGGTCGTGAGGCGGACCAGCGACAGCCGGTCCACCGCGTGGTGCTGGCGGACGTAGATCTCGTGCAGCCGTCGGCCCACGGCGTGTGCCGCGCGCGGTCCGCCGGCTGTTCCGGGGAGGTTCATGGGGCTACCTGCTCGTCTCGTGCGGCCAGTGGACGGTGGTCCCGGCGGCGATGCCGGTGGGGTCGTGGCGGTGGATCAGCTCCGCCGAGCGCACCGAGCTGCGGTCGACCGCGTCGCAGTCTTGGTCGACCTCCACCAGGTAGACGTCGAGGGCGGTGAACCGCGCCCCCGGCGGGGCCTGGAGGGAGGCCCGCACTTCGTCGAAGTCCGCCCAGGAGGTCTGGTTGAGCAGGTCGAGGGTGCGGGCGCAGAATCTGGTGCGCAGGTCCTGGTCCTCGTTGACGAAGAACATCCGGTTCAGGATCGCGACCACCCGGAAGAACTCCACCGGGAGCAGGGGCCACGGGTCGACGGGTCCGGTGGCTCCGCCCTCGGAGTCGTGGAGGACGACCCTGAACTGATGCCAGCGGTCCTGGAGTTCGTAGGTGAACATGTTGTACGCGCAGAACGGCCAGGAGTTCCGGTTCCGGAACGTGTGCCAGAACTGGACGCCGAGGTAGGCGGCCGCTCCCAGGAGTACGGCCCGTGAACGGACTGTGTGCTTCATGGTGTGGTCTCCAGCCCGGCCGGCCGGGGCGTGCGGTGGGCGCCGCACCCCCCGGTCGGCCATCAGGGGTCGTTCCGGTCGGGCGTTCGCGCGGTCGGGCGGACGGGCGGTCAGCCGGCCCGGCGCAGCTCGGCGATCGCGTCTGCGACGCCGTCGACCGGCACGCCGCGCTCGGCGCCGGAGGCCATGTCCCGCACCGTCGCGGTGCCGGCGTCCTGGAGGGAGACGAGGAAGCCCACCTCTGCCTCCGTCGCGATGCTCAGCGCCTTCTCCGCGCCGACGGGGTCGAAGACCGCCTGCACGGACAGGCCGGCCTCGCGCAGCCGCCGCACTGTCCCGGTCACGGCCTGGGCGTCGTCGTCCTCGCGGCGGACGACGGTGACGGCTTCGTGCCGCAGTCCCTGCTGCTTGCGGACGCCGTCCTCCCGCAGCAGGCCCATCAGCCGTGCGAGGCCGACCGACATGCCGACCCCGGGGTAGCTGCTGCCGTTCACGTGCTTCAGCAGGTCCTGGTATCGGCCGCCGGCGCCGATCGCGCCCCAGTGCTCGCGCCCCGTGGCGAAGGTCTCGAAGACGGTGCCGGTGTAGTAGTCGTGTCCCCGGGTGATCGAGAAATCGAGCACCAGGTGGTCCTCCGGCACGCCGAGGTCGTGGGCGGCGCGGATCACGGTGTCCAGCTCCTCGATGCCCACCTGGTCGGCGCCCCGGAGCTTGAGCAGGTCCCGGGCGTCCGACAGGGTCGGCGAGGAGACCAGCCGACCGAGGTCCGCGGCGACGTGCTCGGGAATGCCGGAGGCCACCAGCTGGGTCACCGTCTCCTCGACGGGCTGGCGGTTGCCCTTGTCGAGGATCTGCACGATCGCCCGGGCCCGGTGGACCCGCACGCCGTGGCTGTCCAGCAGGGCCGCGAGCACCTTCCGGTTGGAGATGCGGACGGTGAAGCCGTCCACGCCGATGTTGCGGAAGGCCCCGACCAGGGCGTTGGCGATCTCGGCGTCGTAGAGCAGGCTGAGCTCGCCCTGGCCGATGACATCCACGTCGCACTGGTAGAACTCCCGCCAGTGGGTGGCGGTCGGCATCTGCTCGGCCCGCCAGACCTTGTTGATCTGGTAGACGTGCAGCGGGAAGGAGAGCTTGCTCGAGTGCTCGGCGATGAAGCGCGAGACCGGGACCGTCAGGTCGTAGCGCAGGGCGAAGTTGGCCCCGGTGTACGACTCCGGCGGCTCCTGAACGGTGAAGGCGAACTCGGGGATGCCGCCGTCGAGGTACTGGGCGCCGCCGGCCACCAGGACCTCCTGCCGCTGGATGCAGGCGGAGTCCAGCGGCCGGAAGCCCCGGGCCTCGAAGCCCTTCCCGATCGTCCGGATGATGTCCTGCTCGAACATCACGTCGGCGGGCAGGGACTCGGGGAAGCCGGGCATCGAGATGTCGAACTGCCGCACCGACGCGTCGTCACGACCAGATGTCGTGGTGCTCATGAAGCGATCCATTCTCGTGTAGGTAAGGGCGGTTTGCCGCCGGCCCCGGGAGAGCCCGCGCGGCACCCGGGAGGGCGCCGGGTCCGGCGGCCGTCAGACTGTCGGCGCGAGGAGGGTCAGCCGGGGCGGCCCGGCCGGCGCGCAGTCCAGCCGGGCCCGGCCGCCGACCGGGACGGTGAGCATGGGCGTCGAGTGCCCGAAGGGGTATCCCGCCGCGATGGGGAGCTGCGCGGGCACCAGATCGCGCAGCACCTCGTCGAAGCCGGTGAAACCGCTCAGGCAGGCCCGGGCCCCGCCGATCCGGCCGACCAGCACACCGGCAGCCCGGTCGAACACGCCGGCCAGCCGCAGCTGGCACAGCCGGGCCGCGAACTCGTCCGGTGCGAGGCCCTCGGCCTCCAGGAAGACCAGGGCGTCCTCCGGCGGGTCCGCGTACGGGGTGCCGAGGGCGAGCGACAGGACGGCCAGCGAGCCACCCCACAGCGTTCCCTCGACCCCGTCCCCGGCCCGTACGGTCCGAATCCGCTCGCCCTCGCGGGGGGCGCGCGGCCGGGTGTCTTCCTTGTCCCACCAGAGCAGCTCGTCCGACCACTCGGCCGGCTCGGCCACCGGCCGCCCGGGGCGGAGCCCAGCGCCACCGGTCAGGGCGCGGAACTCCTCCCGGGTGTAGTCCCAGGCCCCGCCCGCCTCGCCCCACTCGGACACCAGCATCGGCCCGTGGAAGGCCACCAGGCGGGAACGACGGGAGACGGTGTTGAGCAGGGTGGTGAGGTCGCTGTAGCCGATCAGCGGCTTGCCGGCCTCCCCGATCAACTGCCAGTCGAGGTGCGGCAGCACGTTGAGGAGGGTCCAGCCACCGACCGCCGCCATCACACCGTCGATCTCCGGGTCGAGCAGTGCCCGGTGCAACTCCTCGGCCAGTGCGACGGGTTCCAGGGTCGACACGCCCCGGGCGACCCCGCAGGAGGGCAGTGGCCGCACGGTGAAGCCCTCGGAGCCGAGGTCCTCCACCCCCCGGGCGAAGCGCCGGGGGAAGGCGACCGGGGCCGGTGAGCTCGGGGCCCAGACGGCCAGGGTCGCGCCGTCGGTCAGCGGGGACGGCCAGGTGATCACGGCCGTGCCTCAGACCGCGGTCGAGACGAACAGCTCGGGCTCGACATCCGCCGGCTCCTTACGGAGCAGCAGGGTGGTGAAGCCCATGTGGCTGAGGTTCACCCGGAACAGCTGCATGTACTCGCGGTAGCGCTCCTGGACCAGCTTGCGGGCGTCCTCCTCCAGTTCGGCGAGGTGGGGACGGCGCAGGATGTCGTCCACGAAGCGGTCGACCTCGTCGGTGGGGACGGCATCGAAGCGGTAGTCCTGTACGAAGTAGGCGTGCCGCTCGCCGCCGACGAAGAAGTCGATCCAGAAGTCGCGGTAGAGCGGGGTGATGTCCACCTGGATGGCGGCGCGCACGTCGTTGATCAGCTGGTCGGACGGGGTGTCGATGTAGTACATCGGGATCGCGCCGATGAAGCCGCCGGTCTTGAGGACCCGGGTGTACTCGGCGAGGGCCTTGTCACGGTCCGGGATCAGCGAGGTGACGTTTCCGCAGAACACCATGTCGAACGCGCCGGACGGGTAGCCGGTGTCGGTGGCGTCCTTGCGCTCGAAGGTGATGAGGTGGGCGACGCCCGCCTCCTCCGCGCGGCGGCGGGCCTCGACGAGGCTCTCCTCGTTGATGTCGATCGCGGTGATCCGGCAGCCGACGAGCTTGGCCAGCTCGACGGCGGTGATGCCGGTACTGGTGCCGATCTCCAGGACGTGCGAGTCCTTGGTGAGGAAGCCGTTGGCGGCGATCTGGGCGATGCTGCGAATGCCGCCCGGCGGGCGGTTGGTCTCGCGGACCACGCCGATGAGCTGGTTGTAGTTCATCTTCTCGATGTCGCTGACGGTGGTCATGGATATCTCCTCCGGTCGGGCCGTCGTTGTTCGTCGGCCGTCGACGTCGTTGGGCTTCTCGCGGCCGGCGGTCGCGAGCAGTTGGGGGAGCGACCGGCGCTCGCCGGTCGCCGGGTCATCCGAGGGGCTCGACCTCGACCCGCAGCAGATCGGTCACGCGGCGGGCCAGGGCGTCGTATTCCTTGCGGCTCCCGGCCCCCAGGGTCACGAAGGCGCACCACTCGGACGGGTGGGCGTGCTCGACGGTGTCGCCGACCGCGCGGAGCCGCTGCGCCCGCAGCACTCCGTCGACGGCGAGCATCTCGGCCTCCTCGGGGATCGCGGTGATCCGGCCGGGCCCCTCGGGGCGCAGGTGGAGTCCGCCGAGGTAGGGCCGGCTCGGGGAGGGCGCGGGAATCGTGCCCGTGACGGCGCTGGCCGCGATGGCCTCGTGGATCTCGTAGCCGAGCCAGGCGCTGATCACGGCTCCGATCCAGGCGCCCGCCATCCGGGAGGCGATCTCGGAGAAGACCAGTTCGCCGTCGGGCCGTTCGAAGACCTCCAGGTGGGTGGGGCCGTCGGTGATGCCCAGGGCGCCGTTGACCTTCCGGTGCAGCTCGCGCATCCGCCGGTGGAGATCCGGGTCGTCCTCCTCGTTGACGACGTAGCTGCCGTCGCGCGGGGTGTCGCCGGCCGCCGGGTCCTCGTCGAGGACCGCCATCCGCGGACGGTAGTAGGCGCTGATGATCAGGTAGTGGGCCTCGCCGTCCCGCCACAGGGCGTCCACGTGGTACTCGCGCCCGGAGACGAACTCCTCGACGGCGAGTTGGTGCGACTTCAGGTGGGGGTCGGGCTCGATGTCCCGGATCACCCGGTCGAGCTCCTCGGGCCGGTCGACCCTGACCGTCCCGATGGCACCCGATCCGGCCACCGGCTTGATCACCACCGGGAAGGCCAGCCGCTCCCGGACGGCGGCGACGTCCGCCTCGTCGGAGGGGTCCGCGAGGGTGGCCCACGCCGCGGCGGGTACGCCGGCCCGGCGTACCCGGTCCTTCATCAACCGCTTGTCCCGGAAGGCGACGTGCTGCATCGGGTCGTCCGAGAGTCCGAGCAGCACTCCGAGGTACCCGGCGCCGAACTGGCTGAACTCCGTGAAGCTGACGATGCGGCTGATCTCGGCGCCGCGCAGGGCGAGGTCCGCGGCGACCGCGGCGATCTCCTCGATCGAATCGAAGTCCTTGATCCGGTAGACCCGTTCGGCCTTCGCCAGCAGGTCCCAGTCCGGATCCATGTAGGCGGTGTCGAACTCGTCCAGGATGACGAAGACATGGGGAGTGAGGTCCAGCATGGACCTGGTGAGGTGGACGTTCCACTTGCAGATGACGACCTGCGGCGGTCCGGGCACTACAGACATGGCGCTCCTGCCTTTGGGCTGTCGGGCATGGCGTGGCGGGTGGGCCGGGATGTGCGGCCGGCTCACCCGACCCGGAAGGAGAACTCGCGGTGCACGCGGTCCGCGGCCTCGGCGAGCTCCGGCTCAGTGCCTCCGGTGACCACGAACGCGGCGAAGAAGTTCTCGTTGTCCAGGGACCAGACCTCGAAGTCGTCCCAGATGTAGCCGTCCAGCACCCCGGGGAGCTCCTTCATTCGCTCCAGCGGCGTCACCTCGGTGAGCTTGCCAACCCGATCGGGCTCGATGTGCACCAACCCGATGAGCTCGTCGTTGCGGGCCGCCGAGCGGAGCCGCTCCAGGTCCTCCTGGCCGAGCGCCATCAGGAGCATCTCCTCGACGGCGTCGAGACCGCAGGCGTGGGTGATCGCGGCGGGGTAAATGCCCCCGCCGACGCGCGGGTTGATCTCGATCAGTTCCGCGGTCCCGTCCTCCGCGATCCGCGCCTCGACGTGCAGCCAACCCCTGTCCAGGCCGAGGCCGGTGCAGAGCGCGGTGATCCGGCGCTCGACCAGCTCGGCTCCCCGGGTGAGCCGTTCGCCGCGCACCGGCGATTGCAGGATGCCGGTGTCGTGGTTGCGCGCCTCGTCCCGCCCGTACTTCTCGACGTGGAGCAGGCCGCGGAACCGGCCGTCGATCAGCGGCCCGTCGATCGAGATCTCGGTGCCCGCGACATACTCCTCCACGATCACCTCGAACTCGGGTCCGGCGTTCCCGCAGATTTCCCGCAGGGCCGCCCGGAGCTGCTCCGCGTCGTCGGCGCGCCGCACCAGCCGGGAGGCCCCGGAGTCGGTGCACGGCTTGACGATCACCGGGTACGCCGGGACTTCCTCGACGGGGTACGAGCCGGCCGCGCCGTGACCGAACCAGAGGTCGGAGAGGCCCAGGCGGTGCATCTCCTCCCGAACCCGGGCCTTGCTCACCAGCACCTCGCGCGCCGGCTCGCCGCCGGGCAGGCCGTAGTGGCGGGCGATCCACGCCTGCCACTGCACCAGCGGGTCCACCAGGTTGACCACCGCGGTCGGCACCACGCCGGCCGCGTCGATGGCGGCCACCGCCCGCTCCGGGCCGTCGGCGGCCCAGTCGACCACCACGTGGGCGTCACAGGCGCCGCGGTTCATGTCCTCCGGGTTCTCCGAGAGCAGGACGGGTCGGCGGCCCGACTTCCGGAGCAGCTCCGCGAGGTGGCGGACGCCGCCGACGGACCTCTTGGAGAGGATGAGTACGTCCAACGATTCTGACATCGGCCAGTCCCCTGCTTCAGTCGATTGCTTGAGTGTTCGCGCGCTCCGGGCGCTCCGCCCGGTCGGCGCCGGGCCCCACCGGGTCAGGCCCGGTGTCACGGTCCTCCGCGGCGTCCCCGCCATCCGGGTCCGGTTGGCTGGAATTGCTGCGCCAGGCCGCGAGGCCGCAGGCCATCGCGGCGAGGCCGCCGATCAGCATGATGCTGCGGACGCTGGTGACGCTGGCCAGCGCTCCGGCGATGAGGGCCGCGAGGACGGCTGCCCCGTAGCTCACCGCCTGGCTCGTCGCGTACACCCGCCCGACCAGGTGGTTGGGGGTGGCCCGCTGCATGTAGGAGGTGACGGCCACGCCGAAGACGAACACCGCCGCGCCGATGGCGAAGAACGCCGTGAGTGCGCTCCAGAACCCGTGGGCAAGGCCGAAGCCCGCCCGGGACGCGCCGATCGCCAACAGTGCCACGGTGATGGTCGGCCCGGTGCCGAGCCGCGCGACGATGTACGGCGCGGCCCATCCGCCCAGGGCGCTGCCCACGGCGGCCGCGGAGAACAGCAGCGCGAACTGGGTGTCGGTGAGGCGCAGGTCCTCCTTGGCGTAGATCACCATCAGCGAGGAGCCGACGAGCAGGACGAAGTTCAGTACGGCCGAGGTCAGGGCTATGGTGCGCAGCATGGGCGTGTGCCAGATGGCCTCCATGCCCTCCTTGAGGTTCCGCCAGACCCCGGCGACGCCGCCGCCCGGTGCGTCCGGTCCCGGGGCCTTCGCGGCCGCCGGCAGTGGCCCGCGGGCCGCCGACCGGGCGCCGAGCATCAGGATGAGGACCGTCGCACCGAGGAACGTCGCCCCGTTGACCAGGAACGGCAGGCTGGCGGAGACCGCCATCAGTGTTCCGGCGACGGGCGATCCCAGGACGTCCTGGGCGAGCATCCGGGCGATGAAGATCCGCGAGTTGCCCTTCTCCAGGAGGGGTTCCGGCAGCAGTTCCGACATCAGCGGCTGCGTGGCGCTGTCCACCAGGACCTCGAAGACCGGGAGCAGCAGCGCCAGGGCGTAGATGAGTGGGAGTCGTACCTCGTCGGCCTGGACGAACGCGGCGAACACCAGCACCGGGACAGCCCGCAGCACGTTGGCGGCGGCGATGACCCGTCGCCGGTCCAGCCGGTCGACGAGCACCCCGGCCAGGGGGCCGACGAGCAGCCCGGGCAGCGAGGCGAAGACCATGATCAGGGTGATGGCCGCCGGGTCGTCGGTGACGGAGTACGCGAGCAGCGGCAGTGCCACGAGTCGCATTCCGTCGCCCAGCGCGGACAGGCTGGAGGACGACCAGAGAAGCCAGTACTGCTTTCCCAGACGGGCTGTCACCGATCCTCCGTGCAATCAATTACAGAGATAATTTCGACGCTTATCCATGAATGCGTCACCACCATCCGTTGATGAGCTGCTCCACGATTACCCCCCTTTCCCTTGAGCGGGATTACCGAGCCCCCGTCGGCTCATCCGGTATTCAGATCATTTCCTGGCCCAGGGGTGCCGGTCCAGCGTTCCCGGCTTCGTCTGCTCGCCTTGACGGGATCAAGACAGCCGCGTCGTTGGTCTCACCATGTGAGATGGACGTCGGCGGTGAGGCCCGGGTGGCGGGCCGACGACCACCGGGATCGGATTCGTCCGGGCCGGGGTCCCGGTGGCTCGGACGGCCGACGCGCTCGTACACGGTCCTGGTGGGCGGCATCGGTAAGGAGTCCGACCGCGGCCCGTCGGCCAGGAGCTTGACCAGCCCCAACCCGCGGGCGTGGGTGACGTCCGCGCAGCTTCCGGGCTTGATCGGGCTGCGTCACGGCATTCGGCGTCGAATCTCCGCGCCTTCGACGGTGCCGGTCCCGCCGCCGGCGGCGAGGTGGCCGACGACCTCGTCCAGGGTCCGGTCGACGGACACCGGGCGGTGCTTCCCGCCGACGCCAATGGCCCGCTTTCCCGGCCAAGAGGCAAGCCCGGCCCGGTGACGCTCATGCGGCCACGGAACGTCCCTGGCCATGAGTTCAGCGATCACAACGGCTGCGCGGCCTGAGATCCGGCGCTTTACTGGTGAGTACGCCGCCGGTGCGAACGCATTTCACGCCTTCGGGCGCAGATGAGCCAGGAGACATGCTCAACCACCTGGTGCGGGACGTCGAGGATGGCTCGATAAGGGATCAACAGGGCTCTTTTATCGAGACGTTGATGAGTGAGATCACCAACCGAACGACCAGGAGCCCTGAGGCGGGCAAGATCTTCCAGTCCTTCATGCGGGCGAAGGTGTGCTCGACGCGGGCGCTGTCCTCGCGGCGGCCGGCCCACGCGCGACGGCGACGACGAACCGGGTGTCGGCGTGGTCGCGGGTGGGGGCCAGGGTGCCGTCCTTGATCGGCGCGGGTTCCTTGCGGACCCGCTTGTGCTGCTCCAGCGGCAGCTCCACGGCCGGCCCTCGCGGACGGGGTCCGCACCCTCGCGCCGCAGCGCTCCGACGCCGCTGTCACACCCGGTACAGCAAGATCACCCCACCCGTGACCATCGGCTGCGGAACAGCCTCGAGGAAGGGCCGCGGATGAATTGGCGGGAGCCGACCAATGAAGCAGTTGAAAGGCAAAGCAACGACCATCTGGCGGGAATGATCCCGAATTTCGCCCGCAAAAAACCCGGCTGCCCCGTCGTGAGGCTCGTGTAGTGTCGGAAGAACGTCAGGGCTCGTCCCTGCCCGGGGGAAGCGACATTCATGGGGGAATACTTCGTGACAACCGGAATCGATTTCACAGACCTGGCCCGGCAGCTGTATCACACAGCAGAGGACCGATGTTCCTGGGAACCGGAGGACATAGCCGCGGAGACGGAGTGTTCGCCGCTCGAAGCCGAACGGGCCGTCGGGCACCTGAAGGGAATGGGCCTCCTGCTGCCGGCCCCGCTGCAGCCTTCGGGCTACCAGGTCGTGCGGCCGGTCAACGCCCTCTCCCGGCTGGTGTCCATGGAGCGCGAACTCACCGAGGGCTGGATGCGGGACCGGTCGCACCGCCAGGAGCAGATCCTCTCCCTGCTGCGGGAGTTTCCCCCGCAGGCCGGCCCTTCCGAGACCGCGACCATCGACATGCTGCCGACCGCCTCGGCGGTCAACGAGTACATCGAGGAGCGGGCCCTCGACGCCCGCGTCCGGGAACAGGCCATGCACCCCGGCGGGGTGCCACCGGTGGAACTGCTCGACGAGATGATCCACCGCGACCTCGCGGCGCTCGACCAGGGCGTGCAGTTAGAGGCCATCTACGCCCACCACCTGGTGGCGGTGCCCCACCTCGCGGAGTACCTCACCGAGGTGTCCCGCCACGGCGCCGAGATCCGGGTCGCCCCGGCGGTCCCGCTGCGCATGATCGTCATCGACGACGACGTCGCCATCCTGCCGATCGACCCGGCAGAGACGGCACGCGGCGCGTTCGCGGTGCGCAGCCGCCAGGTGGTCGCGGCGCTGCGGGCCATCTTCGGCTTCCACTGGGCCGTCGCCGCGCCGCTCACCTCGGTCCACGGGGCGGAGGAAGTCGGCGAGATGCTCAGCCCCTTCGAGGAGATGGTCGTCCACATGATGGCGATGGGCTCCAAGGACGAGGCGATCGCCCGCCAACTCGGCATCTCCACCCGGACGCTGAGCCGCAAAGTGTCCCGGCTCCTGGAGCGGCTTCGGGTCCAGACCCGATTCCAGGCCGCCGTCAAACTCTCCGAGTCCGGCATGCTCGACCTGGGCGACGTCCGGGCCCGGCAGTTGGCCGGCTGATCAGGCGCGGTCACGGACCAGGGCGGCCAGCCGGTCCAGACCCATGCTGATCCGGTCCGGGGACAGCACGCTGTAGGAGAGCCGCAGTTGCCGGTGCCCGCCGGTGCCGGCGTAGAAGTGCTCCATCGGAGTCCACAGCACCCCGAAGCGGCTCGCGGAGTACTCCAGCATGGCCTGGTCCGCGCGGAACGGGACGGTCAGCACGGCGAACATCCCCCCGTTCGGTGTGTTCCAGCTGACCCTCCCGGCCGCGCCGTCGGCGCCGCCGTCGCCGAACCGTTCGGTGAGGCCGCCCAGCAGGTGCCGGAGGTTCTCCCGGTACACGGCGGCCTCCCGGACGGAGGCCTTCTCCACGCTGCACCCGTGCTCCAGCAGGAAGCCGCCGATGACGGCCTGGGCGACGGTGGAGGTATTGAGGGTGAGCATGCTCTTGAGCTTGGCGAGCTCGTCCACGAACCGCGTGCTGCCGCCTGCGCCGTCCTCCACCGGCTGGTCCGCGACCACGTAGCCGATCCGGGCGCCGGCGAACGCCGTCTTGGCGAACGAGCCGAGGTACACCACGCGCCGGTCGCGGTCCAGGGACTTCAGCGTCGGCGGGCGTGACCCGTCGAGGCGGAACATCGAGTACGGGTTGTCCTCCAGCAGCAGGATGTCCTCCTGCGCCGCCACCTCCAGCAGCCGCCGCCGGTCCGCCGTGGTCATGGTGGCGCCGCTGGGGTTCGCGAAGTCCGGGACCACGTAGCAGGCGCGGGGGCGCAAGCCCTCCGCACGGGCCCGCCTGATCTGGGCGGTGAGGTCCTCGAGGTCGATGCCGGTGGCGCTCTCGCGCACTCCCCGGACCGGCATGCCCACCAGCCGGGCGGCGCCCAGGAATCCGACGTAGGACGGGTAGGAGGCGAGCACCACGTCGCGCCGGTCCCGGCACAGTGCCCGCAGGACGAGCACCATGGCCTCCTGGCACCCGGTGGTCACCAGGATGTCCTCGGGGTCGGTCCGCAAGCCCTCGTCGTTCGCCAGGTGCCGGGCTATCAGCTCGTGGATGATGCCCTTGGTCCTGCCGTACTGGAAGAACGCCCGGGTGACCTCCTCGTCCGTCAGCCCGGCCTCCCCGCGCAGGTACTCCTCGAAGGTGCCCAGGTACCTGGCCAGCGCACGGGTGTCGTAGAAGCCCTCGTACGGGCGGCCCGCCGCGAAGGAGACCGCGTCCGGGAAGCGCCCGGCGATCTCGTTCAGCAGGGTCATCGAGGTCAGCACCGGGTCCCCGACGGACTCGTGGAGCCGCGCGGCCTCGATCCGAGCCGGGTGCGCCGGCGCGACTGCCGCGAGGGCGCCTGCCTCGCTCGGGTGGGGCGCGGTGGCCATACGGACTCCGTCTCGTCGAACCGATGCCCTACGGGTGACGGACGGTTTCCCGCCCGGTTCCCATCGTGTGCGCAACGGCTCCGCGGCCTCAAGATCCCGGGCCGTCCGGTGGTCGCCATGTCCAGCACAAGCCAACCGGCCCCGCTGTCTCGGGCCCCGGGACGGTGGAGGGCCCGACGGCCGGCTGTCGCCGTGCACGTCGGGCCCTCCACCGGTTCACGTCCCGCGGTGCGCCGCCTCCCGGGCGGCGGCTCTCAGGGGCGCCGCCAGGTCTCCGGGTCGGCGGCGGTCTGCTCCCCGCTGACGAGGTCCTTGACCTCGTGCTCCCGGCCCTCGCTGAGCGGCGGGAACCAGATGTACGGGATGCCCTTGCGGGAGGCGTAGCGCACCTGCTTCCCCACCTTGTCGGGCTGGTGGTAGAGCTCCACCTTCAGCCCGCGCCGGCGCAGCAGCCCGGCGGTCGCCGCCGCCTCGGCGGCCTGCTCCCTGCCCTCCGGGAGCACCATCAACAGGTCGCTGGGTGAGGCCGGGCCGGTGGGCAGCAGCCCCTCGGCCAGCAGCTTGGCGAAGATCCGGGTCAGCCCGATCGACATACCGATGCCAGGCAGGTTCCGGCGGATGTAGGAGCCGGCCAGGTTCTCGTACCGGCCGCCGGAGCAGATGCTGCCGTAGCCCGGCCAGTCGGTGAACTTGCCCTCGTAGACCGTGCCCGTGTAGTAGTCCAGGCCGCGGGCGATCGACAGGTCGGCCAGCAGACTCCCGGTCGGCAGGTCGCTCAGCGAGTCCAGCACGAAGGCGAGTTCGTCCAGACCTTCGGACAACAGCTCCGAGCGGATGCCGAGTCCGGTGATGTCCTCCACCACCGACGCGTCGGTGCCGCGCAGGCTCGCGAGCTCCACGCAGGCTCCGACCTGGCGGTCCGTCAGGCCGACCTTCCGGGACAGCAGCTCGCTGACCCCGGACACCCCGATCTTGTCGAGCTTGTCGACGGTCCGGATCACCTCCAGCGGGTCGTCCACGCCCAGCCCCTGGTAGAAGCCCTGGAGGACCTTCCGGTTGTTGACGTTGATGGTCCACGCCGGGAGGCGGAGTTCGCTCATGATCTCGTGGATGATCCGTGGCAGTTCCGCGTCGAAGTGCAGCGGCACGTGGTCGACGTTGATGACGTCGATGTCGCACTGGGTGAACTCCCGGAAACGGCCCTCCTGGGCGCGCTCACCCCGCCAGACCCGCTGGATCTGGTAGCGCTTGAACGGGAACACCAGGTCGTTGAAGTGCTGGGCGATGTACCGGGCGAACGGCACCGTCAGGTCGAAGTGCAGGCCCAGTTTGGCGTCCGACGTGTCGTCCTGGTCCTCCTGGAGCCGGCGCAGCGTATAGACCTCCTGCGAGGTTTCGCCCTTCGCCATCAGCACGTCGAGCGGCTCCACGGACGGCGTCTCGACCGAGCAGAAGCCGTACCGCTCGAAACCCGCGCGGATGACGTCGAGCCAATGCTGCTCGACGAGCCGCACTTCAGGGAGCCACTCGGGAAATCCGCTGATGGCCGCCGGTCGGACAACCTGCTGGTCGGTCATGCGCACTGCTCTCCTCGACACGTGGGAAGGCGCTGCGGCACTGATGCCGCGTCAACTGGCCTCCGCTGCTTGGATCCAGCTCATGTTACGGGCAAGCCCGGCCCCGGTTCATCGCCTTTGCGCCCGCCGCCCGCCGGAGCGGCCGCCCGCCGATTCATCCCTGCCGCGCCTCACCGGACGGTCTCCCACCCGGGTGATCCTTCCGCTGTACGCGCATGAAGGCAGGGCCTCTCGGTGGCTCGGGGCCCGGCGGGCGAGGCCCGCGGACTTCCCCGGCCGGGGCCGCGTCCACTCCCGCTCCCGCCGCCGGCGCGAGCACGGGCTGATCGCCGAGTACCACGACCGGCCGCGCGGAAAGGCGGCCTTCCGCGCCGCAGCCGACCGAGAAGCGACACTCCAGCAAGCAGTTGCTTGCAAAAGTTAGCGAGAGGGTGCACCATCGGGGCATGGCATCACTCAACGTCGGCAATCTCGGTGAGTACTTGCGCGAGCAGCGGCGCAACGCGCAGCTGTCGCTGCGTCAGCTCGCCGACGCCGCGGGGGTGTCGAACCCGTACCTGAGCCAGATCGAGCGCGGGCTGCGCAAGCCGAGTGCGGAGGTGCTCCAGCAGGTCGCCAAGGCGCTGCGGATCTCCGCGGAGACGCTGTACGTGCGGGCCGGGATCCTGGACGAGCGGGAACGCGAGGAACTGGAGACGCGAGCCGTCATCCTCGCCGACCCCTCGATCAACGAGCGGCAGAAGCAGGTGCTGCTCCAGATCTACGACTCGTTCCGCAAGGAGAACGGCCTCGACACGGCTGCCGCCGACACCACCGCCACCGCCGACGCCGACACCGCCGAGGACGGCCCCCGCACGGCCGACGGCAGTGGTGCCGACCGGGGGAAGACCCCCTGAACCCTCACCCGAAGCCGAACCCACTCTGCGATCCGGGAGGACCACAGACCATGGCCATCATCGAAGAACTGCGTACCCCGCTCTACTTCGCCGCCGGTACGGCGGACCTCGCCGTGCAGCAGGCCAGGAAGGTGCCGGGCCTGATCGAGCAGATCGCCGCCGAGGCGCCCGCGCGGATCGACGCGGTGCGCAACACCGACCCCAAGGTCGTGCAGGAGAAGGTGACCGTGCGGGCCAAGGAGGCCCAGGCCACCGTGCAGGCCAAGGTCACCGAGGTGCTCGGCAGCCTCGACACCGACCTGAAGAAGCTGGGCGAGCAGGCCCAGGGCCTGGCCCTGCGGGGTGTGGGCGCGGCCGCGGAGTACGCGGTGCGGGCCCGGGAGACCTACGAGCGGGTCGCCGAGCACGGTGAGCAGGCCGTGAAGACCTGGCGCGGCGAGGCCGCCGAGGAGATCAACGAGATCGCCGTCGCGGTGGAGCCGGACCCGGAGCCCAAGGCGGACCCGGAGCCGCAGGACGAGCCGGCGGCCAAGAAGACGGCCCCCGCGAAGAAGACCCCGGCGGCCCGCAAGCCGGCCGCCAGGAAGACGACGGCCTCCCCGGAGAAGTAGGCCGCGCCTCGCCCGCGCACCGGCACCCGCGCGCACCCGCACGGCCGCGCGCCCGCCCCCGCACGGCCGCGCGCTCGCCCCCGCACGGCCGCGCGCCCGCCCCCGCACGGCCGCGCGTACCGGCACCCGCACCCGCGCCCGCCGGGGTGCCCTCCCGCCGCGGTGGGCACGATCGTCGATCGGCGGGCGTTGTACGGGTACCTTGGCCGCGAGGCGCTTCATCCACTCATTAGGCGGTGCTCAGCATGTTGCTCGAGGGGTTCAATTCGTTCCTCTTCCTCATCTACCTGGCCATGCTCGCGATCGCCGTGGTCGCCTTCGCCATCGCGGTGATGGCGCGCGAGGACGCCTACCGTGCCGCCGACAAGCAGAGCAAGCCCTTCTGGCTGATCATCCTGGGCGTCACGGTCGCGGTGAACCTGCTGGTGCCGATGCTGTTCCTGCAGCTCGCGGGGCTGGTCGCGTCGATCGTGTTCATGGTCGACGTCCGTCCGGCGCTCCAGCGGGTGTCGGGAGGCGGCCGGGGCCGGCGCGGCGGGTCCAGCAGCGACGGGCCCTATGGTCCGTACAACGGCGGGCGCTGAGCCGCCCCTCTCCGGCGAGGGGGAAACGGCCGGTTCCGTCAGCGGCGACGGCGTCCGCGGGCGGCCCGGTCGTTGCTGTCGCGGGCCAGCAGCAGCACGGCCACGTCGTCCGTCAGCTCGCCGCCGTTCAGCTCCCGGACCTCCGTCATCGCGGCTTCCAGCAGCTCCTCGCCGGCCAGGCCGGACGCCAGCATGCGGTTGATCATTTCAAGCATGCCGTCCTGGCCGAGCCGCGCGGAGTCGGGGCCCGCCGAGCGGCCTTCGATCAGCCCGTCGGTGTACATCATCAGGCTCCAGGAGCCGCCCAGCTCGACCTGACGGCGCGGCCAGCGGGCGCCGGGCAGCAGGCCCAGGGCGGGTCCGCCGTCCTCGTACGGCAGCAGCTTCGCCGCCCGGCCGTGCCGGGCGATCAGCGGTGAGGGGTGGCCCGCCAGGCAGAGCCCGGCCCGCCGCCCGTCCGGGGCGATGTCGACGGTGCACAGGGTCGCGAAGATCTCCTCGCTCTCCCGCTCGTGTTCCAGCACCTGCTGGAGCGTGGAGAGCAGCTCGTCGCCGCAGAGCCCGGCGAACGTCAGCGCCCGCCACGCGATCCGCAGCTCCACACCGAGCGCCGCCTCGTCCGGGCCGTGCCCGCACACGTCGCCGATCATGGCGTGGACCGTGCCGTCCGGCGTGCGGACCGTGTCGTAGAAGTCGCCGCCGAGCAGGGCGCGGGAGCGCCCGGGCCGGTAGCGGGCGGCGAACCTCAGGTCGGAGCCCTGCAGGAGCGGCGTGGGCAGCAGGCCGCGCTCCAGCCGGGCGTTCTCCTGGGCCCGCAGACGCGACTCGGCCAGCTTCACCTGGACCGAGTCGGCGCGTTTTCGCTCCACGGCGTACCGGATGGCGCGGCTCAGCAGCGGCCCGTCGAGCTCCTCCCGGAAGAGGTGGTCCTGGGCGCCGGCGCGGACCGCCTCGGCGGCGAGCGCCGCGTCGCCGGACGTGGTCAGGGCCAGCACGGCGTGGCGGGGGGCGATCCGCAGCACGTGCCGCAGCGGCTCCAGGGCGTCGTCGCCCGGCCGGGCGCCGGGCAGGGCGAGGTCGACGAGCACACAGTGCACGTCGTCGGTGAGCAGCCGCTCGGCCTCGGTGAGGTTACGGGCGGTGCGGATGCGCACGCGGGCGCCGGACGCGTCCGTCAGCTCGGGGACGGTGAAGGTACCGGCCGGGTCGTCCTCGATCACCAGAAGAGTGAGGTCCACACCACCGGCGGTCTCCGCCACAGCGGTGCCGGCGGAGACGGTCACCCTCTGTCGCGGTACGGGTACGGGCATCGGCTTGGTTCCTTCCCTCCCCCCGAGGGCGCGGTGAAGCATCGGGCGACACCTCACCAGACGGGGACCATAGCGGCCCCGGGCGGCCGAACGGAATGGTGATCGACGAAGAGCCGGTGGCATATGCCGCACGTCGGGGCGTAGTTGGGCAGGGGGTCATGACGAACATCACGCACGAGCCGCCAGGACTTATGTGGCAAGGCTCACTTGTCGGGGCGTACGACCCCGAGGATGGCCATCGAGCCGGCGCCCGTGACCGTGACGTTCCGGCCCGGCCGCGGGGCGTGGACGATCGCGCCGTTGCCGATGTACATCCCCACATGACTGGCATCGGCGTGGTAGATGATCAGGTCGCCGGGGCGCATGTCCTTGATGTCGATCCGGGGCAGCAGCCGCCACTGCTCCTGGGAGGTGCGCGGGATGCCCTTGCCGGCCGCCGCCCACGCCTGGGACGTCAGGCCGGAGCAGTCGTAGGAGTCCGGGCCCTCGGCGCCCCACACGTACGGCTTGCCGAGCTGGGCCGTGGCGAACTCGATGGCCTTGCGCCCCTGCTCGCTCGCACTGCCGTTGATCTCCTTGAGCACACCGGAGCCGAGCCAGGCCGTCTGGGCCTTGTACTGCTCCTCCCGCTCCAGTTCGAGCAGCCGTGCCCGCTCGGCGGCCGCGAGCCGTTCCTCCAGCTTCTTCGCCGCCGCGATCTTGCTTTCGATCTGCTTCTTCGCGTTGGCCTGCTTGACCCGGTTGGCCTCCAGCCGGGTCCAGTGGGCGCTGGCGTCCTTGGTGTACGTCTCCAAGTCCGACTGCTTCTGGTTCAGTTCGGCGAGCAGGTCCTTGGTGGCCTTCTGACCCTGCTGGACCCGGCCGACGCCGTCGAGGAAGAGGCGGGGGTCGTCGGTGAGGACGAGCCGGGCCTCCTCGGGTATCCCGCCGCTGCGGTACTGGGCGCGGGCGGCCGCGCCGGCCCGCTTCTTCAGATCGTCGATGCGGGCCTGGCCGTCGACGATCGCCCGCGCCAGCTTCACGATCTCGGCCGACTGCTTCTTGGCCTGCTCCTCGGCGAGGTTGTACGCGTCGGTGGCGGAGGCGGCCTGGCGGTAGAGGCTCTCGATCTCCTTGCGGACCTCTTCGAGGCTCTTGCCGGACGGGGGCGCCGCGGGCGGTGTCGAGGGGGGAGGCGCGGGTGCCGCGTAGGCGGCCTGGACCGGTGACGCGAGCACGGTCAGCGCGCAGACCACGGTGATGGCGGCGGCGGCACAGCGGCGTCGGTTCACGAGTGTCCCCCTCCGGACATACGCCGGCACTTATCTGATTTACCGTCAGTAACTTTCAGTGGCCTCCGCGATGGTGCCACGACCGCCGCCAAAGCGACAGAGGTTCAGGGCACTTGACGGGTCACATCCACCCGTGTGGGACGAAAGATCACCCAGGGGCGTTCCCCCGCCGGGGATATTCACAGGGAACGGGGGGCCAGGGCCGCCCACGACACCGTCAGTTCACCCTGCCGCCACCGCCGCCGGCCGTCGGCCAGGGGCCAGTCCGCGGCCAGGTCGCGGGCCGTCCTGATCCACCGCTGCCGGGCACCCAGCGAGGCGTACGGGGCGGCCGCCGCCCATGCCCGGTCGAAGTCCCGGAGGAACGCGTGCACCGGCTCCCCCGGCACATTGCGGTGGATGAGCGCCTTCGGCAGCCGCTCGGCCAGGTCCGAGGGCCGCTCCAGCGAGCCGAGGCGGGTCGCGAAGGTCACCGTGCGCGGGCCCTCGGGCCCCAGCGCCACCCACACATGCCGCCGGCCGATCTCGTCGCAGGTCCCCTCCACGAGCAGCCCTCCGGGCGCCAGCCGGCCGCACAGCCGGGCCCAGACCGCGTGGACCTCGTCCTCGTCGTACTGGCGCAGCACGTTCGCCGCCCGGATGAGGGCGGGGGAGCCGTCGACCGGCACCTCGAAGCCGCCGTGCGCGAAGGTGAGCCCGTCCCGCTCGTAGGGCCGGGCGGCCTCGACGCGCGCCGGGTCGATCTCGATCCCCACCACCCGGGTGCGCGGGTCGGCGGTGCGCAGCCGCTGCAGCAGCTCGACGGCGGTCCAGGGAGCGGCCCCGTACCCGAGGTCCACGGCCACGGGCGCCTCCCCGGCGCGGCGCAGGGCCGGGCCGTGCACGGCCGCGATCCAGCGGTCCATGCGGCGGAGCCGGTTGGGGTTGGTGGTCCCGCGGGTCGGGTTGCCGACGGGGCGGGTGGTGCGCGGGGCCATGGAGACGAGGGTAGGCCAGGGGCCGCGGGGTGCCCGGCGTGCGGCCCCTGCCGGGCACCGTCCCCGTAATGAATTGGCAAAACGGAAATGAAAGGGAGCGTTCCGCTGTTCTGGGCGATGGAGGAACGCGCGTCCTCTTTTTGCCATGCCCGAGAGCGGAAGGACCGTCGACGTGAGCCAGTACGTGTCCCGGTTCGCCGGCACCCTCGCGGTGCCGCCCAGGCTCCGGCTGCCCGGGCGGCCGCGGGTGCCGCGCCGGATCGCCATGCTCAGCGTGCACACGTCCCCGCTGCACCAGCCCGGTACGGGTGACGCGGGCGGCATGAACGTCTACATCGTCGAGCTGGCCAAACGGCTCGCCGCGATCAACATCGAGGTCGAGATATTCACCCGCGCCACCACCGGCGCGCTGCCCCCGGCCGTGGAGCTCGCCCCGGGCGTCCTCGTCCGGCACGTCGACGCCGGGCCTTACGAAGGGCTCGCCAAGGAGGAGCTGCCGGCCCAGCTCTGTGCCTTCACCCACGGCGTGATGCAGGCCTGGGCGGGGAACCGGCCCGGCCACTACGACCTGGTCCACTCCCACTACTGGCTCTCCGGACACGTCGGCTGGCTCGCCGCCGAACGCTGGGGCGTGCCGCTCGTGCACGCCATGCACACCATGGCCAGGGTCAAGAACGCCGCCCTCGCCGAGGGCGACACGCCGGAGCCCGCGGCCCGTGTGATCGGCGAGACCCAGATCGTCCGGGCCGCCGACCGGCTGGTCGCCAACACCGACGAGGAGGCGGCCGAGCTCGTCCGCTTCTACGACGCCGACCCGGCGAAGGTCGCGGTCGTCCACCCGGGCGTCAACCTCGACCGGTTCCAGCCCGCCGACGGCCGCGCCGCCGCCCGTGCCCGGCTCGGGCTGCCCGCCGACGCCTTCGTGCCGGTCTTCGCCGGGCGCATCCAGCCCCTGAAGGCCCCCGACATCCTGCTGCGCGCCGCGGCCCGGCTGCTCGACGAGGACCCGACCCTGCGCTCCCGCATGATCGTCCCGGTGGTGGGCGGGCCCAGCGGCAGCGGCCTGGCCAAGCCGGAGGGGCTGCAGAAGCTCGCCGCCCGGCTGGGCATCGCCGACCTGGTGCGCTTCCACCCGCCGGTGGACCAGGACCGGCTCGCCGACTGGTTCCGTGCCGCGTCCGTGCTGGTCATGCCGTCGTACAGCGAGTCCTTCGGGCTCGTCGCCATCGAGGCGCAGGCGGCCGGCACCCCGGTCGTGGCCGCCGCGGTCGGCGGCCTCCCGGTGGCGGTCGCGGACGGTTCGACCGGGTACCTGGTCCAGGGCCACAACCCCGCGGACTACGCCACCGCCCTGCGCCGGTTCGTCACCGACCCGGCCCTGAGCACCCGGATGGGTGCGGCGGCCGCCCGCCACGCCGCCTCCTTCGGCTGGGAGACGGCGGCCTCCAGGACGGCCGAGGTCTACACGGCCGCGATGCACGATCACCGCCGTCGCGTACGCTCGCACCATGGCTGACGAGATGGCCGGCGGCACGGCCGGCGAAGCACGGCAGATCATCGAGTCCGCGCTGGACGACGCCGAGCTGACCTGGGAGTCCCCGGAGTCCGGCACCTATGTCGTCACGCTCCCGGGCACCCGCAAGCTGTCCACCACGCTCTCGCTGCGGCTGGGCAACCACTCCCTGTCCCTGAACGCCTTCGTGATCCGCCACCCCGACGAGAACGAGGCGGGGGTCCACCGCTGGCTCCTGGAGCGCAATCTGCGCCTCTACGGCGTCAGTTACGCGATCGACGGCCTCGGCGACATCTATCTGACCGGCAAGCTGCCCCTGTCGGCGGTCACGCCGGAGGAGCTGGACCGCATCCTCGGCTCGGTCCTGGAGGCGGCGGACGGCGCGTTCAACACGCTCCTGGAGCTGGGATTCGCCTCGGCGATCCGCAAGGAGTACGCCTGGCGGACGGCCCGGGGCGAATCGACGCGGAACCTCGAGGCGTTCACCCATCTGACCGAACGCTGACACGCTGACCAACGCTGACCCGGTGATCGGACGCCGACACGTCGGCCGACGGCTCACGGAACGCCGACCGGGCACTGACGGAACGCCGACCCGACGTGGCGCGCCGTACGAGGCCCGGCGCACCCTACGACCCGGCGCGCCGTCAGTTCGCGGTGACCGGTGCGGTCGCCGTGGCGGGCGCGGACTCCACCGGCGTCTTCTCCTCCGGCGTCTTCTCCTCCATCGGCGTCTCCTCCTGGTCCGGCAGCGAGCGCATCAGCAGCCAGTAGCCGAGCGCCGACACCGTCCCGAGCACCGCGCACATCCCCCACAGCCACTCCGCGCCGAACCGGTCGATCACCCAGCCCGACATCAGCGGCGCGATCAGCGCCGCCACCGACCAGGACATGGTGTAGACGCCCTGGTAGCGGCCGCGGCCGTGCAGCGGGGAGAGCCGGACCACCAGGCCCGTCTGCGTCGGCGCGTTGACGATCTCGGCGAGCGTCCAGACGGCCACGGTCAGCGCGTACACGGCGATCGACTCGGCGAAGGCGGTGAGCCCGAAGCCGTAGCCGGCCAGCAGCGCGGAGACGATCAGCAGCCGGCGCGGGTCGCGGTGCTCGATGTACCGGGTCACCGGGATCTGCAGGGCGACGATCAGGACGCCGTTGACCGAGAGCGCGAGCCCGAAGTCGGCGCTGGAGAACCCGTCCACACCCATGGCGACCGGCAGGGTCACATAGCCCTGCTGGAAGATCAGCGAGATCAGGAAGGACAGCCCGACGACGCCCATGAAGCGCCCGTCGCGCAGCACCGTGCCCATCCCGAGCCCGGGGTCGGCCGTCTTGCCCGCGGCCTCGGGGGCGTGCTCCGGCCGCGACTCGGGAAGCTTGACGAAGATCAGTACGGCGCAGACGAGCGTCAGGGCCGCCTCGCCGAGGAAGCCGGCGAGATAGCTGTACTCGGCGATGAAGCCGGCGCCCGCCGAGGAGATCGCGAAGCCCAGGTTGATCGCCCAGTAGTTCAGTGAGAACGCCCGGACCCGGTCCTCGGGGCGGACGATGTCGGCCATCATCGCCTGTACGGCCGGCCGCGACGCGTTCGACGCCGCGCCCACGACCAGGGCCATCGCGGCGATCGCCGCCGGGTGCTCCATGAAGCCCAGCACGGCGACCGAGGCGGCCGTCGCGAGCTGCGCGATCAGCATGGTGGGACGGCGGCCGAGCCGGTCGGTCATCACCCCCGCGCCCAGCGACGACACCACGCCGCCGAGCCCGTGGAGGGCGACGACGAGACCCGCGTACGAGGCCGAGTAGCCCTCCTCCAGGGTCAGGTAGAGGGCCATGAAGGTGGCCACGAACGCCCCGAGCCGGTTGACCAGAGTGCTGGCCCACAGCCACCAGAACGCCGGGGGAAGCCCCGAGACACTTTCCTTCGCCGCGCGCCTGAGCGTGGCCATCGACATGCGTGTATCCCCCGTAAGTGGCTGATCCGGTAACCGGAACTTACAAGCACGTGCGACCCCGCTGCTATTCATTTGACCGGACCCGTCAAGGGTTGAGACGGCTCCGTCGGCCTTCACCCGCGTCCATTAATCTCGTACGCATGGCCGACGCACCGTACAAGCTGATCCTCCTCCGCCACGGCGAGAGCGAATGGAACGCGAAGAACCTGTTCACCGGCTGGGTGGACGTCAACCTCACCGAGAAGGGCGAGAAGGAGGCGGTCCGCGGCGGTGAGCTGCTCAAGGACGCCGGTCTGCTGCCCGACGTACTGCACACCTCGCTCCAGAAGCGCGCCATCCGCACCGCCCAGCTCGCGCTGGAGGCCGCGGACCGCCACTGGATCCCGGTCCACCGCAGCTGGCGCCTGAACGAGCGCCACTACGGCGCCCTGCAGGGCAAGGACAAGGCGCAGACGCTCGCCGAGTTCGGCGAGGAGCAGTTCATGCTGTGGCGCCGCTCCTACGACACCCCGCCGCCGGTCCTCGCCGACGACAACGAGTTCTCCCAGGCGAACGACGCGCGCTACGCCACGATCCCGCCGGAGCTGCGTCCGCGCACCGAGTGCCTGAAGGACGTCGTCGTCCGCATGCTGCCGTACTGGTACGACGGCATCGTCCCGGACCTGCTGGCCGGCCGGACGGTCCTGATCGCCGCCCACGGCAACAGCCTGCGCGCGCTGGTCAAGCACCTCGACGGCATCTCCGACGCGGACATCGCGGGCCTGAACATCCCGACCGGCATCCCGCTGGCCTACGAGCTCGACGCCGACTTCAAGCCGGTCAAGCCGGGCGGCACCTACCTCGACCCGGACGCCGCGGCGGCCGCCATCGAGGCGGTCAAGAACCAGGGCAAGAAGAAGTAGGGATTGTGATCATGCCCCTGACCTGCGCACATGGTGCGAGTCAGGGGCGTTTTCATGGTCTGGGCCCACTGTGGGCCCTCAGCGCCCCGGATCGTGCGGCCTGAGTGCGCGGCCGATGGCGTTCCGGGCCCGGTCCCGGCTGCTCGGCATGAGGTGCGCGTACACCTTCAGCGTCAGCCCCGGGTCAGAGTGTCCGAGGTACTCGCTGACGGCCTTGATGCTCTCGCCGGCGTCCAGGAGAACGGACGCGTAGAAGTGGCGGAGCGCGTGCATGCCGTGTTCGCGAGCGGCCTCGTGCTCACGGCTCTTGGCCTTGGGGATGACGCCTACCTTCGCGAGGGCGGGCTTCCAGTGGTCCTCATTCAGCGACGTACGCCAGACGTGCCCGCCGCGCGGCCCACTGAAGATGAGCCGCTTGGTCACGGGCTGACCGCTTGCGCGCATCCACGGCAAGGTGACCTCAACCGGCGGGAAGCGCTTCATGTGCTCTTTCAATGCCTCAGCTACAGGCTCGGGGAGAGGCACGTCCCGGAGCTTGCCGCCCTTGGGAGGCGCGAACACTGGCCTACTCAGGCTCAACTTGAGTTGCTGCACCACGTGCAGGGTGCCGCTGTCGAAGTCCAGCTCATCGACGCACAGTCCGAGAATCTCGCCCTGTCGCAGGCCGCATCCGGCACCCATGTCGACCATAGTCCGGAAGCGCTCGACCATGGCGTCACGTACGGCGAAAACGCGGTCAGGCTGCCAGGGGACGACACGGCGCGTGCCCATCTCGGGGAGCGTCACCGTGCGCGAGTTGCAGGGGTTTCGGCGCAGGTAGCCGTCCTCTACAGCGGCGGAAAGGACAGCGCGGACGTTCGAGAAGATCACGCGCGCGTAGGCGCCGGACATGCCGGACGCTTCGAGCTGCGTCACGAATTCCCGGATGTGGCTCGGTTGGAACGATCCCAGCGCGCGTGACCCGATGCGCGGGAAAGCGTGCAGGCTGAGCTGCGACTGCATCGACGCTCGGGTGTTCGGGTCCCCGCTCTGGCTCGCCAACCATCCTTCCGCGAACTCCTGGAAGGAGGTCCGGGACGCGTTCGGGTCGATGTAGTCGCCGCGGGCCACGTCCGCAGCCATCTTGGTCAGCCACTGCTCAGCGAGGCGCTTCTGTCCGTCGGCGAATGACTTGCTCTTGCGCTTGCCGTCGGGTGCGAAGTAGCGGGCCCGGTAGCGCATGCCGGTTCCGTACCGGGCTGTCTTGACCTTGCTGCTCTTGCCTGCGGAGTTGGTCTCGGTCTTGAACCAGCGGTCTTGGATGCTGCCTGCCATGTGGGGCGCGGTCCCTTCTGGGCATGGGAGGGGGAGGGCCACGGTGTGGCCCTCCCCGGAGAGTTGCTTGGCGCGGTGCGCGGCAGGCTCAGGCCGCGTCGTCGAGGGCGGTGCGTTCGGCCTCCCACGCCCTGACGGCGGCGGGGTTGAAGCGGAGGTAGCGGCCGACGCGGAAACCGGGCGGCCCGATGCGCTTGCGGCGCCACTGGTAGACGGTTTCGACGCTTGGGAGGCTGAACATGGTGACCAGGTCCTCGGGAGTCAGGTAGCGGTCCGGGACGCTGCCGCGCAGGAGGGCGAGCAGGACGCCAATCAGGTCGGTCGGCTCTTCGGTGGCCATGGATTCGGTGACTCCTCATGTCCGTCGCGGAGGGTGTGAGGTCTTCTGCGATGAGTTGCGGGCGCGCGGGCCCGGAGGGCTCGTCTGTCCGAGGTTGGGATTTCTGCGTCACAGCGTCACCAGCGTCATTCAGGCTTCTGACCTGGGGGAATCTGTGACACAGCGCGGCGGGGGTGCGTCACTGCCGCGTCACCTGCGTCACGGTGGCGTGACGCAGGTGACGCACGATGACGCAGACGGTTGGGCTCTGCGTCACGCTTGTTTTGGCTGGTCAGAGGCCGTTTTCCGTCGTGTGTGACGCAGGTGACGCAGCGTTCCCCTACTTAGGAAAAGAGGGGGGTGGTGTCTGTTGTTGTGCGCGGCTCAGAGCGCGAAGAAGGAGCCGCTGGCGCGGCACGTCCTTCGGGCGGTGCTGCGCACCGAACAGCAAGAGGAGCACCCATCGCCGCGTCGGCCCGGGTGCTCTTCTTGCTGTTGTGCGGTGACCTCGCGTTCAGAACGCGGGTTCCTGTTGCGGGCCGGGTGCCGGCGCGGGTTCGGTGAGCTCGATGTAGCGGGCCTCGCGGGTGCGTCCCCAGTCGACGACCAGGCCGCGGGCGGCGAGGGTGGGCTGAAGGCGCTTGAGCCGGTCGGAGAGGACCTTGCCGGTGGTCGGCCACCCCTTGGGAAGCGGGCGGCAGTCCTCGCCGCTGTAGAGCCGGGTGAGCAGGTGCAGCCACTCCGCGGACGTCATCCGCTCCTGTGCCCCGGGGTGCATGCCGGCCGCGTACTGGAGCACGGTCTGTGCGAGCAGGTCGCCCTCGATGACGTCGTCGTTGAGATCGTCCAGTCCGGCCCGGTAGGCCGCCAGAGCCCCGAGGCCCATCGCTTCGTCGAGCTGCGCGCACAGGTGGGCGAAGTCCGCCATGCGCAGGTCGGTTGGCGTCTCGGCGGTGGCGGCGCGGACCTTGACGGTCAGGTCCAGCAGGGAGCCGAGCATGACGGGCAGGGCTTCCGCGTACTCCGTCCAGAGCTCCGCTTCGGTGCGCCGCACCTTCGGGCGTTCCAGGCGCAGCGGTAGGAGGCGTTCGGCGAGGTCGGGGCGGATGACGCCGACGTCGATGCCGGTCAGGAGCAGGGGGCGGCGGTAGCGGGCGCGGAAGACGTCTCCGTCGGTGAACAGGGCTCGCTTGACGCTTTCGGCTCCGGTGACGATGCAGCACATGGCGTCGGACAGGTCCGGGGTCATGTGGGAGAGGTTGTCCAGCGCCGTGACCCATCCCGCGGCCACGGCCGCGATCAGGTTGTCCTCGTCCTTCGGGGCGCGACGCAGGTCCCCGGTCATGCCCTCGATGAGCCGGATGAGCATCCGTCCGCCGGTGGACTTGCCCGCGCCCTGGGGGCCGGTGAGGAAGGGCGCGGGGACGGGTACGGCGGGTTCCAGGCAGCCGATGAGCCAGGCCATGGCCAGGCACTCGGTTTCGGCGCCTGCGAAGTTGCAGAGCCGAAAGAGCAGGTCGATGCCCTTGCCGTTGGTGTCCTTGGCGGGCAGGGGCAGTTCGCCGGTGAGCTGGGTGCGTCGCCAGCACACCTCGCTCGGGTCGGGGGTGCGGATGTCCCAGCCGGTGGGGTGGATGCGGACGGACTGGCCGTCGTTACGGCCGAGGTCCAGCCAGGTGGCCCCGTCCAGGCCGGGGGCGACGCGGATGTGGACGGGCTGGACCTGCTCGGTGAGGGCGAGTGCTTCGATCAAGTCGAGTGCCTCCTTCATCGCGGTGCCGTTGAACGTGCCGAGTCCGTCCTTGAATAGGCCGACCATGAGTTCTTGGCGGTGGCTTCCGGTGGTGCCCTGGGAGCGGATCGGGCGGGCCACGGGGTGGCCCTTGCGCTGTGCGTAGACGGTGCCGTCCGCGGTGCGGAAGTAGCGGAAGCGCTCTTGCGCGTAGTCCGCGATGACCTTCCGCGCCGGGTTCTTGTCGTCGTCGTCCATGCTCAAAGCCCCAACGTGGTGCGTGCGTTGGTCCACGCATCCGTGCAGTGCCGCGGAGTCTCGCCCTTGGCCTGCGCGGCGGTGAACAGGCGGGCGATGTGGTCCTCGGTGAGGCAGCCGCACCGGCCGTGCGTCGAGAGCACGGCCAGGAACGTCCGGTACACGGCCGTGTGCACGCCGCTGGACGTCTCGGTGATGCGCTGTTCCGCCATGGCGATCCCGCGTTCGAGGTAGGCGGGGGTGCGGTGGCGGCATTCCCCGCCCCTGGCCGGCGCGGGGACCCTGATGGGTACGGGGGCCGCGGGCTTGGCTGCGGTGAGCGCGCGCACGACGTCGGGCAGCGCGGCCATGGTGCCGGTGCCAGATCCGAGCCAGCGGGCGTAGGCCATGGTGGATTTGATGTCCACGCCGGGCCGCACGCCGTTGGCCGACGGCATCGTTCCGAGGTAGAGCCAGTGCTCGCCGCGGGTGGTGGGCACGGTCCGTGTGGCGGGCAGGGTGGCGCGGGCCCACGCGATGGCGTCGGTGTTGTCGCAGTCGACGACCGTCAGGCCGGCGCCGCCGGGGTGGTAGGCGACCGCCGCGGCGCCGTGCCATGCGGTCGCCCATGCCGGCGAGTTGATGACGGCGGGGTCTGTGGTGGCGGCGGCCCAGCCGTGGCAGGGGGCGGGGCAGGTGCAGGGGCCGGGGTTCTTCATGTGCGGGCGCCCGCCGCACGAGGTGTACAGGCACGCGGGGCAGTTGGCGAAGGGCACCTTGCCCTTGCGCAGCGGCAGGACGGGCAGCCCCTCGACCGCGAGCTGGAGGGCGGTGCACAGGTGGTTGTTCACGCTGCCACCTCCAGCGTCCGGGAAGTGAGTAAGGCGAGGGCTCGCCGGGTGTCATCGGGTTGCGTCATGCTGGAGACCTCCAACAGGTCTGTCGAGGACTGGTTGGCAAGGGCGGCCCCGGACTTTGCCGAGACGGGAGCCGCCCTACTTGCCGGCAGTGGGCCGGCAAAGGCTTGTGTCAGTGGAGCTGGATAGGTTGCGTCTCATGGCGACTGACGACCTTGTTCCAGGCACGATCGCGACCCGCGCTGAGGTGAAGGCGATCTACGGCGGAGCGATCCAGGGGGGTATCCAGACCCCGGCGAATGGCGAAACGGTGCTGATCTACTCCGACCCGGCGGCGGGGGCGAAGCACGGGTACACCTTCGACGGGCAGGTCGAGGACGACGAACACGGCCCGCTCTTCCTCTACACCGGCGAAGGGATGTCGGGGAATCAGCAGATGACGTCTGGGAACAAAGCCTTGCTGGACAGCGTCACCGATGGCCGCCGGGTCCTGCTCTTCGTCGCGGCCAGCAAGAAGGGCGCTGCCAAGGGAGGTGTGCGGCACCGGTTCGTGGGGCCGGCCCTGGTGGACCCGGTGCTTCCCTACGTGGAACGCCATGCGCCGGGCGGTGACAAGGTGATGCGGCGGGTGTTCGTCTTCCGTTTGCGTCCCGTGCCGGGGGTGGAGTGGTCGCTGACGGATGCGGACATGGCGATGCCCGCCGCAGTGAGCAGTGTGGTGGAGTTGCCGGCAAGTCCGAAGGCGCCCGCCTCGCCCGCGAAGCAGACCGGGGTTAAGGACAAGAAGACGGAGAAGCACTCTACGGAGAGCACTACCGCCACCATCCGGGGTGGCGAGCGGCAGGTCATCCGCCGCGAGGGCCAGTTGGTCACCGCGTTCGAGGAGCACCTGACGGCGGTAGGCCACGTCTTCAAGAGCTTCCAAATCACAGTCAAGGGCGAAGTGGGCGCCCTGGTACCGGACTTGTACGACAGCACCGACAACGTGCTGTACGAAGCCAAGGGACAGGCGAGTCGCAATGCCGTGCGCTTCGCGATCGGCCAGCTTTTGGACTACCGCCGGCACCTAGACGTCCCGGACGGTTTGCGGTTGGCGGTGCTGCTGCCGGAAGCGCCCAGCGAGGACGTGCAGGAGCTGTTGATGGCGGAGAACATCGCTCTGGTGACACGGACGCCTGAGGGATTCGCCGGCTTTCCCCTCACCACCTGAGCTTCTACCCGTGGAAGTGGCTGCGCTTGATGACGGCTTTGCGGATGTTGACCGTGGTGCCGCCGCTGTGGCGGCCAGTGGTGCCGAAGATCTGAATGGCGATCCAGCCGCCGAAGATGACCGCGGCGAGGGTGATGAGCTGGGTGATGAACGCGGTCAGGGCGGCGATGAACGAGGTGAGCAGGACCAGTCCGCCGCACACCGCGCCGAACCCGATCCCTCCGAGAGCGATGTTCACCGCGGTGCGCGAGACGGCCGGCCGCGGAGCGAGCGGCGCCGGGGCCGGCGCGGGGGCGAGGGAGTAGCCGGTGACGACCCGGCCATCGGGCAAAACGATCGACTGCACCGCGGACGCCGGGTCCGGCTGCACCGGCACGAGGGGTGCGGCGGGCGGATAGGCGGTGATCGGAATGGGGTGGTGGACTTCGACGGCCGCGGGCCGTTCGAGGTGACCCATGCGAACTCCTCTGGGACGGGAGCGGGCCCGCGCCACAGAGTGTGAGGCGGGCCCGCGAGCGGGTGTTACGTGACGGTGTGAGGGGTGTGATCGGCCGCTGTTAGGGCGGGTAACGCGTGCGTCTGCCTAGGGGTTTGGGTGTTAGGCAGGCGTAACGCGTTACGGGTGTCAGGCGGCTGTGAGGGCGGGAACGATCCGCCACCGGCCGGTGGTGTTGGTGGCGTCCAGGCGCCCGTCTTGTGCGGCTTCCTTGAGCCGCAGGGAGACCCAGGAGCGGGAGAGGCCGTGGCGGTCGCACCAGTCGGTGAAGTCCTTCGGGCCGACCACCATCTGACCGTTGCTCTCGAACTCCTCAAGTGCCTGAGCGAACAGCCGCCGCGCCTCCTCGGGGGAGGGCTTGCGGCCGGCTTCCTGGCCGAAGATCGGCGCGTCGTCGCCCTGCTCCGGCTCGGGGAGGTCGGCCTCGGGGTCGATATCGGCGTCCTCGGGGTCGACGAGCAGACCGCCGTGTTCCATGTCGTCCTCCTCGGGGACGGCCCGCAGCCCGACCGGCCGCGGCGCCGTGTCGGTGTCGTCGGTGGTGCGGCCGGTGTAGGCGCGGCCGGCCACCGACGAGGCGACGCCGGCGGTGATGGGGTCGGCGGTGGCGCCGTTGTGCTGCGCCCATGCCGCGAGTTGCTCCATGACGGGCACCGCGCGGGTGGTGAAGCGGCGGGTGCGGCCCGGCGAGGGGTAGCGGGCTTCGTCGATCCCGGGGGAGACGACGTAGCAGTAGCCGGGGCGCCGGTTGCCCCACGCTCCGGGGTGGGCGCCGGCGTCGATGACCGTCTCCGGCAGTGCGAACCCTTCGTCGCGCGGGTCGCAACCGAGTGCGATCACGGACGGGAGGGAGGCGCGGGTGGAGGTGGACATCTGGTCGTAGGAAGGGCGCTGAAGCGACACGATCAGGGAGACACCCGCGGAGCGGGCCTCCTGCGCGATGCCAGTGAAGGCGTCGTCTCCGAGGTTGCGCAGGGTGTTGGCGGCTTCCTCGAACCAGGCGACCAGGAACGGCATGCCCGCGCAGCCGCAGGCCCGGCCGTCCTGGCGGCAGGAGTGCTCGGGGTCGTTCTGCGGTTCGGCTGCAGCGGGCACCCACTGGCGGTAGCCGTGGGCTCCGAGCCAGCGGGTGCGGGCGGGGATGACCGCCTCAACTGCCGCCACCATGATTTCCGTCTGGCTGCCGCCCTCAGCGTCCCAGTCCAGACCAGCCCGGAGAGGGGCGAAGTCCTGAAACGCCTTCGGGTCGGAGAACCACACGATGACATCCCGCCGGGAGAGGACCTCCGTGAGCAGGTTCAGGGCGGCATCGCCCTTGCCGGACCCGGACTGGCCCGCGATCAGGCCGTGGGTAGAGTTGCGGCCCGCGTCCGGATCGCCGGGCAGCCACATGACGAGCGCGGAGCCGTCGTCGTAGCGGCCGATGACCAGCGGATCGGCGATCGACCCCCCGAGGTTGGAGGGGCCCTCCCACTGGACCTCTTCGGACAGCATGTCCTCGGGGACGATGACCAGCTCGCCGCGCCGGACGGAGCCGGGGTCGGGCGTGTACCGGACGGCGGATGTCGGCAGATCCAGCGCGGACGCGATCCGCACCAGGGCCTTGGCAACGTCGTCGTTGGTCTGCTCGCCCGCCTGAAGGGCGATCGGCGCGGTGACCCGGTTGGGTTCCACCTTCGCTGCACCGATCTGTGCCCGCGCCAGGCCCACCTTTTCCAGCAGACCCCCGTCCGAACTGGCCGGGGCTCCGTCAGGGTTGTGGCGCAGGACCGTGCGCACGTTCCACGTCAGCGCCACGGCGGGCCCGCCCATGAGGAACAGGTCGTCGATCGGCCCGGCCGTGGGCCCAGCGAGGCAGGCAGCCGTGACCCAGGCGGAGCCGGCGGCCGCGGTGACGGTGGCGTGCAGGCGCCGCTGGTTGCTGGTCGACTTGCCAGCCCACCAGGTGGCGCCGGTCAGCGCCACCGAGGCGAGGGTCAGCCCGACGCCGGCGGCGGCGCTCTCACCCCACTGCCAGTGCCCCAACGCCCCGGCCACACCGGTACCGGCCCAGCCGAGCCAGGGCGGCAGGTGCGGCTTGGCCCGGTTCAGCAGGTACGCCCGTACCGTGCCGCCCGAACCCTCGTTCATGCCGGTGACGGCGAGCGGGTAGCTCCGGCCGTCCTGATCAGTCCACTGCTGAGCCATGGCTCAACCTCCCTACTGCTGAGCCCAGTTCATGACCGGCTGTTGCGGCTTGCGGGCGCGGTGACGGACGCGGTTGATCTCTTCCTCGAACTCCTGCTGGAAGGTCGCGTAGCAGGCCGCGGCGTTCTTCGCGGCATCCCGCAAGGCGTCTGCGGAGCGCTGCATCTTGCGGGAGACCTTCCGGGCCCGCACACGCGAGCCGAACGCACGGCCCTCCGGGTCCGGCACCGCAGTCAAAACGCCCTTGAGGATCTCCGCCCCCATGGCCACCTCAATGGACAAGGTCACGGCCGCGGCCCGCAGGGTGTTGCAGTAGTTCCGCACCTCTGCCGGGGAGCCGAACTCCGGGGCGGGCAGCAGGGATTCGGCGGGCGAGCGGCGGCCCCCGCCGCGGGCCGCGTGCTTGGTGTTGTTGACGGTGACGTTGATCGGGGGGACGAACGAGCCGCCCATTGCGCCGACGAACCCGCCCACGGCGGCGCCTGCGTTGGCGAACTTGGCGCCCTTGTTCTGCGGGTTCGCACCGTTGCGCCGGGGGTTGGTGAAGGGCTGGTTTGCCTGGCGCCGGGCGAAGTCGTCGACCTGGCGGGCGGAGGCGTTGCGGTTTGCTGCCATCGGGCAGTCTCCTCAGCTAGTGGGTGCGGCGGACGATGAGCCAGGCGGACTGAGCGATGATCAGGGCGATCAGCCAGATCAGTCCGAGCGGGCCGGCCCACGGGCCGAATGCGGCGGCCAGCGCCGCCCACGTGCCGGTGAGCGTGGCGAGCGCAGACAGTCCGATGCGCCAGGCGAGGGTGGAACGGTGGGCGGGGCGGCGGCGCTGCATGACGGCGAACCAGACCGCCGGCGCCGCGGCGAGCGGGGCGAGGACGAGCCCGGACCACCAGCCCAAGACGTGCAGGAGCGCGGTGACGACCAGCGCGAGCAGAGCCAGGCCCGTGGGGGCGAGCGCGGCACGGAAGCGCCACAGAGCCCGCCCGAGGAAGCCGAACACCTCGCGGGTCAGCGAGGGTCGGTGCGGGACGACGATTAGGAACGGCTGCGAGCGGCGGCCGCGCTGGTGCGGAATACGAACGGTGTGGATGCCCGCGCCACCGCGGGATCGGGTACGGCTGGACACAGCGAAACTCCCAGGTTGAAGAGGGTGTTCAGGCGGCGCGCTGTTCGTCGGGGCGGGTGAAGGTGGCGAACTGGCTGGGGGTGATCAGGCCGGACTCGCGCCATTCGGCGAGCAGGTCGGCTTGCCCCTCGATGGCCTCGCACTTGCCACACAGCCGCCCGGCCGGGCGGCGCCGGCGGGAGCCGGGTGGGCGCTGGCCCCACTTGCACGCGGTCAGGCCCGCGGCTTCGGCCTCGCGCTGCAACTCCCGCAGGGGCTTGGTGGCGTGGGGGTAGAAGAACTCGATCTCTTCGAGCTCATTGGGCTTGGCGAACGCGCCGCACAGGCACTCCCCGGACATGTGCAGGTGCACGGTGACCTCGTTGAGCGGGAGGGCGTTCGGAGTGCACAGCATGTGGTCGGTGTGCTGGTGGGGGAGGGTGCAGCGGTGGCGATCGCGGTATTCGCGCATGTGGGCGTTGGTCCAGTGCACGATCGGGGAGACCCAGAGCAGGGCGCCCTCGCGGTCGACCTCTTCTGCGTTGCGAAAGCGACGGTCGGTCTCGGCCCAGCGCATGCCACCGAGGTAGACGACGTTGCGGGTACGCCCGTGGCGGCCGATGATTTGCCCCCGCAGGCGCTGTAACGGCTCGTCTTTGAGCCTGCGGTACATCACTGAGTGTCCGGCCGGGCCGGGGAATCCCTTCCACACCTGGCGGCCGATGTTCTTGCCGCGAGTGGACAGCACATTGCCCAGCACGAGATCCCGGTAGGAGTTCTTCGGGCGAAGCTCGTGCAGGGGCAAACCCCAGGCGGCGACCACATCGCGCACGTGCTGGGTGGTATCCGGGATACCGGTACCGGTGTTGACGTGCGCGATCGCATCCACATGATCGCGGAAGAGATGGTTGACGACCACGGAGTCGTTGCCGCCGGAGAACAGCCCAACCGTGGCCACGACCGGGAAGGCGGCCAGGACGCGATCGAGGATGGCGAATGAGCGGGCGATCGCCGCATCCAAGGTCAAAGCCTCGGGCTCGGCTTCCGCCTTCGGCGGCCGGCCAGTTATGCGGTCGGCCATGCCTGGGAACATGTCCCCGACCAGCTGTCGGCGCTTGTTGCGGGAGGTCATGCCACCACCTCAACCGGCTCGTGCTCACGGGCAGGGTGACCAACGTTGCGGAACTCCTGGTAGCGCGTGGACACCCATCCCACCGACCAGCCGCACAGCTCGGCAGCCGATCGCACCGGAAGCCCTACCTCGAACGCGGCCTGCACGGTTGAACGCGCACGATCCTCGGGGAGCTTCTCGACAGCGGGCCCAGCGGCCAGCAGGGCGGCGCGTTCACGCTCCGCCTGCGCTTGCCGCTCAGCCTGTTCAAGGCGTTCACGCTCCGCCCGCGCGGCCCGTTCCTGCTCGGCACGCTCAGCGGCCTCGCGTTCACGGCGTTCACGCTCGCGCGCCTGCTGTTCACGCTCGCGCTCAGCGCGTTCACGCGCCTCCCGCTCCGCCTGCTCACGGGCCGCGGTTTGCTCGCGTTCCTCGCGGCGGACGGCTTCCTCGCGTTCGACCTGTTGACGGGTCAGGCGGGCTTCGTGTTCACGCTGTTCACGTGCCAGCAGCGCGGCATGCTCGCGCTCCTCGCGGGCCAGCCGCGCGGCCGTCTCACGCCGCTCAGCAATCACCCGCTCGCGCGCTTCGCGCTGTGCCCGCTGCCGGGTCTCCAGCTCGGTCACTGCGGCGGCGATCGCACGCCGGTAGGCGAGCCCGGTTTCCGCGGTGACGATCAGCAGGAGCGGCGCGACCGCGTGCACGGCCACGCCGACCAGGTCGTTGTGCAGGGCGGAGTCGGCGACGTTGAGGGCGAGGGTCATGCAGCCGGTCATCCAGCGCAGCACGATCGGCCACTTCCCTCCGTGACCTCCGAGCCGGGCCAGCACCGCATCGAGACGGACCACGATGACCACCGCGGCATCCACCACGAGCGGCAGGATCGGGGCGGTCCACTTCCACTCGTCGGGGGTGTGGGCGGCGGCGAGGGGGGTGACGGTGAGGATCGAATACAGCATCGCCCCGGCGACGATCAGCCACGTGCCAACCGACAGGGCGCGCTCGGCTGAACGGATCTGAACGGCGTTCACGCGATCGCCCCCGTCCATGAACGCACCTGAGTCGCGGCGATCAGGACGACCGGCGAAGCAGGGTTGCCGGGGTCGTCGCTGTCCTCGGTCCACCGCCACTCAGCGCCCGGTACCGGCTCGAAGCCGAGCACGCTGAGCGCGTCCGCGCGCTCCGTGAACGTCGGCACCGGAAGGGCCCGGTCGAAGCCGAACTCCGGCCACGCTTCGGTGGTGTTCAGCAGGACCACGTACAGGCGCCACTGGCCCTTGAACACGGACATCTGCGCCGTGAACGTCTGCGCTGTCACGCCCCGACTCCCGACGCCGTGACCGTGTGGTTGATCAGTTCCACCCGCGCGGCCAGCGCCCGGCGGCGGGCTCGGCGGATACGCCGCTGATCCAGCTCGCTCGGGGTGCGGTCGAGGGTGGCGATGTGCGCGTCCAGCAGGTCGATGTCCGCGAGGATGACCGGCATCTCGGTCTCGATCGCGTCCAGCTCCGCATCCGTCGGCTCGTTCCAGTCAGCGAACGCGGTAACAGCATCCTGAACAGTCACGATGTGGTCCATTGGGTCGTGGTCCTCTCCAGAAGGTGAACGGCCCGAACAGCGGCTCCCGGGTGGCACTCCGGGAGCCGCGCGCCGTTGAAGTCGGTCAATCCGGCTCCCCGCGCTCCCGCCCGTCCCCCGGCCGCAAGGCGGAACGAGGTACGGGCGGGAGAGGCAGCCGGCCGCAGCGTCCAGCGCTGCGAAGCCAGGACGGACCGGAAAGAGCAGGGGCGCCGCCGGCCGGTCCATCACGACGGCGCCTTGGTATGTCGTCGGCCCATGCCGACCTCCCGCAGATCGCAGGGACACGGCTTTCACTGGTACGCCGTTGCCACAGCGGACCGGCCCCGAGCCGGGAAATCGGGCGCGTCATCGTCACTGCTCTGACGCCAGCAGGGCGGCGCGCACCACGTGGCACCCGAAGGGTTGCCATCCCGAAAGGAAGGGATGATCCCCACGGCTGTTTCTCCAGAGCTGACACGCAGGAAGTGGCCGCCGACGGCCATCACCCGGGCCGTTGCGGGGACGGAGCTCTAGGCCCCATCGACTTGTCACGCTGTTGAGTTCTTAAGGAACGACCAGCTCAGGGCCCCACGTGCACGAGCAATCCCGAACCGACAAAGCCACTGAAGGGAACCCAAAGATGAGCCCCTTCCCTCGCTGTCCTAGGACTGCGAGCGGCCTGAGAAGAGAATGCACCGCTGTCCTAGGACTGTCAACAGTCCTAGGACTGTGTGCTTCACTTAGAGCTGTCGGGAGGAGTCGATGTGGCAGCGAAGGCGCCGAAGTGGCGTGACCTTGCGGACCGGTATGCCGAGAGAATCAGGAGCGGTGAATACGGGCCTGACCGGCAGCTTCCTCAGATTCGGGAGCTAGTAGAGGCTGGCGAGGGGTCAAAGGAGACGGTCCACCGGGCCTACAAGGCTCTGGAAGCAGAGGGGCTGGTCACGATGACCCGCGGCCACGGCACCGTCGTGCGCTCGAAGCCTCCGCTCAAGCGGTTGGGCATCGCGCGGTACGACAAGGCCAAGTGGCGGGACGGCGACGAAGTCGCGTTCATCGCTGACCGAGTGGCGTCCGGCCGCTCCTACAACCGGAACGAGCAAACCCAGACCGTGAGCCGTGTGAAGGCGCCGGCGGCCGTGGCCGCGGCCCACGGCATCTCTGAGGGAGCGGACGTGTACGCGCGAGCACGCCTCGTGAAGGAAGGGACGCAGCCGACCCACACCTTGACCAGCTACTACCGCCCTGAGCATGTCGAAGGAACCCGCATCGTCGACCCGACACCGGGTCCCGCCGGACGGGGCGGCGGGTTCCGCGTCCTCTATGACGCCGGTTACGAGATCGACCACATGACGGAGGAGCTCTTCGCACGCGTGCCCACTGCCGAAGAGGCCCAACAGCTTCAGCTCTCACCAGGTGAGTGGGTGGTGGAGCTGCACCGCACCACGCGCACAGCAGACGGAACCGTTGTCGAATTCGCCATCGGGGTACACGCCGCAACGCGGTTCGCGTGGTCGTACGACTTCAAGGTGCCCGACTCAGCGAAGACGGAGACGGAGGGTGAGAGTAAGTGATCTCGGCTCAGGTGTGGGCGGACGCTCACCGACTCTGGGACTTCCAGCAGATGGGCCATGAGCCCCGCCCATGCTCCGTGGCCATCGGTCTGGGCAGTCACGACCTGGGGGTGGCCGACACCACAGCGGATCTCTACCGCCGGGGCATGATGCCGCTCATCGTCTTTACCGGCGCAACCAGCCAGACGACACGGGAGCGGATGCCGCGCGGCGAGGCCGAGCACTACCGCGAACGCGCCATGGAGCTGGGGGTTCCCGAGCCCGCCATCCTTGTTGAGCCGAACGCACGGAACACGGGTGAGAACATCCGCTTCTCTCGCGCGCTCCTGGAAGAACGGCATGTAGCCGTTTCCTCCATCCTCCTGGTCAGCAAGCCCTACGAGGAACGGCGCGCATACGCGACCGCCCGGAAGGTGTGGCCAGATGTCGAGTGGGTGTGCGCGTCCACCCGCATGACGCTCCCTGATTACTTCGACTCAATCGGGGACGTCCGTCTTGTCGTCGACATGCTGGTCGGTGCTCAGCAGCGCCTCATGATCTACCCCCGGCAAGGGTTCATGATCGAGCAAGAGATTCCCGACGACGTCACGGCCGCCTATGAGCGGCTCCGCGACCACGGTTTTACGAGCCGAATCGTGCCCGAAACAGCAGATCGGTCCTGATGGGAGCGACTGCGCTCCGTCTCAGTTTCCGTCTCATTCACCCCCGTCCGGAGCCGTTCAAAGCGGTTCACGCTCCGGGCGGGAGTACGGGAATGAACGGGCCTGGACAGCCCTATATATTACGCCCTGAGCAGCACGAACAGACCTCGAAAGCGAGTGTGAACGGATCCGCTCCAGGCCGAGAAAGACATGGCCTCGGCTGGAGCCGAGGCCATGGGGTGGTCACCGCAGAGCGGCAGCAGGCCCAAGTGGTGCCTCCGGCGGGGGCGCCCTAAGCGGGTGGCGTGCACAGGAGCCGGGGTAGTGGGTGATTGTGCGTGATTTCAGCTTCCCGTAGTCACGTGCAGTTATCGGCCATCTTGGCTCGCGAAATTCTCGGTATCCGATCCCGGCCGCAGTCCAGGCACCAGAATTGCCCAGTGAGGGCAGCTTCAGGTTCGACAATCACTCGATAGCATCCAGCGCAATCGACGATACGATATCGCCCAGGCCCTCTCTGGACGGCGCTAGAATACGGGTCCTGACTGGTCCTTGAAGCCCGTTTTGATCGCTCGCGCCAGGATTTCCGGGATCGCTTTGCCCTTTCCTCTTGCTCCCGGAGTTCTGCATCGGCGCGCTCCCAAGCCATCCCCCACGAATCCAGCGCAGATCCCTGCACCCCACACGCCCGGGCGAAGGCTATGACGAAGTCCCGACGTGGTAGGTAGTCCTTGGTGAGAATCCGACTGATCGTGGTGGGAGGAAGCCGTCCGTGCCCACCAGCTCGTTCGCTCAACTCACGGTAGGAGCGACAGCCATCCTTGCGGTAGAGCTCTACCAAGGCGGAATAAAGCTCCGAGTAATTCTGAACGTAATCGACATGTGCAGAATTAGTCGAGCCCCGAGGGGTTGATTCCTTCGCGGCTTCGTATCGCGCCTTTTGCCATAGACGCTCTGCTTCACGTGGATCTGCGCCACAGGCGTTGGCGAACTCGCGAACCACATTCAACCTCGGAATCTTTTTTCCCGAGGCTGCACGCCTAAGAGTGTCCTCACTGCATGCAGTGAAGCGCGCTAGTTGCTCGTAGCTGTACCCCGCGCTCTCGCGCCGGGCGCGAAGCCACGACGCGAGAGCATAAAGGGACGCACTACATGTAGCGATTGGGGATTCGTGACGTCCCACGATCAAGCAACCGCACCAGGCGCCAGGCGGGAGGTGCCAGCATGTAGCCGCACCCGCCGACCGAAGCGCGTCGCGAAGAAGCAGGCGTTCCCAATGGTGATGTAGAACACCAAAGGTGACGTTCCGGACAAGGTGAGGCTGGCCACCAGTACCACCACGACCACCACGAGGATTACCTCCGGAAGCGTGAGCGGTTGTGGTGCGGGCTCGACACAGTTGAGATTGCTGATTTGTGCGGCCATCAGGGATGGTCCTCCAGGTGTGCGTGGGCTCCAACTCGGCGGTGTGAAAGGGCGGTTGCCGTCGCCCTGGCTCACGAGAGTCGATTTTGGCAGGCACTGAGCAGTCAGCCCACTCCCACCGCGGTGATTCCGGCAGGCACGGCCCAACCTGGGGGCGGCAGGCCCCGATGTAGGTGAGCAGGAACTTGAAGGATGAAACCCCTGATCAGCAAGCAACTGCATGCTCAAATTCCCGCATTTTTGTACCGTTGGCTGGCCTTGCTGCTGGACCGCAGCGGAGGGACCTTGTAGTCGTTGAGTCACGGAGGCGGCCGAAGGCTGGCACCTCTACCCGGCTGCTGTGGGCTCCGGGAACGTCGAGAAGCAGCACGTTGCCGCGAAGGCTGTTTCTCCCTGTAGTGGCGTATGCCGAAGATCGCATGCGCCACTACAGTGCTGTACAGCAACTATGTCGACCAGGATTGACAGTCGCCGACCCTAGTAGCCCTCCTGATCTGCTCAGCGCGCTTCGGCGACCACCCGGCCCGTAGTTCGCATCGAGAGGTAGGGCTTTCAAGTACCTCGCGACGCATCCGCAGGATGAGTTGGCTTCCCCATCCCAGAAATGAAGCGTGAGCAGGATGGACACGAAGACGGCACTGGCCTCCGGAGCCGTGAGAAGGCGGTAGGGCACCGAGCTGGCCCCATGTTCAGCGCGCTTCCTGCAGGCCATGCGTGGGCCAACGCGCTGGAAGGCCGGTCCGATTGAAGCATCCGTGCAGGTCAGGGCAGGGGTCAGGTGTGACACCTCGGCGCTCTTGCCAATCGTCGCACCTGCAAGTAGGTCTATCGACGGCTGGCCGCTGCGCCGACGTCTCTAGGGGCGGGCAGCAGCACTGCACCTTCGGCGCGTGCTTGAATCAGCGCGCGCAACTCCGCCGGTGTGGGCCATGGTGCACTACGGTGGATCATCCGGTGGCAGTTCGAGCAGATGAGAGCCAGGTCGGAAAGCTTGGTCGTCCCCTCGCCGGCCTCATGCAGTGGGACGACGTGGTGGCATTCGATGTAGCCCTCACCACGCTCGCCGTAGACGGCCGCGAAGTCGAAGCCGCAAGCCTCACAAGCCAAAGAGCCGCCAGCCTTCAGTACAGCGGCGATCTTCTTATTCCGTATGCCCTTGTTGCGCTCGCGCGTCCGGTGACGTCGGTACAACACCTTGCCCTCGGGGGCGCTGGCCTCGTCCTCGGCGTCGTCGTTATCGTCGGCCTCCAGGATGGCCTTCAAGGTGCCGTTCGCCAGTCCCTCGCGCAGCAGCTCGGCAGCATGCGCCATCTCATCCGGCCGCTCCAGGAAGTCGCGGAGTACCTCTCGGTCCAATTCGCCGCCCTTGGTCTTCTTCTTGGCGTAGTCCGGATGATGTGTAGCGATGTCGAAGGTCTTGCGCGCCGCGCCGTTCCGGTTGCGGTAGGTGAGAGCCCGCTCCTCCGGCGGGTAGGCGCCAAGCAGTTGAAGGTAGCGGGAGAGATCAGCGATGCGTGGATCCTCTGCGTCGAGCCCCTGCCATCCGTTCTTGGCTACCACGTCACAGGCGAGAATGAGCTCGTCGCGGGTCCAGTTGGGATTGCGAGAGACCCCGATGACGAAGCCCTCCCGCTTAAGCCACTCGACAGCATGACCACGGCCTACGCCCCCAATGAGCTCGCCCTTCGTGAGCGGCCTGCCGTGCTGGTGCTTGTGCGCCACACCGGCCACAGCCTTGGAGTCGTACTCCCTACCCTCGTGAAGAATCAGATACTTACTCGCCTTGCCGTACCCATAGGTCTCCAGGAAGACCTCTCGCGTCAACTCGTCGTACTCAGCGAGTGTCTTGAGGATGTCGTCCCGCGAGATCGCTCCCTTGTCCATGAGCGGAGTGTAGGCACGAGGTACGACACTGGCGTGGTCCGACTTCAGGCCGTCCGGGGCAATACCCGCCGACGGCCAGCTCAGTTGGTCAACGGTTCCGGGAGCGTGAAGGAGGCAAGGTCCGCGCCGCGGGCTGTCGCGATGCGGATACGTAGCATCTCGATGTCGTTGGCTGCCATCTTGTTGCCGATGACGAGGTAGGTCATGAAGTCGGCAGCGAGGTTGTAGTTCTCCTTCTTCGTGAGGATGTTGTAGGCGGAGTTGATCAGGACATCCCGCCAGAGGTGGCTCGTGATCCCCCAGTCGATCTGATAGGCGCGCTCCACGGCCTCCTGGAGTGTCAAGTTCGGGTCAGCCTTCAGGATCTGGGAGAGCGCCTGGAATAGCACGATATGGGTGGCGGGCTTGAAAAGCAGTCCATGGCTGGCGTCTTTGGCTCGCAGGTCTGGTAGCACCTTGGTGTTGTCGCGGCCATGCTTGAGCATCGGCATGCCGTCCAGCACGGTCGTCCACCAGCCCTGCACCTGCTCATACCCCTCGTCCAGAACCTCGTCCGAGGGGCGTACGTGCGTCTTCTTCTCGTTGAGTTCGTCTGCCACCCCGTAGTGCTCTGCGATGACGCGGACGGTTTCGTAGACCGCGCTGAGAGTGGTGAGCTGAACGCTGCGATCAGCGATGGTGTTGTTCTTGTAGTTGACGAGCGACTCGCCCTTGTGGTTTCGGCCGGCCAACGGGCCATCGTCATCCGCGAGCCGGCGAGTGAGGATGGCGAAGCCGTCATCCTCACTGGTGAGGATGTTGTCTCCGCGGCTGGTGTTCTTCGCGTACCGGTTGACCTTGTTGAAGATCTTCCTGGTGTGCTGGGTGCTGATGTGCGGGACGATGATGACGGTCACCTCGTCATTGGCAACGTCCTTTGCGTAGCTGCCTTCGATCAACCTGTCGATGACCACCTCTCGCAGTGCAGCAAAGCGGTGCTGGCCATCGAGGATGATCCGGTCACCGCTCTCGATGGTGAGGAAGCCGAAGGGGTTCTTGGACAGGGCTGCCTGGTACGCCCTCGGTAGGCCCTTGGCTAGGTCGCTGAACGGTTCGAACTGCGGTTCCTCATCAGCTTCGAGGAGGAGAATGAGCGCGCCGAAGAACCGATCTGGGGAGTTGGCCAAGTAGGGGGCGATCTCCGAGTGGACGCGTGCACTGTTGAGTTCGCGTTGCAGGCGTTCGGTCAGGCCCGTAGTAGCCCACTTCTCTTGTTCGCTCGCCGGTCGGGCGATCTGGACGAGGTCGCTGACCCTCATGGTGGTCACGTAGTACGGAGTCGATCCCATCTGTGCGCGGATCGCCGTGTGCAAAGTCGGCATGTCAACCCCCATGTGGTTTGCCCTTGCGGCCGCACTGTTTGCGCAAACTGTTTGTCGATACACTGGAGTTGTTTGCAAAAACAGTAGCGGTGCGATGTACTGATGGTACGTCAGTGCAGACGGGTGCCGCGTCGTGCGGTACGTGTCCCGAGTGGCGTGTGTACGTTAAGTTGGTGACGTACAGATAGAGTAGTGTGGTGATCGCGCTCCTCGATCCTCCCCTCAACTGGTCGGACTCCAAAAGGGAGTTCGGCGAAACGCCCTGAGAGGTCAGGGCTGGACGATGGGAGGGCGCGAAGTGGCAAGTCTCAATGGTGAGAAGCCTCGTCGGCGGTGGACCGGACCTGAGAAGGCCCAGGTAGCCATCGGTGTGATTGGGCTGATCCTGGCGCTTGCCGCCATCGTGGTGCAGTACGCCTCTTAGGCAACTAGGGAGCGCCCACGCACGAGTACGCCCGGCCGCGGCGGGCCGCTGGAAAAGCAGCGAGCCCGGCCTGTAAGTAGGCGACCGGGCTCGTGTTACTGCATGGAGGGCCTGGCTCTGGCACGAGCTAGGCCCTTCGTCATGTTCGGCACCTCGTCAGCCAGGACAAGGCGTCCAACAACAGAAACTGTACACCAGGTCAAAACGCTTGGCTAAGGTACAATGCGCACCCCTCGCACCCGTGTTGGGGGTATAGAGCACGTTGTCGGTCCCGGAGAGCTAGATGCCCGGCTTCGCGCATCCCTTCCCGTACGACTTCGAGTCGGCATGAGAGGCAGCCGACGGGCACTCTCAGTCTCAACGGCAGTCTCGTCCGAAGATCCCGAACCGGCCTCGAAGGATGGCGCCTCTAACCTGCGGGTGATCGTTGGTAAATGCGAGGTCGACCATGCGGAGTGATGCAGCCTATGGGCCGTGCGTGGGCCAATAAGAGGAACTCTCCCGGGTGGCCGAGGCGTCTGCCCAGGTCAGAGGCAAGTTGGGTACTGAAAGCACAACGCTTATGAAAACCGCTGTGGTGTCGGGTCTCTGGGGAATCGCCGCCCCCGGCAGGTGTGTCGGTCGTGTCGGTGGGGAGAGCAGGACCGACAGGCAAACAACGGAGGGGACGTTTCGTGTCGGCATGGGAGCTAAAGGCTGCAGCGCAGGCCAAGCGGGCCGAGAACCGGACGGGCGACGGCCAGTTGACAGACGCGGTTGGAGAGGGCCTCGCTGCTGTGACGTACGCAGTGCTACGGGGCGCATTCTTGGCCCAGAGGCCACGTGTCTGGTTGGACACGCGAGGCTCATCAGTCAGCACGTGGGTTCGGGGCGAGGACATCGTGAGCGCCCGCGTGCGCGAGGCTGACGACGATGCGGATGGACAGTTCGTCCTAGAGGTTTTCGTTCCTGGCCTGTCCACTCCTGATAGGTGGTTGACCGTCGCCACAGGTACTAGCGAGTGGTTCGAGCTGAACGCGGCAGAGCGATTGCTAACTCTTCTGGAAGAGACGGCCCGGAGCGAAGACGACGAGCCGCCGGCAGTCTTCGTGACTATCCAGGGAGAGACAAACGACAAGCGTGACCTTGCTGTGGACCGCAACTATTGACGCAGAGGCGCTGGTGCCGGACCTGCCTGCGCAATGACGACTGCGCTCGCAGGGGCCGGCCGCGGCCGCTGCTCCTCTTAGTCAATGAGACCCAGGGCGGCGCCTCCGGGCCCACTCTGGGCCCTCCGAGGACGACCAACGACGACAGACAACGACCACCAACGACCACCCGACTGCTGGTCAGTTGGGGTGGCCACCTCTCTGACCAGGGACAAAAATCGGGCCCCCCAGACCCAGGGCAAGAAGAAGTAGGTACGGAGGGACAAGCCCCCTGTCCGCGGTTCTTCCGCCGACAGGGGGCTTGTCGCTTGTTGCCGGTGAGGCCGCCGCCAGGGCGCGGGGGCAGCCCGGTCGCTACGCCCGGCCCTGGGCCTCGGCGTCGGCGACCGCGATGGTGATGCCGAGGGCTTTGGCGATGTTGCCCGCCGCCGTCATGACGCGGGCCGTCCCCACGACGGGGGCGATGGCGACGAGGACGTCCTGCACCTGCTCGGCGGTCACGCCGGCCTGGATCGCGGGGTCGATGTGGGCGACGTAGGAGATCGGCGGCGCGTCCGAAGCGGCGAGCGCGGCGATGCGCGTGAGCATGAACGTTTCCGGTGCCAGCCCGCACCGCTCGATCGAGTCGACCGTCATCGCCGCGAGGGTGTCCAGTACCGGGGTCTCAGAGGTTGTGGCCATGGCAGGCTGTCTCCTGTCGCTGTCGGAAGGGAATCGGCGGAGCCGCACATGTGTGGTGCCCCCGTCGACGGGGTGCGGCGTCCACCGCTCGACCGTAAGTCCGTTCCCCGTGGGTCGCCCGTCGGGAGGACCGTCCGAGGAAGTCGGTCGACAGGCGAGAAGCGGCGCCCGGACACCAGCAGGCCCCTCTCCCGGTGGGACGGGGGCGTTCGCGTGGTGCCGAGTGGTGTCAGTTCTGTCCCGGCGGTGCCTTGCCCGTGGGGTTCTCGTTCGTCTCGATGAGTCCCTTGCCCTTGCGGGTGTCCTGCCGACCGCCCGGCTCCTGCCCGCCTTGGTCGGTGCACACCGGGGTGATCTTGGCTTCGGCGACGCCCGCGGCCGCCGATTCCCCGCGCGAAGGCCGCGGCGGCATGCGAAAGGGCACCGTCCACAGCACTGGACAGGCCCTTTCGCACACCCCTGCGCATCAGCCGCAGCAGCCGCCGCACTGGCACGGCGCGCCCGACTGGCACCCGCAACTGCAGCCGGAGCCGCAGCCGCACGCGCCCAGCACGGGCAGGTGGAGCACTTCGACGGGTGTTTCCTGCTGCGGGTCGGTCCTGGGGGAATCTGCCATGGGTTCCTCCTCGAAGGCGTACGTTCAAAGGCGTACGTCGCCTCTTCCCATTGCATGCCCACCCGACAGGGCGCATCAACGGCGCACAGAGGCCCCGTCGTGTCTCAGGCGCCCTCGACCGGGCTCTCCGCCTGCTGCAGCTCGTCCGCGTGCTCGCCCGTCACCAGGTACACCACCCGCTTGGCGACCGACACCGCGTGGTCGGCGAACCGCTCGTAGTAGCGGCCCAGCAGCGTCACGTCGACCGCCGTCTCGATGCCGTGCTTCCACCGGTCGTCCATCAGGTGCTGGAACAGCGTCCGGTGCAGCAGGTCCATCTCGTCGTCGTCCGTCTCCAGCTGGAGCGCCAGGTCGACGTCCTTGGTGATGATGACCTCCGCGGCCTTCGCCATCAGGCGCTGCGCCAGCTGGCCCATCTCCAGGATCGTGGCGTGCAGGTCCCGCGGCACCGCCGGGTCCGGGAACCGCAGCCGCGCCAGCTTCGCCACATGCTGGGCCAGGTCGCCGGAGCGCTCCAGGTCGGCGCTCATGCGCAGCGAGGTCACCACGATGCGCAGGTCCGTCGCGACCGGCTGCTGGCGTGCCAGCAGGGCTATCGCCCGGGCCTCCAGGTCGTGCTGGAGATCGTCGACCTTCTGGTCGGCCGCGATCACGGCCTCCGCCAGCTTCAGGTCGGCGTCGAGCATCGCCGTCGTGGCGCGCCCGATCGCCGACCCGACCAGCCTGGCCATCTCGACCAGACTCTCGCCGATCGAGTCCAGTTCCTCGTGGTACGCGTCCCGCATGGATGTCCCTCTCTCACTACGACCCACAGGGGGTCCGGGTCGGTCCGGGTGGGGCTCGGACCCCCACGCTCCCACGTTCCGGGCCTGACAAGTCGGGCGCCTCCCTCTCAAGTGAACCGTCACTTGCTCCTTGGTGAACTCTGAGCGACGACTGTTCGAGGAGCCACTCGGATGGCTGGGAGACCCTCCTCGACCCCGCATAACCTGGATGCATGGACGTGAACGCGGCGGTCGCCGCAGCGGCAGCGATCGCCGGTCTCCTGACCGGTGTCATCGCCATGCTGGCGTTCCGCTGGAGCGAGCGCGACCAGGCGAGACCCACCCGCACCTCCCTGCACACCGACGCGGTGCTGCCCCCGGGCGTGGACACGGTCCTGTCCGTGCTCCGCTCCTCCGCGGTCGTCCTCGACGAGAGCGACTCGGTCGTCAAGGCCAGCTCCGCCGCGTACGCGCTCGGTCTGGTCAGGGGCGGCGAACTCGCCGTCGAACCGATGCTGCACATGGCGCGCGACACCCGGCGCGACGGCGAGATACGCCAGGTCGAACTGGATCTGGCCCGCCGCGGCAGTGGCCGGGGCGAGGCCCTCGCCGTCTCCGCCCGGGTCGCCCCCCTCGGCTCCCGCCTGGTGCTGCTGCTCGTCGAGGACCTCACCGAGGCCCGCCGCATCGAGGCCGTGCGCCGCGACTTCGTCGCCAACGTCAGTCATGAGCTCAAGACCCCCGTCGGCGCGCTCTCCCTGCTTTCCGAGGCCGTGATGGACGCCTCCGACGACCCGGAGGCGGTGCAGCGCTTCGCCGGCCGGATGCAGATCGAGGCGACCCGCCTCACCAACCTCGTACAGGAGCTCATCGACCTCTCCCGGGTCCAGAACGACGACCCGCTGGAGGACGCCGAGCCCGTGCCTGTGGACGAGCTGGTCGCCGAGGCCGTCGACCGCTCCAGGCACACCGCCTCCACCAAGCAGATCACCATGGCCGCCGGCGTCACCTCCGACCTGCACGTATGGGGCCACCGCGGGCAGCTCGCGGCCGCCCTGGGCAACCTCGTCGAGAACGCCGTGAACTACTCCCCGGCCCGCACCCGCGTCGGCATCGCCGCACGGCGGGTCAGCGCGCCCGGGGGTGGGGGCACCTCCCAGGCCGAAGGCCGAGGGGGACTGATCGAGATCGCCGTCACCGACCAGGGCATCGGCATCCCCGACAAGGACAAGGAGCGCATCTTCGAGCGCTTCTACCGCGTCGATCCCGCCCGCTCCCGTGCCACCGGAGGTACGGGTCTGGGCCTCGCCATCGTCAAACACGTGGCCGCCTCGCACGGCGGGGAGGTCACCGTGTGGAGCACTGAGGGTCAGGGCTCCACCTTCACCCTCCGGCTGCCCGAGGCGGGCGCCGCCCGGGACCGGCCCGCCGGTCCCACCTCTCATGACATCGAGACCCACACCGATCCGCTCCCTGCCCCGGAGGTCCTTCCGTGACCCGAGTGCTTGTCGTCGAGGATGAGGAATCCTTCAGCGACGCCCTGTCCTACATGCTCCGCAAGGAGGGCTTCGAGGTCGCCGTGGCGACCACCGGGCCCGAGGGGCTCGACGAGTTCGAGCGCAACGGTGCCGACCTGGTGCTGCTGGACCTCATGCTGCCGGGCCTGCCCGGCACGGAGGTCTGCCGCCAGCTCCGCGGCCGCTCGAACGTCCCCGTGATCATGGTGACCGCCAAGGACAGCGAGATCGACAAGGTCGTCGGCCTGGAGATAGGAGCCGACGACTACGTCACCAAGCCCTTCTCCTCGCGAGAGCTCGTCGCCCGCATCCGCGCGGTGCTGCGCCGCCGCGGCGAGCCGGAGGAGGTCGCCCCCGCGGCGCTGGAGGCCGGCCCCGTCCGCATGGACGTGGACCGTCACGTCGTCACCGTCGCGGGCGGCAAGGTCGACCTGCCGCTGAAGGAGTTCGACCTGCTGGAGATGCTGCTGCGGAACGCGGGCCGGGTGCTGACCCGTATGCAGCTGATCGACCGGGTCTGGGGCGCGGACTACGTCGGCGACACCAAGACCCTCGACGTCCATGTGAAGCGCCTGCGCGCCAAGATCGAGCCCGACCCCGGCGCGCCCCGCTACCTGGTCACGGTCCGCGGTCTCGGCTACAAGTTCGAGCCGTAGGCCACCACCCGCCATAGGCCGCGGGGGTCACAGGCCCCCGGCCACCCGCCAGAGGCCGTACGCCACGGGCCACCGGCCGTACGCCTCGGGCCCGTGGGTTCGGGCCCGTGGGTCACCGGCCGGCGTACGCCCGCCGGCCGGAGCGCCGCGCATGCGGAAGGGCGCCCCACCGGTCTCACCGGTGGGGCGCCCTTCCGTGCCTTCAGTGGCCCGCGTGGGACGCGGAGGCCGAGTCCGACGGGGTGTCCGACGCCTGGCCGCCCGCCGGGGCGCCCGGGGTGGTACCGCCGGTCGGGGTGCCCGTGGGGCTGCCGGTGGGCGAGCCCGAGGGGGAACCGGTGGGCGAGCCCGTCGGCGAGCCGCTCGGCTGCTCGGTCGGGGCCTTCGGCACCTCGGTCGGGCCGAAGTCCGCGAAGTAGCTGGTCGCCGGGATGACGAACGCGTTCAGCTTCACGTCGCCGGTCTCGCTGAACTTGAAGACGACTTCCTGGGCGTTGCCGTCCTTGGCCGCCTCCCGGCCCTGGTCGATCACGGCGGACGCGTTGCCCTTGCCGCCGAGGAGGACCGAGCCGCCGGCCGGCACGGTGATCGGGCCGGAGCCGCTCGCCGGGGCGAGCTTGACCGGGGCGTCGGTGCCGGGCAGCTCGATCGCCTCGAGCGTCTGGTCCTTCGAGCCGTTGTTGAACAGCATCGCCGAGACGACCGCCGGACCCACCGCGTCGAGCTTCGGCTGGGTGATGACCGTGGCGTTCTGGATCTGGATGTCGCCGACGGAGGTGGCGGCGTTGTCCGGCCTGATCGTGAGCGTCTCCGCGTCGTTCCCCGCGCCGCAGGCGGTGAGCGAAGCGATCGAGATCACGATGGCGGTGGCGGCGAGGGCGCCGCGTCGAAGGCTGCGGCTCACGGCGGCGGCAACTCCTAGGACGTACGGACGGAGGGACGGGCACTGTCTGTGAAAGGTGCGACGATCCCCGGCGGACTCTCGGGAACGCCCAAGGATCAGTCAGCGGGCTCAGGTTACCGACCCCGCATCCCCGCCCCGCACCCGACCCGCCCCAGCGTGCGTCGGTGCCCAGGACGCCGCCCGAACAGACGGCGCCGATCACGGGGCCGATCACGGCGTCGGCCGCGGCGCCGATCGCGGCTCGATCAGGACGCCGATCGCCGTTCACATAACCGCCTTGATCAATTCCACGATGCCCACGCATTCCTTACGGAAAAGCCCCCGGTGATCAATTCCGGAATGTGGCGCGCCCGGGTCCGAGCGAGTGAACGACGTCCGAACGGAGTACGGGAAGTTCACCGCTTGGAACCCGACAAACCGGGACATTCACCCTTCTCGGTGTCCCTCCAGGTGCGTGTAACGTGCGCGTTTCTGCCTGCCCGCACAGCCGCTCCGACCTGCGAATACCCGCTTCCGTAAGGCCTCCGCAGCACGTTCCTGTCGCTGTTGTCAAGCCCCGAGATATGCCCTGACCTGCGAAAACGCCATTCAGAAGAAGCCGTATCCGTGTTACCCTGGATAGCCACGGAAGGGGTACCTGTCACATGACGTTCAAGGTTGGCGACACCGTGGTCTATCCCCATCACGGGGCCGCGCTGATCGAGGCCATCGAAACTCGTCAGATCAAAGGCGTGGACAAGACCTACTTGGTGCTCAAGGTCGCCCAGGGCGACTTGACGGTTCGTGTGCCAGCGGACAACGCGGAGTTCGTCGGCGTGCGCGATGTGGTCGGTCAGGATGGACTGGACCGGGTCTTCGAGGTGCTGCGCGCACCGTACGCCGAGGAGCCGACGAACTGGTCCCGTCGCTACAAGGCAAATCTCGAGAAGCTCGCCTCCGGCGATGTCATCAAGGTCGCCGAAGTGGTGCGCGACCTGTGGCGTCGCGAGCGGGAGCGCGGTCTCTCCGCCGGTGAGAAGCGCATGCTCGCGAAGGCGCGCCAGATCCTCGTGAGCGAGCTCGCGCTCGCCGAGAACACCAACGAGGACAAGGCCGAGGCCCTCCTCGACGAGGTCCTCGCGTCCTGAGGTGAACCACTGCCGCGGTGCCCGCTGACATGCTGTGACACACAGCTTCGTCGCCGGGCGCTGCGGCATGTTCGGATACGCATCCCCCACGCACCCCCTCAGTGCCCGCACTCCCGATGTGCCGGGCCCGGGCGGCCGACGCGGCTCGCTCGACCGGTGCGTCACGGAAGGGTCCGGTCAGGCGTCGCGCGGCACTCCCCCAACCTTCGGCCGGGGGTGCCCGCAGAGGCCATACCCATGTCGGCCGAGGAAACAAACCTGCCGGAGTGCAACCGATGTCTGACGAAGCGCCCCCCGCGCCCTCTTCGCCCACGGCCTTCGGAGTGGGAGCCACCCCCGCCCCCGCCGGCCGCACCGCCGCGGTGATCCCCGCGGCCGGACGGGGCGTCCGCCTCGGCCCGGGTACCCCCAAGGCGCTCCGCGCGCTGAACGGCACGCCCATGCTGATCCACGCCGTGCGCGCGATGGCCGCCTCCCGTGCGGTGTCGCTCGTCGTCGTGGTCGCCCCGCCGGACGGCGCCGCGGAGGTCAAGAACCTCCTGGACACCCACGCCCTGCCGGAGAGGACCGACTATCTGGTCGTGCCCGGCGGCGAGTCCCGTCAGGAGTCCGTCCGGTTCGGACTGGACGCGCTGCCGGCCGGTATCACCACCGTCCTCGTCCATGACGCGGCCCGGCCGCTCGTGCCCGTCGACACGGTGGACGCGGTCATCGAGGCCGTACGCGACGGAGCCGTCGCCGTCGTCCCCGCGCTGCCCCTCGCCGACACCGTCAAGCAGGTCGAACCGCGCGAGCAGGGCGAACCGGAGCCGGTCGTCGCCACGCCCGAGCGGTCCCGGCTGCGCGCCGTGCAGACCCCGCAGGGCTTCGACCGCGACACGCTCGTCAGGGCGCACAAGACCGTCACCGACAACGTCACCGACGACGCGAGCATGGTCGAGCAGCTCGGCGAGCCGGTCGTCGTGGTCCCCGGCCACGAGGAGGCGTTCAAGGTGACCCGTCCCCTCGACCTCGTCCTGGCCGAGGCCGTTCTCGCCCGCAGGAGGGCCAACGATGGCTTCTGAGCCGCTGCGCATCCCCAGCGTCGGCATCGGCACCGACGTCCACGCCTTCGAGAAGGGCCGCGAACTGTGGTGCGCGGGCCTGCTGTGGGACGAGGCCGAGAGCGACGGCTACGGGCTCGCCGGGCACTCCGACGGCGACGTCGCCGCCCACGCCGCCTGCGACGCGCTGTTCTCCGCCGCGGGGATCGGCGACCTGGGCGCCCACTTCGGGACCTCGCGCCCCGAGTGGTCGGGCGCGTCCGGGGTCACGCTGCTCGCCGAGGCCGCCCGGATCGTCCGGGCCGAGGGCTTCGAGATCGGCAACATCGCCGTCCAGGTCATCGGCGTACGCCCGAAGGTCGGCAAGCGGCGCGACGAGGCGCAGAAGGCGCTCGGCGCGGCGGCCGGCGCACCGGTCTCCGTCTCGGGCACCACCACCGACGGGCTCGGGCTGACCGGCCGCGCGGAGGGCCTGGCCGCGATCGCCACCGCCCTCGTCGTCCGCACGGCCTGACGTCCTCGTCGTCCGCACGGCCTGACGCCGGTCACCCACGGCACACGGCGCCACGGAAAAGTAATGGGCCTCCGCCCCGTACCGGGCGGGGGCACTGCCGTGCGCCCACTACTCTGGAGTGGTGACTATTCGGCTGTACGACACCAGCGCCCGGCAGATCCGCGACTTCACCCCGCTCACGCCGGGCGCCGTCTCGATCTACCTGTGTGGCGCCACCGTGCAGTCGGCACCCCACATCGGCCACATCAGGTCGGGTCTGAACTTCGACATCATGCGCCGCTGGTTCGAGTACCGCGGCTACGACGTGACGTTCGTCCGCAACGTCACGGACATCGACGACAAGATCATCGCCAAGTCCGCCGAGCAGGGCCGCCCCTGGTGGTCTATCGGGTACGACAACGAGCGGGCCTTCAACGACGGCTACGACGCGCTCGGCTGCCTCCCGCCCACCTACGAGCCGCGTGCCACCGGCCACGTCACCGAGATGGTCGAGATGATGCGCGGCCTCATCGAGCGCGGCCACGCCTACGAGGCGGACGGCAGCGTCTACTTCGACGTCCGCTCCTTCCCCGAGTACCTGGCGCTGTCCAACCAGGACATCGACGACCTGCGCCAGCCCGACGAAGGCGTCTCCGGCAAGCGCGACCCCCGCGACTTCGCCATGTGGAAGGCCACCAAGCCCGGCGAGCCCGACTGGGAGACGCCCTGGGGCCGCGGCCGCCCCGGCTGGCACCTGGAGTGCTCGGCCATGGCGCACAAGTACCTCGGCCCCGCCTTCGACATCCACGGCGGCGGACTCGACCTGATCTTCCCGCACCACGAGAACGAGATCGCCCAGGCCAAGGCCTTCGGCGACGACTTCGCGCAGTACTGGGTGCACAACGCCTGGGTCACCATGAGCGGCGAGAAGATGTCGAAGTCCCTCGGCAACTCCGTCCTCGTCAGCGAGATGGTCAAGCAGTGGCGCCCGATCGTCCTGCGCTACTACCTGGGCACCCCGCACTACCGGTCGATGATCGAGTACAGCGAGGAGGCCCTGCGCGAGGCGGAGTCCGCGTTCGCGCGCATCGAGGGCTTCGTCCAGCGGGTCGTCGAGAAGGCCGGCCCCGTCGAGCCCGCGGCCGAGGTGCCGCCGTCCTTCGCCGAGGCGATGGACGACGACCTGGGCGTCCCGCAGGCGCTCGCGATCGTCCACACCACCGTCCGTCAGGGCAACAGCGCGCTGGCCGCCGACGACAAGGACGCCGCCGTGGCCCGGCTCGCCGAGGTCCGCGCCATGCTCGGCGTACTGGGCCTGGACCCGCTCGACCCGAGCTGGGCCGGCGAGTCCGACCGCGGCGAGGACCTCCACGGCGTCGTCGACACCCTCGTACGCATGGTCCTCGACCAGCGGGAGGCCGCACGGGCCCGCAAGGACTGGGCGACCGCGGACGCGATCCGCGACCAGTTGGGCCGGTCCGGGCTCACCATCGAGGACAGCCCCGAGGGCCCGCGGTGGACGCTCGGCGCGCGCTGAGCGCCCGGCGCGGCACACTTCATATATACGTACGCACCACAGGATCCACGAAGTAGGTAGGTCATGGCCGGGAACAGCCAGCGCAGGAACCGCCGCACGTCCAACAAGAAGGGCGCGACGGTCGGCAGCGGTGGCAAGCGGCGTCGCGGCCTCGAAGGCAAGGGCCCGACGCCGCCCGCGTCCGCCCGCAAGGGCCATGTGAAGAACCGCGTCGCCAACGCCAAGGCCAAGCAGGCCCAGCGCCGCCCCGTCGCCCGTCGCGGCGGCAAGGGCACCTCCGAGATGGTCGTCGGCCGCAACCCCGTCTTCGAAGCACTGCGCGACGGCGTGCCCGCCTCCACGCTCTACGTCCAGCAGTTCATCGACAACGACGAGCGGGTCCGCGAGGCGCTCCAGCTCGCGGCGGAGCGCGGCGGCATCAACCTCATGGAGGCCCCGCGCGTCGAGCTCGACCGCATGACGGGGGGCCTGAACCACCAGGGGCTCGTCCTCCAGGTCCCGCCGTACGAGTACGCCCACCCGGAGGACCTGGCCGCGGCCGCCTTCGACGACGGCGAGGACCCGCTCATCGTCGCCCTCGACGGCGTCACCGACCCGCGCAACCTCGGCGCCGTCGTCCGGTCCGTGTCCGCCTTCGGCGGCCACGGCGTCGTCGTCCCCGAGCGCCGCGCCGCCGGCATGACCGCCGGAGCCTGGAAGACCTCCGCCGGCACCGCGGCCCGTACTCCGGTCGCCCGCGCCACCAACCTCACCCGCGCCCTGGAGGCGTACCAGAAGGCCGGCATCACCGTCGTCGGCCTCGCCGCGGACGGCGACGCCGAGGTCGGCGACCTCGAAGCGCTCGGCGGCCCCGTCGTCATCGTCGTCGGCAGCGAGGGCAAGGGCCTGTCCCGGCTGGTCGGCGAGACCTGCGACTTCCTCGTCCGCATCCCGATGCCGGGCGGCGCCGAGTCCCTCAACGCGGGTGTCGCCGCGGGCGTCGTGCTCTACGAGGCGGCCCGCCGCCGGGCCTGACACAACCGCCCCCACCGGGGCATTCCGGGACCCGTCGTGATCTTGACGGGTCTCGGACATTTCCCCGCCGTCAAGGCAGTGTCCTAAACCCGCGTCACTCGGTTAGATGAGTGTGGACACCAGAACGCCCCGGCCCGGATTCGACGATCAGCCCGCGCTGACCATGGTCAAGGTGGATTGCGATCCCGCGCAGGTCATCGTGAACCACGCCAGCTTCCGCGTACAGCTCGCACCCACCCAGAAGCCCCGCTTCTCCGCCGAGACCACCCGCGTCCCCGCGATGAGCGGAGCCGGGCAGCCGGCCCGGCGACGGCCCGTCGTCTGGAGCGGGAAGTCGGCCCCCGGCGACCCCGGAGCCACCGGGCTGCTCCAGGCCGTCCGCGACTCCGCCGCGGTCGACACCCTCGACCCGGCCTTCGCCCCCTCGCTCGACGCCGGCGCCACGCAGGTCATCCCGCGCGTCGGCCTCACCGACGACACCATGCCGAACCCCGTCGTCGGCCACCAGCGCGGCCCCGACGCCCCGCCACTGCTCCCGCCCATGCGCCGGGCCATGAGCGCCTACGACGAACAGGCCGAGCCCACCGCCGCCCACACCGGCGCCCTCGACCTCGACGGCCCCGACGGCCCCGACGACGACGGGACCGAGGAGCGCGGCGGATACGCCGACGGCGCCTACACCGGCCCCGCCCACCGGCACGCCTACTACCCCGGACGGCGCATGAACCTCGGCGTCGTCCTCCTGCCCCTGCGCGTGTTCCTCGGCTTCATCTCCATCTACGCCGGCATGGGCAAACTCTGCGACCCCGTCTACTTCGACGGCGGCGAACGCGGCTCCATGGTCAAGTGGCTCACCTCGCTCCACCCCTGGCCCGCCGCCGAACCCCTGCGCGACTTCGCCCTCGCCCACCCCGTGGGCGCCGGCCTCACCGTCGCCTTCGCCCAGGTCGTCGTCGGCGTCCTGACCGTCCTCGGGCTCTGGCAGCGCGTCGCCGCCGTCTTCGGTGCCCTGCTGTCCGCCGCGCTGATCCTGACCGTCACCTGGCGCACCGTCCCCGTCTACGACGCGCCCGACATCATCTACCTCGCCGCCTGGTCCCCGCTGATCATCGCCGGCGCACCCGTCTACTCCATCGACGGCCGCCTCGCCGGCGAGGCCTGGCGCAAGCTCGGCCCCCGCTCGGCCCTCTGGGACCTGCGCCGCCGCGTACTGCGCCGGGGCGCACTCGTCGCCACCGTCGTCGTCGGTCTCACCCTGCTCATCGGCTCGGTCCTCGGTGGCGCCGTCCGCTCCACCGAGATGGTCACCGTGCCCGGCCCGAACGACGACCCGACCAACCACCTGCCCGGCCAGCCCCTGCCGCAGGAGCCGGGCGAGCGCTCCCCGTCCTCCCGCGAGACGTCCGAGCGGCCCACGCCGTCCGCCTCCACGGAGACCCGCCCGTCCGCCGACGAGTCCACCCCCGAGGAGACCGTCCGCGAGACCGGCCGGGTGGAGGAGCAGCGGCCGACCGCCTCCCAGGGCACCGGCCAGGAGGCGCCGCAGGAGTCCCGGCCCATGGACCCGCCGTCCAGCAGCTCCGGCCCGTCGTCCAGCGGTGGCAACGGCGGCTCCGACAGCGGCGGCAGCGACAACGACGGCGGTGGCGGCGGCTCCGACGACGGCGGCAGTTCCTCCGGCGGCAACCGCAACCCGATCGGCGGCCTCCTCGGCTGACGCCTTCCCCCACCACCCCCCACCGGAAAGGGCGGTCACCGTATCGACGGTGACCGCCCTTTCGCAGTGCCGTCGAGGCCCGCCGCACAGGGCCTGAGCGGGGCCTTCCACGGCGAGCGGGGGCCTATGGGCGAGCGGGGCCTTCCGCGGCGAGTGGGGGCCTATGGGCGAGCGGGGCCTTCCGCGGCGAGTGGGGGCCTATGGGCGAGCGGGGCCTTCCGCGGCGAGCGGGGGCCTATGCGGCGCCGGATCGCGCCGCCAGCTCCTTGGCGGCCTCCTTGAGGTCCTTCGCCGTGTCGATGGCCCTCCAGTACGCCCCCTGCGGCAGCGGGAAGCCCGCCAGCCGCCGCTCACGGGCGAGACGGGGGAACGTGGTGCGCTCGTGGTCGCCCACGTCCGGCAGAAGCGCCGTGAAGGCCGGGGAGAAGACGTACACGCCGGCGTTGATCAGATACGGCGACGGCGGCGACTCGATGAAGTCGGTGATGTGACCGAAGGCGTCCGTCTCCACGGCGCCCCAGGGGATACGGGGACGGGCCAGCGCCAGCGTGGCGGTGGCGTCCCGCTCGGTGTGGAACGCGGCCATCTCACGCAGCGAGAAGCGTGTCCAGATGTCGCCATTGGTCGCGTACCACGGCTCGTCCGGGGCCGGCAGATGCGTGGCGGCGTACTTCAGCCCGCCACCCCGGCCCAGCGGCTCGTCCTCGACAACGGTCGTGATGCGCAACGGCAGTTCGGCGGTCGCCAGCCAGTCGGTCAGGACCTGGGCGAGATGGCCGCAGGAGACGACGGCGTCCGTGACCCCCTCCGCGGCCAGCCAGGAAAGCTGATGGCCGATGATCGGGGTCCCGGTTCCCGGGATCTCGACCATCGGCTTGGGGCGGTCATCGGTGTACGGGCGCAGTCGCGAGCCCTGGCCGCCCGCCAGGACCACGGCCTGCGTCGGAGAGGTGTGCATACCGGCACGATAGGCGCACCCCGGCAGGGAGCGATGCGATCAGCGCCGCTCAGCTCTCGTGCGCGACACCGGAGGCGAAGGAGGTGTCGCAGACGGGACGGGAGTAGGACTGGGCCTGCGCGGGGCCGTACTTCTTGACCGCGGCGCGTCCCAGATCGCGCGCGATCGACATGCAGTACTTGGCGAGCGAGGGGTTCTCCTCGACGGTCTTCTGGAGGCCCGTCAGGGCGACGCCCGGGTTCTTCTCCTGAAGCTCTGCGAGCAGGCGGTCGCGCAGAATATCCTGCGGGGCGCGCGACTTGGCCCGGACGGAGACGTTCTCCGAGGACGCGGTGAGCATCTGCGTCCCGGAGCTGCCCGCCCACGGGACACTGGTGACCGCGAGAGTTCCGGAGAGCACCAGGACGACGGGCAGGACGAGAGCGAGAGTGCGGCCGATGCGGCGTGCTGTGTGGGTCACGAGGTGAGCGTAGCGGTCAGTGATGATTTGGAGACATTTAGTCACCCCTCCGGGGGATGGTTCGATGCTCCTTTTCGAATTGACCGTTGACGAACAGGGTCCGAATTGCCCGTTACGCCGGGGTATTTGTCGACATCCATGATCACTGGGCCCGCCGCGCACGCGGACGGCCCCGCACCGAAGTGCGGGGCCGTCCAGGCGCGTTGACGGCTCTCGCCGTCGGGTGCGTCAGTCGCTGAGGCGCTCGCCCGTCGAGGTCGAGAACACGTGGATCTCGTCCGGACGCGGGACGACGTGCAGCGTGGAACCCTTCGCCGGGATCGACCGGCCGCCGACGCGGACGACCAGGTCCTTGTCCTCCCCGCCCACGCGCGCGGAACCGTAGACGTACCCGTCGGCGCCGAGCTCCTCGACGACATTGACGGACACGGGCAGACCCGCGTGGCTCTCGGATCCGGAGACGTCGAAGTGCTCGGGGCGGACACCGACCGTGACGGTCGTGTCACCACGGTTGGCGGCGGCCGCCAGCGCCTCGCGCGACACCGGGACGACGCTGTTGCCGAACCTCACACCACCGTCGGTGATCGGAACCTCGACCAGGTTCATGGCCGGGGAGCCGATGAAGCCGGCGACGAAGAGGTTCGCCGGGCGGTCGTACATGTTGCGCGGGCTGTCCACCTGCTGCAGCAGACCGTCCTTGAGGACCGCGACCCGGTCACCCATGGTGAGGGCCTCGACCTGGTCGTGCGTGACGTACACCGTCGTGATCCCGAGGCGCCGCTGGAGCGAGGCGATCTGCGTACGCGTCGACACGCGCAGCTTGGCGTCCAGGTTCGACAGCGGCTCGTCCATGAGGAACACCTGCGGTTCACGCACGATGGCCCGGCCCATGGCGACGCGCTGGCGCTGACCGCCGGAGAGCGCCTTGGGCTTGCGGTCGAGGTACTCGGTGAGGTCGAGGATCTTCGCGGCCTCCTCGACCTTCTTGCGGATCTCCGCCTTGTTCACGCCGGCGATCTTGAGGGCGAAGCCCATGTTGTCGGCGACGGTCATGTGCGGGTACAGCGCGTAGTTCTGGAACACCATGGCGATGTCCCGGTCCTTCGGCGGCAGGTGCGTGACGTCGCGGTCACCGATACGGATGGCACCGCCGTTGACGTCCTCCAGGCCGGCGAGCATGCGCAGGGAGGTCGACTTTCCGCAGCCGGACGGGCCGACGAGAACGAGGAATTCGCCGTCCGCGATCTCGATCTCGAGCTGGTCGACGGCGGGCTTGGTGCCGCCCGGGTAGATCCGGGTCGCCTTGTCAAAGGTGACAGAAGCCATGGTGATGCGGTCCCTTCACCGGCAGGAACGTGCCGGACGATCCGAGTAAAGGAATGGAATCGGTCTAGTCCACGTGAGTGAACTTCCCGTGACGCTACCTGGCGGCGGGCGATATGTCAGCAGTTCCCGGACCGGGAAATTTTCGACCGGGAGGCGGCGGTGTCCGGTTACACTCGTCCGCAGTGCCTCCTTAGCTCAGCTGGCCAGAGCACCGCTCTTGTAAAGCGGGGGTCGTCGGTTCGAACCCGACAGGGGGCTCCGGCAGACCGTGTCCCGGACCGCTCAGGTCCGGGACACGTGCATGTCCGGCCCTCCTCGTCAGCGCGACGGCGCGGGAGGAAGGCCGGGGCAGACGCGCCGCCAGGGCACGCCCGGGGCGATGGCCCTCCACTGCGCTACCGTCGGGTTCGCCCCGGCGATGCGGCAGGCGCGGGAGACGGGATCGCGCAGGGTCGTGCCCAGCGCGGCGATGCGCCAGTGGCTCGCGATGTCCGATTCGTCGTACGTGGTCAGGACGGTGGCGTCCGGCGAGACCGCGAGGTCCTCCACCTCGTCGTCCAGGGTGATCGCGGCGAGTTCGTGCGGTGCCGCCCGGTCGGTCAGGTCCCAGAGGAGGACCTGGGCTCCGGGGCCGTTGCCCGCGAGCAGCCGTCCGTCCTTGCTGAACGAGTAGCGCCCCAGATCGATGCCGTTGTCGAGTCTGCTCAGGAAGCGGGGGTGCTTCCGGTCGGCGACGTCGAAGAGGAGGCCTCCGTCGAGCCCCGAGAACACCAGGGTCCGGCCGTCCGGCGAGAACGTCACGGGCAGGGCCGTCAGGGTGATGCTCTTGTCATCGGGATCGGGCAGGTCCGGCAGCCGCTCGGGGGCCCTTCGATCGGTGATGTCGTACAGCGTGCTGTTGACCACGAGAGTCCGCGCCCGGGGATCGAACAGAACGCTCGGGCGGTCGGTCCGGGTCTCGACGACGCCGAGTCGCTCGGGGCCCCCGGGGCGGGCGATGTTCCACAGGGTCGCCTTGTGGTCGGCGCCGACCGCGAGCAGATCACCCCTTGGCGAGAACGCCATGTCGACGCCGGTGCCCGAGGTGGCGAGCCGCTGCCGGAACGCCAGGGCGGGCCGGGCGGGGTCGGCCACGTTCCAGACGGCCACCGTGCCGCTCGGCCCCTCGACGGCGAGGCGGCTGCCGTCCGCCGAGAACACCTGCCGTCCGCCCCTGAGACGGGCGGGCGCCTCGACACCGACGACTGCCGCCGCCCGTCCCGCGGAGGGGCCGGTCAGCGGGATCAGGCTCAGCTCGCGTTCCGTCGTGGCCACGGCGAGGAGCCGGCCGTCGGGGGAGAAGGCGTACGGCGTGACCAGTTGCAGCTGGCGGTCGTACGGCGGGATGGCCGGCGCGACGGGCCGGGCGGCGAGTGTGGGCGTCAGGCGGTCCGTGAGCGACCAGAAGAAGACGGAGCCGTCGGTGTCGCCGCTGGCGAGGGTGCGGCCGTCGGGCGAGAAGGCCAGGGCCGAGACGGTGGTGTCGTGTCCGGTGAAGACGGCCGAACGGACGGGCACTCCACCGGAGACGTCCCACAGCGTCGCGCCGTGGTCCGTGCTGCCGATCGCCAGCCGGCGGCCGTCGCGGCTGAACGCGAGCGCTTCGGTGGATCCGCCGTGTCCACTGATCACCGCGGTGCGGCGGGCGGCGGCCGGCCTGGAGACGTCCCACAGCCGGACCTGAGCGTCGCTGGAGGAGACGGCCAGGGTGCGTCCGTCCTCGCTGAAGACGGCGGCTCGCGGCGCGCCGCCCGTCCCGTCCAGTGCGCCGAGGGCCCGGGGGCGGCCCGGGGCGCTGATGTCCCACAGCTCCACCGTCCCGTCCTGCCAGCCCAGAGTGAGTAGGTCGGCTCGCGGCGAGAAGGCGATGGCCCTGACGTTGCTCTGCCGCTGGGGCAGGGTCGCCCGTGCGCGGACGGCGCCGCGCCCCGGATCCACCGACCACAGGGTGGTCTTGTCGGCGGAGGTGGCCAGCATCCGCCCGTCCGGGCTGAACTCCGCCTGTTCCATCAGCCTGGCCGCCGGGATGAGAGGGCGGCCCAGCGATGCCGGGGCCCGGCCACCGAGGGCGAACCGGCCGACGCGGTAGGGCACGCCGCCGCCGGCGAGGAGGAGGGACCGGCCGTCACCGATCCAGAGCGCGGGATCACCCGGCAGGAGGGACTGCTCGGCGGCGGCGTCGGCCCGCTTGCGTGGCTGGTCGGCGCCGGAGACGTCCCACAACGCGGCGGTGCCGTCCTCGTCGCCCACGACGAGCGTCCGGCCGTCGTCGCTGTAGGCCAGTCCGTCGACGGTGTCGCTGCCCTCGATGGAGCCGGTGTACTGGGTCCCGGAGAGGACGTCCATCAGGGTCGCCCGGCTCTGCGGCGTGGGGTCGTCCCTGTACGCGGCAACGGCGAGCAGCAGCGCCGACTTCGGGTCCGTGGCGATGTTCGAGCGGGCCGCCGCCTGGAGTTGGCGGTTCAGCGCGGTTTCGCTGCTGGCCCTGGCGTTCGAACGCTGCTGGACGGCGATCCCCGCGGCGATCAGCGCCAGGCACAGGACCCCCGCGAGTGCCCCCGCCAACTGCCGGAGCCGGCGCGTCTGACGCCGCTCCTGTGCGAGCAACTGCTCCAGTTGGTGGGCGCGGAGCCGCTCCCGTTCCCGTTCCGCGCTCTCCACGGCACGACTCGCGTCGATGAAGGCACGGTCGAGGGGGCGGAGCAGCTGCGCGTGCCGTTCCTTGCGCAGCCAGTCGAGGACGGCGGCCAGCCGGCTGCCGCGATAGCAGTACTCGTCGTTCCGTTCGGCTCTCTGCCAGGCGTCGGCGGCCTCGGCGAGCTGTCGGCGCATGACCAGTGCCGCCCGGTCCTCGTCGATCCAGCGGCGCAGTCGGGGCCAGGCGCGCAGCAGCGCCTCGTGGGAGATCTGGGCGCTGTCGCGGTCGACGGTGACCAGGCGGGCGCGTGCCAGCCGGTCGAGGACGAGGCCGGTGCGCTGCCGTCGGCTTTCGGTCCGGCCGCCTTGCAGTTCGTCGAGTGCGACTCGGCGGCGTACCGGTTCGTCACCGATGCCGGCGAGGCCGACCAGGTTCAGCAGGAGTTCCCGGAGCGTCTGTCGGCCGGGTTCGGTGAGCTCCTCGTGGATGGTCTCCGCCGTGTGGGCCACGGATTCCCAGATCCCGCCGGTGGCGGCGTATCCGGCGAGGGTCAGTACCGCACCTCGGCGACGGACCCAGGTCTCGCGGAGCGCGTGGGCGAGGAAGGGCAGCGCGGAGCCGAGGTCGCGACCACCGCCTTCCCTGGTGTCTCGCAGCAGCACGTCGGCGAGCCGGTCCTCCAGTCGCAGTCCGGCGTCGTGCGCGGGGCGTTCGATCGCCGCGCGCAGGCCGGTCTCGTCCATGGGCGGCACGTTGAGCAGCCCTGTGTCGAGGGCCCGGACGAGTTCGGGGTGTGCGAGGCAGCTGCCGTAGTGGTCGGCGCGCAGGCCGAGTACGACACGAGTGCCGTCCTCGCCGGGTTCCGCGCACAGTGCCCGGACGAAGCGGGCGCGCTCCTCGGGGTCCTGGCAGCTGGTGAAGATCTCCTCGAACTGGTCGACGATCAGCAGCCTGCAGCCGCCGTCCGGCAGTCTGCCGTCGGCGAGTTGCCGTTCGGCCTCGGCGCGTGGCATGCCGGACGCCTCCGCCCAGAGCGCCGCGAGGGCTCGCAGGGGGTGCGGGCCCGGAGAGGTGAGGAGGAGCGCGGGCCAGGGCGTGGCGGGATCCTGCTCGTACCGGCGTTCCAGTCCGGCCAGCAGCCCTGCCCGGAGGATGGATGACTTTCCTGTGCCCGAGGCGCCGACGAGGACGATCGGTGGGCGCTCGGCGCGCTGCGTCACCGCGGTCAGCAGTTCACGGACGAGGGCTTCGCGGCCGAAGAACCGTGCGTGGTCCTCGGTCCGGAACGGCTCCATGCCGGGGTACGGGCAGGTGCTGTCGTCGGCCGGATGAGCGGGGAGGTCGTCCCGGGGCGCGGCGGCCGTGGGATAGGCGCGGTTGGCGGCCAGGACGAGTTCGCCGGCGCGGTCCTCGCTCCTCCGGTGCGGGCGGACCGGCCCGTGCTGGAACTGACGGTCCAGGTGCGCGTACGCCGCGTCCAGGGTCAGCCATGCCGGTGCGGCCGGGTCGCCTCGGTGGAGCAGGTTGATCAGCTTCCCGGTGAAGAGGGTGTGCCGCTCGCCCTCCGGGGCGAAGGAGACCGCGAAGTTGGACGCGGAGGTCAGCAGGAAGCTGCCGTCGGGCCTGGCGGAGACGAACGGGTCGCGGACGGGGGTCCGGGAGGCGACGTCGGCGCGGCCCGAGAAGCAGCAGTCCAGGATGACGGCGGTGCGGCCACCGCTGTCGCTGAGCGTGTCCTTGACGGACCGGTAGGAGACGGAGCGGGCGACGCCGGTCGAGGTGCTGGCCCCGGTGGCGAGGTACAGCTGGTCCTGGGGACCGAGCAGACCGTGCCCGATGTACACGAAGAGCACCAGGCCGCGGGCCCGGGCCACGGCCTCCTCGACGGCTTCCAGTACGACGCCGTCGTCCGCGGGGTCGACGATCAGGGCGATGTGCGACGGGTCCATGCCGCAGACCTCGTGGAGCGCGCGGGCGAGGTCCTGGGCGGTGGCCTCGACACTGGGCAGCCCGGGGAGTCCGGATGCGCCGGTGTGGCGGCTGGTGCCGACGACCACCGCGCGTGCCGCGGGGCCCGTGAGGTCACCGGTGCGACGCGGTGTGGTCACGGGAGCGGCCGTCAGCGTCCGGGCGCGGACGGTTCGACGGCCGGCCGGGCTTCGGGCCCGGTGGGCGCGGTGGGGGCAGCAGGTCCGGAAGGCGCGGTGGGGCCGCGACCGTCCCGCACCGTGATGGAGATCTGCATGGGCCTCCCACCGTGAGCAGCGAGGGGGTTACGGAGCGTAAGTATAGGGGGCGTGGGGGCTGTTGCGGCAAGAGGCCCCGGACGGATGCGTCCGGGGCCTTCGTACGGGGCGCGGCCGGTGGGTCAGTGGCGACCGGAGACGCGGTCGGCGAGGACGGCGATGCGGTCCGTGCCGGCGCTGTGGGTGGTCGACTCGCGGCGGTCGGCGGTGCGGTAGGCGGCGTACATGCCGTGGACGCCGAGCCAGCGGAGGGGCTCCGGTTCCCATTTGCGGACCTTGTGGTCGACCCAGGGCAGGGTGGTCAGGTCGGTGGGGCCGGACTGACCGGAGTCCTGCTGGATCAGGTCGCGCAGGGTGCGGCCGGCGAGGTTGGCGGTGGCGACGCCGGAGCCGACGTAGCCGCCGGCCCAGCCGAGGCCCGTGGAGCGGTCGAGGGTGACGCCGGCGCACCAGTCCCGGGGGACGCCGAGGACGCCGGACCAGGCGTGAGCGACGGGGGTGCCGGCGAGGACGGGGAAGAAGCGGACGAGTATGTCGCGCAGGGCGTCGATGGTGGCGGGCTGGGTGCGGCCGTCGTTGTCCGTCTTCGAGCCGTAGCGGTAGGGGATGCCGCGGCCGCCGAGGGCGATGCGGTCGTCGGCGGTGCGCTGGGCGTACATGTAGGCGTGGGCCATGTCGCCGAGGGTTTCGCGGCCGTTCCAGCCGATCTCGTCCCAGAGGGCGGCGGGGAGCGGCTCGGTGGCGATCATCGAGGAGTTCATGGGGAGCCAGGTGCGCTTCTGGCCCTTGATGGTCGCGGTGAACCCTTCGGTGCAGCGCAGGATGTAGGGAGCGCGGACGGTGCCGTACGGGGTGACCGCGTGCTTGGGCTTGATCTCCGTGACGGGTGTGGACTCGTGGATGGTGACGCCGAGGGCTTCGACGGTGGCGGCGAGGCCCTTGACGAGCTTGACGGGGTGGATGCGGGCGCCATGGGGGGTCCAGGTCGAGCCGACGGCGCCGGTGACGCGTATGCGGTCGGCGGTTTCGCGGGCGCCGAGGAGTTCGCGGTCGGTCTGGCCGAAGGCGACTTCGACGGTGTGGAAGGCCTTGAGGCGGGCGAGTTGGGCGGGGGTGTGGGCGACTTCCAGGACGCCGCCCCGGTGGATGTCGGCGTCGATGTTCTCCTCGGCGGCGATCTTGACGATTTCGCCGACGGTGTCGTTCATGGCCTGCTGGAGGCGGACGGCCGCGTCGTGGCCGTGGGCCTTGGCGTAGCGGTCGCGGCCCGCGATGCCGTTGTAGAGCCAGCCGCCGTTGCGTCCGGAGGCGCCGTATCCGCAGAACTTCGCTTCGAGGATGGTGATATTGAGGAAGGGAACGGCTTTTTTGAGGTAGTACGCGGTCCACAGGCCGGTGTATCCGCCGCCGACGATGCAGACGTCGGCCGTGGTGTCGCCGGGGAGGGGTTCCCGCGGTGCGGGGGTGCCTTCCTGTGCGTACCAGAACGATATGCCGCCGTTGACGGTGTTCATGTGGGTCCTCGGTTGCGCCGGTGGGGTGGGGGGCGTGTGCCGGGACGTTACTGGATGGGGTGCGTGTGATCGAGGTTCCGGCCGCGCTGGCCGAGTCGCAGGTGGAGTTCGGCGGTGAGGCCGGGCGGGCGTTCGTCGAGGCGTTGCCGGGGCTGGTGGAGCGCTTCCTGGAGGAGTGGGGGCTGCGCAGGACGGGCCCGGTGATGAGCGGGGCGGCCTCGCTGGTGGTGCCGGTGTCGGTGGCGGCGGACGGATCGTCGGCGGCGTTGAAGCTGCGGTTGCCGGACGAGGAGACCGAGGGGGAGGCGGCGGCGCTGCGGGCCTGGGACGGCGCGGGTGCGGTGCGGCTGCTGGCGGAGGATCCCGGGACGGGGGCGCTGCTGCTGGAGCGGCTCGACGAGGGCCGGCATCTGTCGGTGGTGGAGGACGCGCGCGAGGCCACGCGGATCCTGGCCGGGCTGATGGCGCGGCTGGTGGCGGTGGAGGCGCCGGCCGGGATGCGGACGCTGGGCGACATCGCGGCGGAGATGCTGGCGGACGTGCTGGAGGCGCTGGGGGAGCTGGCGCGCGAGGAGGACCGGCGGCTGGTGCGGGACTGCGCGGTGGCGGTGCGGGAGGTGGTGGGGGAGCCGGGGGACCGGTTGCTGCACTGGGACCTGCACTTCGACAACGTGCTGGCGGCGGAGCGGGAGCCGTGGCTGGTGATCGATCCGAAGCCGCTGGCGGGCGATCCGGGGTTCGAGCTGCTGCCGGCGCTGTGCAACCGGTTCGATCCGGCGGAGGTGCTGTGGCGGTTCGACCTGCTGACGGAGGTGCTGGGGCTGGACCGGGAGCGGGCGAGGGCGTGGACGCTGAGCCGGGTGCTTCAGGACGCCCTGTGGGACGTGGAGGACGGGGAGAGCGTGCTGGTGGGCGAGCGGGTGTCCGTAGCGCGGATATTGCTGGCGCGGTAGGGCGGGGACCGGTCAGGCTGCGGTCATGATTCGTACCGCTGTAATTGATGATGTCCCTGTCATTCACGCGATGGTCCGTGAGCTCGCCGCCTACGAGAAGGCTCCGGACGAGGCGAAGGCCACCGAGGAGCAGTTGCGGGAGGCGCTCTTCGGCGAACGGCCCGCGGCGTTCGCGCACATCGCGGAGTCGGACGACGGCGAGGCGGTCGGCTTCGCGCTGTGGTTCCTGAACTTCTCGACGTGGCGCGGGGTGCACGGGATCTATCTGGAGGATTTGTACGTGCGTCCGGAGGCGCGGGGCGGTGGCCACGGAAAGGCGCTGCTGACGGAGCTGGCACGGATCTGTGTGGCGCGGGGGTACGAGCGGCTGGAGTGGTCCGTGCTGGACTGGAACGCCCCGTCGATCGCGTTCTACGAGTCGCTGGGCGCGCGGCCGCAGGACGAGTGGACGGTGTACCGGCTGACCGACGGGGCGCTGGCGGAGCTGGGGTCGTAGGGACCTGACCCGGCCTCGCTCTCAGGGGACGAGGACGACTTTGCCCATGGTGGCCCTGGTTTCGAGGGCGCGGTGGGCGGTCGCGGCCTCGGCGAGGGGGAAGCGCTGGACGGCGGGGTGGAGGCGGCCGGTGGCGGCCTCGGCGAGGGCGCGGAGTTCCAGGTTGCGTACGTCTCCGCCGGCCTTCTGGAGCATGGCGGGGCCGAGGACGCCCTCGGAGGTGATGCCGCGTTCGGCGAGTTCCTCGTCGGTGAAGGTCAGCGGGCTGCCGTCGTGGAGGCCTTCGCCGGACCAGCCGAAGACGATGTGCTGTCCGCCCTTGCCGAGGAGGTCGACGGCGGCGCGTCCGGTGGCGCCGCCGACGGAGTCGAAGACGACGGTGGCGTGCCGGTCCCCGAGGTGGGCGCGGACCTGGGCGGGCCAGTCGGGAAGGGTGTAGTCGACGGCGAGGTCGGCGCCGTTGGCCAGGACGCGGGCGACCTTGCCGGGGCCGCCGGCGAGGCCGATGACGGTGGCGCCGGCGTTCTTGGCGTACTGGACGAGGAGGGTGCCGATTCCGCCGGCGGCGGCGGGGACGACGGCGACGGAGTCGGGGCCGAGTTCGGTGAACTGCAGGATGCCCATGGTGGTGCGGCCGGTGCCGATCATGGCGACGGCTTCGGCGTCGCCGAGGCCGTCGGGGATCTCGTGCAGCCTGGTGGCGTCGGTGACGGCGAGTTCGGCGTAGCCGCCGGGGGCCATGCCGAGGTGGGCGACGACGCGCTTGCCCAGCCAGGCCGGGTCGGCGCCCTCGCCGAGCCGGTCCACGGTTCCGGCGACCTCGCGGCCGGGGATGGTGGGCAGTTCGGCGGGGGCGGGGAAGGGGCCGGTCCGGCCTTCGCGGAGGGCGGTGTCGAGGAGGTGCACACCGGCCGCGGTGACGGCGATGCGGACCTGGCCGGGGGCGGGGGTGGGGTCGGTGGTCTCCTCGTACAGCAGGTTCTCGGCGGGCCCGAAGCTGTGGAGGCGGATGGCGTGCATGGCGGCTGCTCCTCTCGTGGGGTGTCGCGGAACAGCCTTCAGCCTCAAGCGCGCTTGAGGTCAAGGGGCTTGGTGCGGGTGGCCTTGATGGCGAGGGAGACCGCTTCGACGGCGCTGTTGAAGGACACTTCGGCGAGTACGCCGGGGGCGGCGACCTGGTCGCCGACGAGGTAGACGCCGTCGCCGCGGTCGATGGCGGGCCTGTCGCGCCAGGTGCTGCCGGGGTGGTCCACGGCTCCCGTACGGCCGGTGGCGAGGGCTTCGCGGCGCCAGACGGCGCGGTCGCGCCAGTCGGGGAAGCCCTTGTCGAGAAGGCGTTCGGCGTGGGCGATGCCGTCGGCCTTGGAGGCGTGCGGGGCGATGGGGAACTGGCCCTGGAGCAGTTGCTGTCCGGCCGGTGCGAGGGACGGGTCCTGGGCGGTGAACCGTTCAAGCCAGGCGGGTTCGTCGAGGTCGGAGATGGCGAACGGGTCGCCCTTGCGGGTGCGTAGCGCGAGGTCGAGAAGAGCGGTGCGGCCGCTGTCCCAGGTGAGGGCGGGGTCGCCGAGGAGGCGGCGGGCGGCGTCGAGGGAGGTGGCGACGATGACGGGGCCGTCGGTGGGGAGTGTGTCGACGCGGGAGGCGGTCTCGATGCGTACGCCGAGGTTCCAGGCGCGTTCGATCATGCGGTCGATGACCTGGCCCCAGCCGCCGCGGGGGTAGTGGGCCTCGGGCGGCAGTGCGGCGGCCCGGCGCAGCCGCTCCTGGACGAACCGGGCGGACAGCGAGCCGGGGTCGTGGTGGAAGAGGGCGACCGCGCTGTAGTGGGCGGCGGCGAGGGCGGCGTCGGGGCCGGCCTGGGTGGTGGCCCAGGTGAGGAAGTCGGTGTCGACGGGGGCCTGTTCGGCCCGTCGGCGGGTGAGGCGGAGCATGCCGAGCGGCGGGGTGCGGCGCAGTGTTCCGCCGCGGTGGAAGCGGAGGCGGGCGGCTTCGGCGGGCGGGAGGGGTGCCATGGGGCCGAGCAGGTCGCGCAGGCCGAGCCAGGTCCAGTGGGGGCCGCGGAAGTAGAGGGCGTGGGGGCCTTCGTTGGTGAGGTAGGGGCCTTCGGCGGTGCGGGCCCGGCCGCCGAGGGTGTGGTGGGCTTCGTGGAGGGTGACTCGGGCGCCGGCCTCGGCGGCGCTGATGGCCGCGGTGAGTCCGGCGAAGCCGCCGCCGATGACGGTGACGGGGATGCGGTGGGGCATGACGTCTCTCCTCTGGGCGGTGGCCCGGGCGGGGGCCTGTGCGGTGCCTCGGTGATGCGGTCTCGAAGAGGAGACCGGTCGAGGGGTGCGCGTTGTGACATCGGCGGTGGGCCGTTGTCCGTGGCGTGCGTCACTCCGCCCGGGAGCGTCGGGAGGGAGGCCTCAGGGGATGCGGGGGAAGCGGGCCTGGAGGTCCCAGATCACCGGGTTGTCGGCGAGGCCTTCGTGCATGTCGGTGAGGTCGGCGATCAGGTCGTGCAGGAAGTCGCGGGCCTCGCGGCGCAGGGCGGTGTGGCTGAAGGTGAGCGGTGGTTCGTCGCCGGGCATCCAGTCGGCCTCGACGTCGACCCAGCCGAACCGGCGCTCGAAGAGCATCCGGTCGGTGGACTCGGTGAAGTCCAGTTCGGCGTACTGCGGCTGGGCGGCGCGGCTGCCGCGGGGGTCGCGGTCGATCCGCTCGACGATGTCGCACAGGGCCCAGGCGAAGTCCAGCACCGGGACCCATCCCCAGGCTGTGGACACTTCGCGGTCGGCTTTGGTGTCCGCGAGGTACACGTCGCCGCAGAAGAGGTCGTGGCGCAGGGAGTGGACGTCCGCGTGGCGGTAGTCGGTCTGCGGAGGGTCGGGGAAACGGCGGGAGAGGGAGTAGCCGATGTCGAGCACGGGGTCGATGGTGTCATGCCCGGGTGGTGGGCAGGTGCCGCCGCCGGTAGGAGCGGGCGACGACCGCGAGGAGGGGGCCGGTGGCCAGGAGCGGGGCGTAGCAGAGGTTCACCACCAGGTGTCCGGTGGCGGTCATGCGGGGGTCGGGCTCGACGAAGAAGGCGAGCGCCACCTGGCCGGCGCAGAACAGGGTGATCAGGGCGGCCAGGGTCGTGGCGGCCGCGGCGACGGCGCGGGGGCGGGGGAGTCGGATGCGATCGGAGACCAGGAGCAGGGGCAGTAGGGCGGCGGCTTCCTGGAGGAGGGCGAGTCCGACGACGTACGCGACGCCCCAGCCGGGGATGCCGTACACGTCGCGCAGGACCTGCTCGCTGTAGCCGACGGGGATGCCGGCGGCCATGGCGAGCCGCCACAGCCCGGACGGGACGGCGCACAGCGCGAGGGCGTGGGCGGCGCGGCGGGCCACCACGGGGGAGGGCGCGAGGCGGGTGAGCGGGAGTGGGGTGATCGGGCGGGGAGGGGCGGCTGTCGTCGTCATGGCGACAGCGTGTCGCGGGCCGGGGTGGTGCCGCCTCGTTCCGTACGGCGGTCCTCCTCCGCCGCGCGGGGGAGGACCGCCCGGTACCGGAGTGGGATTACGGGGGAACCGAGCCGTCCGCTCGTTGCTATGATCCGCGCACTTGTACGGGTGACGGGCGATGACCGGGGGGTCTGGCGCCGGCCCTGGGGGAGGATCCTTTGCAACGTCATGCGCTCACGCGCGCCTGCGCCTCGGCCGTGCTGGCCATGTCGCTGGCCGGCGGTCTGGTGCCGCTGGCCGGCCCGGCGTTCGCGGCCGACGATCCGGCCGGGCAGGAGGCGGTGGTTCCGGCGACTCTGCGGACCACCCCCCGGATCGCCGACCTGCAGTTCGCCGAGGGCTCCACGATGGGGGACGGCGCCGGGCAGCAGGGCGTGTTCCACAGGGAGGAGGGCCTCGTCGGCCGCCAGTGGACCCGGTACGCGGACGGCCGGACGTTCCCGGTCGCCGCGCCCGACACCGGCGTGACCGTCCAGCCCACCGGGAGCGACGTCCTCGCGCATGTGAAGGGCCGCACCGTGGAGCTGCGGGACGCCGCCGCGGGCACGGTCCGCACGGTCACGGTTCCCGAGAGCATGACGTATCTGCGTACGTACGACTCGACGGTCGTCGCGTACAAGCAGGTGACCAACCCCGACTCCACCACCTCGAACGTCCTCCATCTGCTCTCGCCCCGGGACGACGGCACCCTCCGCGATCTCACGGTCGGCGGCGTGCCCGAGGGCGGGCGGCTGGGCGCCCCGATCGCCGCCGACGGCGGGACGATCGTCTTCATCGGCACGCTCGCGGACCGGCGCCGGATGTTCCTGGTCGACGCGGAGACGGGTCTGGTCGAGGGCACCACGGCCCCTGTCCCGGACCACTACCAGTACGCGGTGCTGTCGCCGCGGCACCTCGTGATGTACAGCCTCTCCCCGGGGTACGAGGTCGCCGTCGCGTCGCGCACCGACCTGTCCGCCCCGGCGGCCGTGGTCGACCCCGGACAGGCCGGGGCACTTGCCGGCCACGGCATGGCAGTGGTGGGTGACTGGCTGGTCTTCCGGGCCGCCGGTCAAGACTGGCCCGTCGTCAAGGCGATGCCGCTCACCGGGGGAACGGCGACCACACTCCTGCCGCGTGCGGCCCACGGGCTGTCGTCCGGCCCCGGCGGCACGGCCGTCGCGATCGGTGGCAGCGGCCCGGCGGACTGGGGCATCCGGCGCATCGCCGCGGACGCGGACGGGAAGCCCGTCGTCAGCACGGTCAAGGTGCTCCCTGAGGTGCCCGCGCCCGTCGAGGGCCTGGCGCTCACCCACGGCCGGCTGGCCGTCACGGACAAGACCCAGGCCGGCCGTCGGTACGACTACCTCCGCACCCTGTCCACGAGCGGCCCGGTCACCTATGGGGAGCGCGACACGCTCGGCGACGCGGAAGTGGCGGCATGCACCCAGGCCGACCCGTCGGCCTGCGCGCTGACCGGCAGCGGCGAGGGCGCGTTCGTGCGCGAGGTGCGGGCGGGTGACGCGGGCTACATCACGGTGCGCGGCAAGCCCCACGGCGTCACCTCTTTCCGGGTCCCCGAGTACGGCGCCGTGACCGACGTCTCGGGCGGGCACATCATCCACACGGCTCCCGCCAGCCAGCGGGTCTACAACGTCAACGGCATCCAGGTCCTGGAGCGTGCCCCGGGCGCGGCCGCGGTCTGGGACGGCAAGCTGTGGACGCCCGTGGCCGCCGGCACGCCCGGCACCGTCACCGCGCTGGACCTCGCCTCGAAGAAGACGGTGGAGACCGTCGACACCGGCTCCGGCTGCGTCCCCTCCGAGCTGCAGAACACCGGCCGCTGGATGTACTGGACCTGTGAGTCGGGCGCGGCGGGCGTCTACGACCGCACGGCGAAGAAGTCCGTGCCGGTCCCGTCCGGGGAGGCCCTGCTCGGCGACGGTTTCGTCGTCACGCACGACAAGGCGGCGGGCAAGCTGATCGGGACGGCGGTGACCACGGGCACGGCGGTCAGCCGCACCGTGGGCGACCTTCCGGCGGGCAGCGGTGCCTCGCAGCGGCACGTGCGCTGGACGGTGGACCGGTTCGGCGGGCATGCCGCGTACGCCGACGACCAACAGCGCGTCCACGTCGTGCCCATGGGGGTGCCCACCCAGCCCCTGGCCCTGAACGACGTGACCGCGGACGACACGATCGGCTTCAACCCCGGCGGCGACCAGAACGGCACGCTCGTCGGCGGCACGCTGTCGAAGCCCGCGTCCGCCTGGACCCTGACCGTCAAGGAACAGGCCACCGGCAAGACCGTGCGCACGATGAGCGGCGCGGAGACGCGCGGTGTGCTCCAGCCCGCCTGGGACGGCAGGGGCGACGGCGGCCGGCTGCTCCTCTCCGGCGCCTACCGCTGGACGCTGACGGCGACCCCGGCCGACGGGCACGGCGCGCCCCTCGTCCGGGAGGGGGCCTTCAGGCTGACCGGGGCACTCTCGCCGTGGCGGGACTTCTCCAGCCCGACGGACGGCCTCGGGGAACTGGTCACGCTCGACAAGGCGGAGAACGCGCTGTCCTTCCACTACGGCAACGGCAGCGGGGGCCTGCGGACGCCGACCGGCTTCATGTACAGCGACATCAACCACGTGGTGCCGTTCGGTGACATCGTCGGGGACCGGTGCAACGACGTGATCGCCCGCCGGGCCAGTGGCCGGCTCGTCGCCCTCCGGGGCAACTGCACCGCCGAGGGCCAGGAGCTCTGGGAGGAGACCGTCCTCGGCACCGGCTGGAGCCAGTTCAACATCCTGATGTCCCCCGGGGACCTGACCGGCGACGGCAACCCCGACCTGGTGGGCCGCCAGGCCACCACCGGCGACCTCTACCTGTACGAGCACAACGGCTGGGGCGGCCTGAAGGCCAGGGGCAGGATCGGTGCCGGGTGGAAGGGCTACCGAGCCGTCTTCGGCGCCGGTGACATGACCGGCGACGGCATCGCCGACGTCCTCGCGGTCGACGGCGCCAACTCGCTGTGGCGTTACGACGGCACGGGCACGGGCCGTCTCAAGCCGCGCAAGCTGGTCCTGGGCAGCAACTGGGCCTCCGGCCGCAACGCCTTCGTCGGCGTGGGCGACCTCAACAAGGACCGCATCCCGGACCTCATCAGTCGCAACGCGGCCGGTGACCTGCTCCGCAACTACGGCAACGGCACCGGGTCGTTCCGGTCCACCGTGAAGATCGGAACGGGCTGGCAGCGCTACAAGGGGCTTTACTGATCCCGCCCCGGAACGTGCCGTACCGGAGGGCGCCGCACCGGAAGGTGCCGTGCCCTTCGGTGCTCGGGCGGCTGCCTCAGGTCAGCAGCCGCCGCTCCTTGGCCACCGCCACCGCGCCCGCACGCGTCTCGACGCCCAGCTTGGCGTAGATCCGGCCCAGGTGGGTCTTGACGGTCGCCTCGCTGATGAACAGCGCGCGGGCGATCTCCCGGTTGCCCAGGCCGTGGGCGAGCTGGGCGAGGATGTCCCGCTCGCGGTCGGTGAGCGACGGGCCGGCCGTGCCGCGTTTGCGGTCCAGGACGCGCAGGGCGACCGGGGCGGACAGCGCGGTGCGACCCCGGGCGGCCGCGCGGATGGCGGCGAAGAGTTCCTCGGGGCGTTCGGCCTTCAGCAGGTAGCCGGTGGCGCCCGCCGCGACGGCCCGGGTGATGTCGGCGTCCGTGTCGTACGTCGTGAGGACCAGGACATGGACGCCCGGCATCGCGGCGACACGGCGGGTGGCCTCCACGCCGTCGATGCCCGGACCGAGCTGAAGATCCATCAGCACCACGTCGGGGGTCAGCTTGGCGGCCATGGCGACCGCCTCCCCGCCGCCGCCGGCCTCCCCGACGACCTCGATGTCGGGTTCGCTGCCCAGCAGGGCGAGCAGCCCGGCACGTACGACGGCGTGGTCGTCGCAGAGCAGGATCCGGACCGTCATGGGCTCTCCAGGGGGATCGAGACGGACAGCACGGTGCCCTCGCCGGGTGCGGACTCGACGGTGAGCGTGCCGCCGAGCTGCTCGGCGCGCGCCCGGATCGCGGGCAGCCCGTGGCCCCGGACGCCGCGCCCGGCGCGGGTGCCGCCAGGTGCCGCACCGGGCCGGAAGCCGCGGCCGTCGTCCGCGATGTCGAGGACGACCTGGTCGCCGAGGTACGTCAGGGTGAGCGCGGCGGACGTCGCGTCCGCGTGTTCGCGCACATTGGCCAGGGCGCCCTGGGCGATCCGCAGCAGCGCCGAGCGGACCCGGTCGGGCAGGGCGACCGGTGTGCCGTCGACCCGGAAGCCGGCCGACTCGCGGGCGGCGAGCGAGGCGAGCGCGTCCTCCAGTCCGCCGCCCCCGGCCAGGTCGGCGGGGGCCAGGTCGTGGACGAAGCGGCGGGCCTCAGCGAGGCTGTGCTCGGCGATCGACTCGGCGGTGCGGACGTGGCGGCGGGCCGTGTCCGGCTCGCTGTCCCAGGTCCGGTCCGCGGCCTGCAGCAGCATCTGCTGGCTGGACAGGCCCTGCGCCAGGGTGTCGTGGATCTCCATGGAGAGCCGCTGCCGCTCGGCGAGGACGCCCTCGCGCCGCTGCGTGGCGGCCAGCCGGTCCGCCTGCCGCTGCGCGTGGACGAACACGGCGGTCGCGATGGCCGCCACCGCCGGTGGGGCGACCAGCAGGTTGGGGTCGATGCCGCCGTCCGCCAGCTTCAGCTGGGCGGCCACGACGAACACCGTGAGCAGCGCGACCAGGACCAGCGCGGCACGCGACGGCAGGGTCCGCAGCCCGGTGTAGAACAGCGGCACCGCGCACCAGGCGAAGCTCGGCGCCAGCACCACCAGCACCATCCACACCGCGACGACCGCGAACAGCCACACCAGCCGGTGCATGCGCGGTGTCGCCACCACGTACAGCACGGCGAGGGTCACCGACAGGGCCACGACCCACGGGCCGAGGTCCAGCCACGGGTGCCGCAGCAGGAACCGCACCAGGGACGCGCCGAGCAGGGCGAAGAACGCGGCGTGCATCACCCGGGCCAGCCAGGGGGCGTCGGGGTCCCGCTCCACGTCCATCACTCCTCGCACATCACTCCTCGTACCGGAATTCCGCTTCCATCCTCACCCCGCCCGCGCGCGGCGGCATCAACCGATCGGCTGACCCCGCACCCCCGGTGGCGGCCCCAGGATCGAGACGTCAAGCCAGCCCGACCCGATCCTCCCGAGGAGATCCGCCCATGAAGCACGGCAAGAAGATGTCGACGCGTGCCCGCATCCTGACCGGTGCCGTGGCCGCCGCCGCGCTGTCCGCCGGCACCTTCGGCGCCCTCTCGGCGAACGCCGCCCCGGCCACCGCCCCCGCCGCCGCGCCCGCCGCGAGCGTCAACGCCTCCGACCACCACCTGCGCACCACCACGCACCTCACCGCCGACGCCGCCACCGAGGCCGCCCAGGCGGCACTGAAGGCCGCCGAGAAGGAGAACCAGCGCGTCACGGTCGCGGTGGTCGACCGCAACGGCAACACGCTCGTCACCCTCCGCGGCGACGGCGCCGGCCCGCAGTCCTACGAGTCGGCCGAGCGCAAGGCCTTCACCGCCGTCTCCTGGAACGCCCCGACCTCGGAGCTGGTCAAGCGCCTGGAGACCGCCCCGAACCTCAAGGACATCCCCGGCACGCTCTTCCTCGGCGGCGGTGTCCCCGTCGCGGCCGACGGTGCGCCCATCGCCGGGATCGGTGTCGCGGGCGCGCCGAGCGGTGCCCTCGACGAGAAGTACGCCCAGGCGGGTGTCGCGTCGCTCGGCCGCTGATCTGTTCGAGCTCCTAGGATCGCTGCGTGGACCAGCAGATTCCCTTAGGAACCCGAAGCCGAGCCCGCGCACGAGCCCGCGCGGGAGCCCGAGCCCGTGCCGCGGCCGCCCTGCTGCTCGCCGCCGCCCTGACCGCCGGCTGCACCGGCGGCGGTGGCGGCGGTGACGACGGCGTACACGGCAAGCCCGGCGCGGCAGGGCTGCGCGACCCGTACTTCCCCGGGCTCGGCAACGGTGGATACGACGTCCGGCACTACGCCCTCACCCTGGACTACGAGCCGTCCACCGGCCGTCTGAAGGGCACCGCCGACATCACCGCCCGCGCCACCCAGGACCTCAGCGCCTTCAACCTCGACCTGACCGGGCTGACCGTCGACGGCGCCACTGTCGACGGCGAGCCGGCCGCGGTCGACCGCTCCGGCGGGGAACTGACCCTGCGCCCCCGCACGGGCCCCGAGAAGGGCGACACCTTCCGTACCGTCGTCACCTACTCGGGCACCCCGCGCACCCTCACCGGCGCCGACGAGTCGAGGGAGGGCTGGATCCGCACCGCCGACGGCGCGGTCGCGCTCGGTGAACCGACCGGCTCCACGACCTGGTTCCCCGGCAACCACCACCCCAGCGACAAGGCCACCTACAGCCTCACCGTCACCGTCCCCGAGGCTCTGCAGGCGGTCTCCAACGGGGAGCTGAAGGAGCATCACACACGCGGCGGCCGCGCCACCTTCGTCTGGCGTTCGGCCGAGCCCATGGCGACCTATCTCGCGACCCTCGCCATCGGCCGGTACGATACCAGGTCGTCCCGCACACCGGCCGGGCTGCCCGTCCACACCGCCTCGCGGGGCAACCCAGCCCTGCTCGCCCGGATTCCCGAGCTGCTGGCGTGGGAGGTGGAGAACTTCGGCCCGTACCCCTTCTCCTCCACCGGAGCGATCGTCGACCCCCTGGTGGACGTGGAGTACGCGCTGGAGACCCAGACCAGGCCGTTCTTCGCGAAGGACACCCTCACCGAGGGAGTGCTCGTCCACGAGCTGGCCCACCAGTGGTACGGCAACTCCGTCTCGCCCGAGTCCTGGCGCGACATGTGGCTCAACGAGAGCTTCGCCCAGTACGCCGAGTGGCTGTACGCCGAGGACTTCAAGGACACGCCCGCCCAGGAGAGCTTCGAGGCGGCCTTCGCCGACGACGACAACTGGGCCTTCCCGCCCGCCGAGCCGCCCACCGCCGAGGACATCTCCGGCGACCCCGTCTACTACCGGGGCGCGATGGTGCTCCACAAGGTCCGTCAGGCGGTCGGCGACGACACCTTCTTCTCGATCCTCCGCGGCTGGGCCGCCGAGCACCGGCACGGCAACGCCTCGACGAGCGACTTCACCCGGTACGTCGAGGAGGAGTCGGACGAGGACCTGACCGAGCTGTGGGACACCTGGCTCTACGGGGACGGAAAACCTACAGATCCTTCCGCATGACCAGGCAGTCCCGGCCTGCCCGCAGATCCGGGCGCCGGTCGATCTCCTCGTACCCGAGCGCCGTCCAGAAGGCGACGGCCCGGGGGTTGTTGTCGAGCACGGCGAGCTTGACGCCGGTGCGGCCCGACTCCCGGAACCGCTTCTCGACGATCTCCGCCAACTCGCGTCCGAACCCCGCCCGGTGGTCGCGCGCGTGCACCATCAGCAGACCGATCCACGGGTCGGGGTCGTCCGGGTCGGGATGGTGCGCCAGCGTCACCGAGATGCCGATCACCCGCCCGGCCGAGCGCGCCAGCAGCACCTCGGCGCCCGGCTGCGCCAGCTCCTGGGCGAGCGAGGCGGCGACCTGCTCGGGACGGATGTCGTCCGGGTTCGGGAAGTCCCCGCTGAGCTGCTGGAACTCCTGGTTCGACGCGTACAACTCGGTGAGTTCGGTGAGAAGTGGCCCGGGCAGGGCGCTGTCCTCGCCGAGCACCAGCGGTTCGACGATCATGCGGACACCCTAGGCGGTGTCCGCCGGACAACCGCGGTACGCGACGGGCCCCGGCGCGGAGTCCGTCGCCGGGGCCCGTCGGAACGCGTGCCGTCCGTCAGATGTTGACGCCGAAGTCGCGGGCGATGCCCTCCAGGCCCGAGGCGTACCCCTGGCCGACCGCGCGGAACTTCCACTCCGCGCCGTGGCGGTACAGCTCGCCGAAGACCATGGCGGTCTCGGTGGCCGCGTCCTCGCTCAGGTCGTAGCGGGCGATCTCCGCGCCGCCGGCCTGGTTGATGATGCGGATGTAGGCGTTGCGGACCTGGCCGAAGTTCTGCGTGCGGCTGACCGCGTCGTAGATCGAGACCGGGAAGACGATCTTCTCGACGTTGGCCGGGAGGCCCGCCAGGTTGACGTTGATCTGCTCGTCGTCGCCGCCGCCCTCACCGGTGCGGTTGTCGCCGGTGTGGACGATGGTCTGGTCCGGCGTGGACTTGTTGTTGAAGAAGACGAAGTGCGCGTCGGACGCGACCTTGCCCGCGCCGTCGACGCCGATCGCGGAGGCGTCCAGGTCGAAGTCGGTGCCGGTGGTGGTACGGACGTCCCAGCCGAGGCCCACGGTGACGGCGGTCAGGCCCGGTGCCTCCTTGGTCAGCGAGACATTGCCGCCCTTGGACAGGCTTACAGCCATGGGAAGTCCCCTTCGTTGTTCTTACGGTTCGTACGTCGTGGCGTCACTGCACATAACGCAGTGCGCCACTGGCTGGTTCCACACGCGGTCCGGAAAAGCGGATGACGCGACCCCGCCGGGGCGGGACCATGGGAGCCATGTCCGGTCCCTATCCCATCCGCGGTTCGGTCGTCCTTCCGGAGGCCGAGCTCATGTGGCGTTTCTCGCGATCCTCCGGGCCGGGCGGGCAGCACGTCAACACCAGTGACTCGCAGGTGGAGCTCCGCTTCGACCTGGCGCGCACGGAATCGCTGCCGCGGGTCTGGAAGGAGCGGGCGCTGGAGCGCCTCGCGTCCCGGCTCGTCGGTGGGGTGCTGACGGTGCGTGCGTCGGAGCACCGCTCGCAGTGGCGCAACCGCGAGACGGCGGCGGTACGGCTCGCGGCCCTGCTCGCCGAGGCGACGGCCCCGCCGCCGAAGCCGCGCCGCCCCACGAAGATCCCCCGCGGCATCAACGAGCGCCGCCTGCGCCAGAAGAAGCAGCGCGCGGAGACGAAGCGCGGCCGCTCCGGCCGCGACTGGTAGGGCCACCCCGCGCCCGGGTCGCCCTGGGCCGGTGGCTCGGTGGTGGCGGTGTGGTGGGTGGTGCGCCTGTGGGCGGCCGGGGGCGCCGCCCCTGGTGGGGGCCGTGGGCCGGTGGCGGGGGGACGGGGGTCTCCCGCGGCCGGCCCGTACCGGGCCGGGGGCTCAGCTCAGGTGGCGGTACCTGCCGCGGAAGTACAGCAGCGGGCCGTCGGCGCCGCCGGGGAAGCCGACGTTCAGGACCCGGCCGATCACCAGCGTGTGGTCGCCCGCCACCACGCGCTCCTCCGTCCTGCACTCCAGGACCGTCAGCGCGTCGCTCACCAGCAGGGCGCCGCTCACCTCGCCCCGGGTGCAGGCGATGTCCGCGAAGAGCAGCCGGTCGCTGATCCGGCCCTTCATGGCGAACCGGCCCGCGATGTGCCGCTGGTTCTCGGCGAGGATCGAGACGCCCCACCGCGGCTGCTCCTCCAGCAGGTCGTCCATCCGTGAGCCGTTGCGCAGGCTCACCATCACGAGCGGCGGTTCCAGAGACACCGACATGAACGCGGTGGCCGTCATTCCCACGTCCTCGCCGCCCGGGCCGTCCGCGCTCAGCGGCGGCTCCTGCGCGGTCACCAGCACCACTCCGGCGGCCAGCCGGGACATGGCGGCACGGAAGTCGTCGTTGCTCACCCCCTCAGGATGAGGGACGGCAGGGGCGGGGGCGGGAGACCGCGTCGTCGGCAACACACCCGGAACGCTAGCCGCGGCCTCCGGCCGCCCGCATCGGACCAGGGGACCAGCCGGGTCCTAGGACCATGGACCGTCGATTTGCGATCGGCAAAGCATCCGTAATGCGTGCGACCCGACATCATCTGCTGTGACTTGAGTCACAGAGCGCCTTAATTGTTGACCCTGTGTACCTGGGGCACAGCTCGCTGTGATTCAGTGGCCGATGACAGTGCAACACGAGCGCCGATGAGAACCCTGGAGTTGCTGTCGAGGTCTCGGGGAGAGCGAGCAATGGAGACCGAGTCGGAGCCGTACGTCCGTCTTGCGACCCTGCGGCAGCTGCATCAGGTCGTCGCCAACCTCAACACGGCCCGGAGCCTGGCCGACACCCTGCAGACCGTCGCGGACGGTGTCACACAGGGCCTCGGGTACGAGCTGGCCTGCGTCAATCTCGTGCGCCCCGACGGTGACCTGGTCGTCGCCGCCTTCGCGGGCAGTCCCGCAGCGGAAGCCCTGATCACCGGCCGTGTCGGCTCCCGCGCCTCCTGGGAGCGCCGCCTGAGCATGGGTGAGGCGTGGGGCGAGCTGCGATTCATCCCGCACACCGAGGGCTGGGTCCTCATCGAGGACGACGTGCCCCAGTGGCACACCGACGGGCCCGAGCCCCGCTTCGAGGACGAGTGGCACCCCAGGGACCGGCTCTACGCCCCGATGTACGCCTCGGGGAGCGGCCGTGAGCTCCTGGGGGTCATCTCCGTCGACCGGCCGCGCAACGGCCGCCGTCCCGGTCCCTGGGGCCAGGAGGCGCTCCAGATGTACGCCTCGCAGGCCGCGATTGCGATCAGCAACGCCCGGCTGCGAGCAAACATGCAGCGCGCCCTGGTCCGTCTGGAGCGCGAGCAGCAGGCCCTCCGGGCCAGTGAAGAGTCGTTCCGCCAGGCCTTCGAGTACGCGCCGTCGGGCATGGCGATCGCCGAGATGGGCGGAGACCAGCACGGGCGGCTGCTGCGTGCCAACGACGCGCTGTGCCGGCTGCTCGGCCGCCCCGCGTCCGTGATGCGGCGGTACTCCTTCGCGGACCTGGTCCACCCCGAGGACATCGGCACCCTGCTGCGCACCTCGGCCGAGGGCGGCCGTGCCGAGCTGCGCCTCGGCCGCCGGGACGGCTCCTATGTGTGGGTGTCCCTGCGGAACTCGGTGGTGGCCGACACCGCCGACGGGCCGCGTTTCCTGCTCACGCACGTCGAGGACATCGAGGAGCGCAAGCGGCACGAGCTGCAGCTGGCCCACCGTGCCTCGCACGACGCGCTGACGGGCCTGCCCAACAGCGCCGAGCTGCGGGCCCGGCTCAGCTCCAGGCTGTGCCGCCGCCCCCACGCGGCCCGCTCCGCCACCGGGGGCGGCCATGAACCGGACCGCGCCGAGTACAGCTACGACGACGGCCGCGGCGAGCACGCCTACCGCACGGACGGCTTCGACTTCGTGGTCGCGGCCAGCGGGGCCTACGACCACCATGTGCACGCCGTCGCGCCGTCGAGTGACGTGGACGACGGTACGAAGGGGCTGGCGGTCCTCTTCTGCGACCTGGACGGCTTCAAGTCGATCAACGACCGGTTCGGTCACCACACGGGTGACGCGGTTCTCATCGAGGTGGCCCGCCGGCTGACGGCGGGGGTCCGCGACGGGGACACGGTGGCCCGGCTCGGCGGTGACGAGTTCGTGGTCCTCGCCGACGGCCTGGGCGCCGCCGACGCCGCCGACCTGGCGGTCCGTCTGCGCAACGCGATCATCCCGCCCATCCGGGTGGACGGGCGCGCCGTCCGCGTCGGGGCGAGTTTCGGCATCGGATGGGCCGAGTGCGGCATGACCGTCGAGGAAGTGCTGAACTCCGCTGACCAGCGTATGTACATCGAGAAGCGGTCCCGCGCCAAGGTGCACCGCCGGGCCGGTTGACCCTGCCCGCCCGGTCGGCTGGTCCGTTCGGGGTAGGCTCGCCGGGTCGGTGACGACTGACGAGCAGGGATGAGGAGTGACCAGGGATGGCTGCCGGTAACAACGGCGCGAGCACGCCCGAGGACGACGATCCGTTCGGCTACCTGTACGCGGACGGGCAGGCGTCAGGGGCTCAGCCGCCGCGCCAGGGCGGCTACGGCTACCCGGGTCCGGCCGCCCAGCCGGGTGTGCCCAGGACGTCGTACAACCAGGTCAGGGCCGTCGGCGAGCGCCAGTACGGCCAGGTCCCGCAGCAGCAGTACGCCCAGCCGAACCCGCAGTACGCGGCCCCCGAGACCTTGCCGGGCGGAGCCCAGGCCACCCGCCCGGTGCCCGTCACGCCGCAGCGCGGCGGACGCGGCGGCGGCCCGAACACCAAGGGTCTGCTGATCGGCGCGATCGCCGTCGTGGCGGTCGTGGTGACGGGTATCACCGTGGCGTTGCTCACGAACAACGGCGAGGGCGACAAGAACGGCGCCCAGCCGCAGCCCTCGGCCCCGGCGTCCCAGGTCCAGGAGTCCCCCTCCCAGAAGCCCTCGGACAACCCCTCCCCGGAGCCGGGCGAGTTGCCGAAGCAGGACGCGGCGACGCTCCAGCTGGGCGGCCCGGCGGCGCTGGGCACGCAGATCAAGGGCGCCCAGGGCATCAACGGCGCCTATGTGATGTTCAACGGTGTCGGTGGCTCCGCCAGCTGGACGGTCGACGTCCCGGAGGACGGCCAGTACACGCTGTTCATCCAGTACACCGTGCCGGGCAAGGACGGGAAGGCGTCGCTCTCCGTCAACGGCGGGCAGTCCCGCGAGATCCGGATGAAGAACTTCGCCCACGCCAAGGAAGGCGACTGGGAGAAGGGCTGGACCTACACGTACTCCTACGCCGAGCTCAAGAAGGGCAAGAACACGATGAAGATGTCGTGCGAGCCCGGTGACCAGTGCGAGGCGTACCTGGACCAGGTGTGGCTGAAGAAGGGCCAGCACACCAGCGACTAGGGCACGTGAAAGAAGCGCCCTAGGGGTGCGCGCCGCCCACCACCGTCAGGAACCGTGCCACCGTCCCGGTCATCGCCTCGCGAGCCGGGACGAGGTATTTCCGGGGGTCGACCGTCGTGACGTCGTCGGCCAGGAAGCCGCGGATCGCGGCTGTGTAGGCCGTGTTCAGGGCCGTACCGATGTTGATTTTGGTCATGCCGGCGGTGACCGCGGCACGCAGTTCGTGGTCCGGGACGCCCGAGGAGCCGTGCAGGACCAGGGGAACGCCGACCGCGTCGCGCAGGGCGGTGATCAGGGCGTGGTCCAGGGTCGCGGTGCGCTCGGTCATGGCGTGGGTGGAGCCGACCGCGACGGCGAGCGCGTCGACGCCGGTGTCCTCGACGTAGGCCGCGGCCTCCGCCGGGTCGGTGCGGACGCCCGGGGTGTGGGCGTCCGGCGGGGGCTCCCCGTTCTTTCCGCCGACCTCGCCGAGCTCGGCTTCGACCCACATGCCCCGCTTGTGCCCCCAGCGGACGGCGTCCGCGGTCGCCTTGACGTTGTCGCCGTAGGGCAGCTTCGACGCGTCGAACATGACCGAGCTGAAGCCTTCGGTGTGCGCCGCGCGCAGCAGGTCGGTGGAGACGACGTGGTCGAGGTGGAGGGCGAGGGGGACGGTGGAGGCGCGGGCGACGGCCGAGGTGGCGGCCGCGATCGCGGAGAGGTCCCCGCCGTGGAACTTCACGGCGTTCTCGGAGATCTGGAGGATGGCGGGAGCCCCGGCCCGCTCGGCGCCGGCGGCGATGGCCTTGGCGTGCTCCAGCGTGATGACGTTGAACGCGGCGACGGCGCCCTCGGCGGACCTGGCCCGATGGATCAGCTCGCCGGTGGGGACGAGGGGCATCCGTGGTACCTCCGATCAAGCGGCCGTGGCGTGCTCCGTCACTGTCACCCGGGGCAGCAGCTCCTGGTAGGTCGTCAGGTCGAACTCGCCCGCCGCGGTCGCCCGGACGGTGGCAGCGGAGAGGGCCACCGCGCGCGTGAGGCGGTCCGGCCAGGGCAGCTCCGTGACGAGTCCGTCCAGGAGGCCGGCCACGGCCGAGTCGCCCGCGCCGGTCGGGTTGCCCTTCACCGCGGTGGGCGGGGCAGCGTGCCAGGTGCCTTCGGGGGTGACGGCGAGGAGCCCGTCCGCGCCGAGCGAGGCGACGACGGAGTGGGCGCCGCGCCGCCGGGCGTCGCGGGTGGCGCGCAGCGGCTCGCGGGCACCGGTCAGCCTGGCCAGCTCGTCGGCGTTGGGTTTGGCCAGATCCGGGCGGGCCGCGATGCCCCGGCGCAGTGGTTCGCCGCTGGTGTCCAGCAGTACGGGCACGCCCGCGCCGCGGGCGAGGCGGATCAGGTCCGCGTACGCGCCGACGTGGATGCCGGGGGGCAGGCTGCCGCACAGGGCGACCGCGTCGGCGTCGGCGAGCAGTGAGCGGTACGTCGTGAGCAGCGCCGACCACTCGGCCGGGGACACGGTGGGGCCGGGTTCGTTGATCTGGGTGGTGTCGCCGGTCGTGTCGTCGACGACCGCGATCGTGCGGCGAGTGGTGCCGTCGATCGGGACGAGCGCGTCGCGCACGGGCAGCGGGGCGAGCAGGGTGCGCAGGACGTCGCCGGTGGGGCCGCCGGCGAAGCCCGTGACCACCGTCTCGTGGCCGAGCGCGGCCAGGACCCGTGACACGTTCAGGCCCTTGCCGCCCGGGCGTTCGGCGACGTCGGTGACGCGGTGCGAGGCGTGCGGGGTCAGCGAGGGCACCCGATAGGTGATGTCGAGCGCGGTGTTGAGCGTGACCGTCAAGATCACCCTGCGCACCCCCGAGACGTGACCAGCCTGCTTCCGGGCCCTGATCATGCCAAACGGAAGGCGGTTGGCCCAGCCCCGAGGGCCGAACGCGGCCGAACAGCATGCAGGAATGAGTGGAACACTCAGCCCTGTTGAGGCTCAATCACCCATTCGCCCTGCCTCATCACACCCTTGAGGGTGAATTCGCTGTCCAGGACGACCAGGTCGGCGTTCTTCCCGGCCTCCAGGGAGCCGACCTTGTCGTACAGCCCGAGCAGTTTCGCCGGGTTGGCGGACAGCGCCCGCACGATGGCCTCGACGGGCAGCCGGTCGATGGTCGCCGCCCGCCGGAAGGCGGTGTCCAGGGTGAGCGTGGAGCCCGCGATCGAACCGCCCTCGACCAGCCGGGCGACGCCGTCGCGCACCTCCACCTCCAGCGGTCCGAGGTGGTAGACGCCGTCGCCGAAGCCGGCCGCGTCCATCGCGTCCGTGATGAACGCGACCCGGTCGGCGCCCGCCCGGTGGAAGGCCAGCTCCAGCGCGGCGGGGTGCAGATGCGTGCCGTCGTTGATCAGCTCGACGGTGATCCGCTCGTCCTCCAGCAGCGCGGCGATCGGGCCGGGCGCGCGGTGTCCGAGCGCGGGCATCGCGTTGTAGAGGTGCGTCGCCACGGTCGCGCCCGCGTCGATGGCCTCGACGGTCTGCTCGTAGGTGGCGTCGGTGTGTCCGATCGCGGCGATCACCCCGTGTTCGGCGAGCAGCCGTACGGAGTCGATGCCGCCGGGCAGTTCGGTGGCGAGGGTGACCATCTTGGCCCGGCCGCGCGCGGCGTCGATCAGCTTGCGCACCTCGGCGGGGTCGGGGTCCCGCAGCAGTTCCTCGCTGTGGGCGCCCTTGCGGCACGGCGAGATGAAGGGCCCCTCGAAGTGGATGCCGGCGATGTCGCCCTGCTCGGCCAGTTCCGACAGTTCGCCCGCCCGCTGCGCCAGGAAGTGCATGTCGCCGGTGACGGTGGAGGCGACGACCGTGGTGGTGCCGTGCAGCCGGTGGGTGTGGACGCCGTGCAGGACCTCGTCGATCGTGCCGGAGGTGAAGGAGGCGCCGCCGCCGCCGTGGTTGTGCATGTCGACGAAGCCCGGCACGACCCAGTGCCCGGACAGGTCCAGGGCCGGGGCGCCGCCCGGAGCCGCCGGCGCGTCGGCCGGACCCACGCCGGCGATCTTCCCGTGCTCGACGATCACCCGCCCGCTGTCCACGATCCCGGTCGGCAGCACCACGTGGGCGCCGGCGAGAACCTTGTGATCGGCCATCAGGCGGTTACCTCCGAATTGGTGAGTAGGTCCCATGCGAGGAGGCCCGCGCCCAGGCATCCGGCGGTGTCCCCGAGGGCCGCCGGCACGATGGCGGGCAGTCTCTGGAACGTCACCCGTTCCCCGACCGCGGCCCTGAGGGGTGTGAACAACGTTTCCCCCGCCTCGGCGAGGCCGCCACCGATGATGAGCGTGCGGGGGTCCAGCAGGGTGATCGCGGTGACCAGCCCGTCGGCGAGCGCGTCGACGGCCTCCTGCCACACCTGCACGGCGGCGGGGTCGCCCGACGCGACGGCCTCGGCGCAGTCCGCCGCGTCCGCGTCCGGGTCGCCGCTCGCCGCGGCCCACGCCCGGCTCACCGCGGCCGCGGAGGCGAGGGTCTCCAGGCAGCCGCGCTGTCCGCAGCCGCAGGCGGGCCCGCCGGGGCGGACCACGATGTGCCCTATCTCCCCCGCGTACCCGTGGGCACCGGCCTCGATACCGCCGGCGATGCCGATGGCTCCGGCGATTCCGGTGCCGAGCGCCACGAACAGGAAGCGCGAGGAGTCCTTCCCGGCGCCGGCCCGCCCCTCGGCGAGCCCGCCGGTGCGCACGTCGTGCCCGAGCGCCACGGGCACGCCGGCCAGCCGCTCGCTGAGGAGGGCCCGCATCGGCACGTCGCGCCAGCCCAGGTTGGAGGCGTACACGGCGACGCCCGCCGCGGCGTCGACGATCCCGGGCACGGCGACGCCGGCGGCCGCCGCGTTCTCGCCGTACCGCTCCCGGCCGTGGGCGCGCAGCTCGGCCGCGAAGTCGAGGATCGACTCCACGACGGCGTCCGGGCCGCGCTCCCGTCCGGTCGCGCGGCGCGCCTCGTGCAACAGGGTGCCGTCCGCTCCGACCAGGGCGGCTTTCATCCCGGTGCCGCCCACATCCAGGGCGATGACGTGTCTCACGGGAGACAGTGTGGCTGGTGCACCCATGAAAGGTCTAGTCCACTTCCGGGATTGTTGTGAAGCCATACAAATCCCGGGCCAGCGGTGATCAGGGGGAAAGGATGACGCTCCTGGTGAGGTTCCGCGGCCGGTCCGGGTCGTGGCCCGCGGCCTCCGCGAGCGCGACCGCGAGCCGCTGCGCGCGGACCAGGTCCGCCATGGGGTCCGCCGTGGCGTGCGCGTGCAGGGTGCCGCCGACCCGGGCCACGTCCGCCGCGAGCCCCTCCGGCAGCGGGCCGAAGACCCAGGCGACCCGGCCCGGACCGGTGATCGCGATCGGCCCGTGCCGGTACTCCATCGCGGGGTACGCCTCCGTCCACGCGCCCGCCGCCTCCCTCATCTTCAGCCCGGCCTCCAGCGCCAGCCCGTAGGTCCAGCCGCGGCCCAGGAACGTCCACTGCTCGGCGGCCGTCACCGCCTCGGGCAGCGGTTCGGTCACGGCGAGTTCGGCGTCCACGGCCGCCTGCGTGACCGGCTTGACCCCGAGCGCCGAGAGATCGCCCAGACCCGCCCGCAGGAACGCCAGGGCCGTCGTCGCGAACCGGGTCTGGACGACCGACTCCTCGTCCGCCCAGTCCAGCACCGCCACCGCGTCCGCCGCCTTCATGACCGGCGTCTTCGGGTCCGCCGTCAGCGCCAGCGTCGGCACCCTGCCGCGCACCGCGCCCAGCAGGGCCAGCACCTCGGTCGTCGTACCCGATCGGGTGATCGCGACGACCCGGTCGTACGAACGGCCCGACGGGAACTCCGACGAGGGGAACGCGTCGGTCTCGCCCTGTCCCGCCGCCTCGCGCAGCGCGGCGTACGCGATCGCCATGAACCACGACGTGCCGCACCCGGTGACGGCGACCCGCTCGCCCGGCCGGGGCATGCCCTCGAAGGACGCCGCCGCCTCGGCGGCGCGACGCCAGCTGCTCGGCTGAGTGGCTATCTCTGCTGCGGTACGGGACATGCGAGGCGGCTCCTACGGCGTCGTACGCGTACAGGTCCCTGCCGGTCTAGCAGACACGTGGTCGGAGCGATACCCAGAGTGGTGTAGACCTCATGGCTCGCCATGAGGGAGAATCGCAGCTCAACGAAGAGCAAAGGGTGGGAAACAGCTGTGCAGCGCCGCTACAAGTCATTGATCGCGGCGGTGGCCGCACTGAGCATGGCCGCTCCGCTGGCCGGCTGCGGATCGACCGGCGAGTCCGGGGACGTGACCCTGAAACTGGTCGCGGCGGACTACGGCAACAGCGAGGCCAACTCGTCCCAGAAGTACTGGGACGGCCTTGCCCGTGAGTTCGAGTCCACCCACCCCGGCATCAAGGTCGACGTCCAGGTCCTGTCCTGGAAGGACGTCGACCGCGAGGTCGCCGAGATGGTGAAGCGGGACGAGGCGCCCGACCTCGCGCAGATCGGCGCGTACGCCGACTTCGCCGACGCCGACAAGCTCTACAAGGTCGACGACCTGCTGTCGGTGCCCACCCAGGCCAACTTCCTGCCGCTGCTGAGCGAGGCCGGCGAGGTCAAGCGGGTGCAGTACGGCATGCCGTTCGCCGCCAGCACCCGGCTCCTCTTCTACAACGAGGAGCTGTTCGACAAGGCGGGCGTGAAGCCGCCGCAGAACTGGGACGACATCCAGAAGGCCGCCAAGGCTCTCAAGGCAGACGGGGTGAAGTACCCCTTCGCACTGCCCCTCGGCTCCGAGGAGTCCCAGGCCGAGACCATGATGTGGCTGCTGAGCGGTGGCGGCGGCTACCGAGACGCCACCAACACGTCCTACGAGATCGACTCCACCGAGAACGTCGCCACCTTCAAGTGGCTCAAGGAGGACCTGGTCGGAGAGGGACTGACCGGCCCGGTGGCCCCCGGCAAGCTCGACCGCCAGCAGGCCTTCGACGCCTTCGCCAAGGGTGAGGTCGGCATGCTCAACGGCCACCCGACCCTGATGGAGAAGGCCGAGAAGGCGGGCGTGAAGGTCGGCAAGGTGCCGCTGCCCGGCACCACCGGCAGGGCCAAGGCCGCCATGGGCGTCGCCGACTGGATGATGGCGTTCAAGCAGAACGGCCACCGTGAGGAGACGGGCAAGTTCCTGGACTTCGTGTACCAGGACAAGAACGTGCTGCAGTTCTCCGACCTGTACGACATCCTCCCGGTGACCGTCACCGCGTCCAGCGCCATGCGGGACGACCCCAAGCACAAGGACCTCAAGGCCTTCCTGGAGGCCCTGCCCACCTCGGAGCTCTACCCGGTCGGCGAGATGTCCTGGGCCAGGGTCAGCGAGAGCGTCAAGCGGAACATCGGCCGGGCGGTCGAGCCCGACGGCAGCCCCGAGAGCGTCCTGGAGGAGATAGCGCGGGACGCCCGGACCGCGGAGGCCGAGGAGGAGTGACCCTCCCCGGCCGGCCCGGCATTATGTTGCTGATATGACCGCCGACCCCGAGTCCGCCACTGACCCCGAGTCCGCCACCGACCCCGAGCCCGCCGCCGGGCGCGAGCTGACCGACCGGGACCGCGCCGTCCTCGCCGTGGAACGGCGCTCCTGGCCGGGCCCCGGCGCCAAGGAACGCGCGATCAGGGAGCAGCTCGCCCTCTCCCCGACCCGCTACTACCAGCTCCTCAACGCCCTGCTCGACGACGAGGCGGCGCTGGCCCACGACCCCGTCACCGTCAACCGCCTCCGCCGTCTGCGCGCCTCCCGCGAGGCGCGCCGCTAGGGCGTGTTTCGAATGTGGCGTCGTCCGCCCGGGGGGCGGGGCCGGGCCCCGGCCGGACGGGACTTTCGAAACACGCCCCGGCGAAGGTCCGCGAGGTGCCAAAGGTGTGCCCGGGTGTGACGCGACCAGGTGTGTGGACACCCGTGCGTGGATAGGGTTCCCCGCATGGGCAGCACCCCCGATTCCTTGCCGCGTCCCGCCACCGCCGCCGGCCGCGAGGGCCTCGCCGCACTGCTCGCGCGCCCCGAGAAGGCCGTCGTCGCCCTCGACTTCGACGGCACGCTCGCCGAGATCGTCGACGACCCCGAGCAGGCCCGGGCCGTCGAGGGCACCGTCCCCGCGCTCGCCGCGCTGGCACCGCGCGTCGCCTCGGTCGCCGTCGTCACCGGCCGCCCGGCCGGCGTCGCCGTACGGTACGGCGGCTTCGCCGGGGTGCCCGGCCTCGAACACCTCGTGGTCCTCGGGCACTACGGCGCCGAGCGCTGGGACGCCCGCACCGGCACCGTGACGGCCGCCGCCCCGCACCCCGGGGTCGCGGCGGTCCGCGCGGAGCTGCCCGGCTTCCTGGAGAGCGTCGGCGCCTGGCGCGGTACGTGGATCGAGGAGAAGGGCCGCGCGGTGGCGGTCCACACCCGCCGCGCCGAGGACCCCCAGGCCGCCTTCGAGGCCCTCAAGGAGCCCCTCGCCGGCCTGGCCGCCCGGCACGGCCTCGTCCTCGAACCGGGCCGGATGGTCCTGGAACTGCGCCCGCCCGGCATGGACAAGGGCATGGCCCTCGGCGAGCACCTGCGCGCCACCGGCGCCGAGTCCGTCCTCTACGCGGGCGACGACCTCGGCGACCTCCCCGCCTTCGCGGCCGTCGAAAAGCTCCGCTCCGACGGCCGGCCCGGCCTCCTGGTGTGCAGCGGCAGCGCCGAAGTCACCGAACTCTCCGACCGCGCCGACCTCCTGCTCCCCGGCCCGGCCGCCGTCGTCGCCTTCCTCGCTGCCCTGGCGTCCGCCTTCTAGGGCTCGGTTCGGCTCCTCCGGGGCGCCGCACAGGCCGGGCGGTTCACACGTCCCGCAGGGCCGCCAGCTGGTCCAGGAACCAGCGCTCCGGCGGCAGGGCCGTGGCCGCGGCCGCGAGGCGCTTGGTGCGTTCCGCGCGTTCGGCGGGCGGCATGGACAGTGCCTCGTGCAGCGCCCGCGCCGTACCCGTCACGTCGTACGGGTTCACCGTCACCGCGTCCTCGTGCAGCTCCGCGTACGCCCCCGCCTCCCGCGACAGGACCAGCGCGCAGCCCTCGTCGGAGACGACCGGAACCTCCTTGGCGACCAGGTTCATGCCGTCCCGGATCGGGTTGACCAGTGCCACGTCGGCCAGCCGGTAGGCGGCCAGGGAGCGGGCGAAGTCGTCCTTCACATGCAGCAGGACCGGCGTCCAGTCCTCCGTACCGAACCGGGCGTTGATGGCGTCGGAGACCCGCGACACCTCCGCGGTGTAGTCCCGGTACACCGGGAGGTCCTGCCTGGAGGGGTAGGCGAACGCGATGTGCACCACCCGCTCGCGCCACTCCGGGCGCTCTTCCAGGAGCGTCTCGTACGCCAGCAGGCCCCGCACGATGTTCTTCGACAGCTCCGTACGGTCCACCCGGATGATCGTCCTGCGGTCGCCGACCTGCTCCCGCAGCACCGCCATCCGGTCCTCCACGTCCGAGCGGCGCGACCGCTCCCGCAGGAAGTCGGCGTCCGCGCCCAGGCCGTGCACCCCGAGCCGGGTCCGCCTGCGCGGCCGGCCCGGCAGGGCGTACTCGAACGCCGGCTCCTGGTCCTTGGGCCAGCTCGTCCGCCCGTCGTAGGGGGCGAGCACGGCCGCGCAGCAGTTCTGGAACGCCATGAGCCAGCGCCGGGTCAGGAACCCGAGCCGGTCCGCGCCGAGCATCCCCAGCAGCAATTCCTCCGCGATGTCGTCGGGCAGCATCCGGAAGTATTCCGGCGGCGCCCACGGGGTGTGCGAGAAGTGCCCGATCCGCAGGTCCGGGCGGAGCTCCCGCAGCATTCCCGGCACGAGCGCCAGGTGATAGTCCTGCACCAGCACCACGGCGTCGTCGGCGGCCTCGGCCGCCAGCGCCTCGGCGAACGCCCGGTTGTAGATCCGGTACGCCGCCCACTGCCGCCGGAACTCCGAGCCGAAGACCGGCTCCAGCGGCGTCTGGTACAGCATGTGGTGGACGAACCACAGCACCGAGTTCGCCACTCCGTTGTACGCGTCCGCGTGCACGCGCGCGTCGATGTCGAGCATCAGCACGCCGGGTTCGCCGACCCCGCGCCGCACCGCCTCGCGGTCGCCGTCGGTCAGCGCCGCGCACACCCACAGCGCGCCCGCGTCCGGTCCGATCGCCGACAGCCCGGACACCAGTCCGCCACCGCCCCGCCGGGCGTCCAGCGTGCCGTCCGCGTGCGGCACATAGCTGACCGGCCCGCGGTTCGAGGCGACGAGGACCCGGGCCTTTTCACCGTGCTCGGAAGCACCCTGCTCGGAAGCCATGTAGCCGAACCTAGCCCGTACCGGAAACGCTCAAACGTACGGCCGCTCACGCCACCCGGCGCCGCTGCGCGTACTCGGCGATTTCGGCCATCGGCGGCCGCTCCTCGGTGTCCACCGGGTGCGTGCGCGGCACGAAGCCCTCCTCGCCCCGGTCGAACTGGGTGAGCCTCGGCCGCACCAGGTGCCCCCTCGACAGCCGCAGCTGTGCCGTCCGGTAGATCGCCGCCGCCATCCGCCCGAGCGCCCGGTCGTCCTGGTGCCGGTGCTTGCGCACCCCCACGTCCACCTGGGCCAGCGCGTCCAGGCCCACCGTGTGCAGCGCGTCCACCAGCAGCCCCAGCTCCACTCCGTAACCGACCGGGAAGGGCAGCCGCTCCAGCAGGGAGCGCCGCGCCGCGTACTCCCCGCCCAGCGGCTGGACGAACCCGGCCAGCTGCGGCCAGTGCAGATTCAGCAGCGGACGCGCCACCAGCTCGGTCACCCGGCCTCCCTGACCCGCGACGGTGCCGCCGGAGGCGGGCTCGCCGGACACCGTCAGCGGCCGGTCGTACATCGCCTTGACGAACTGCACCGGCGGGTCGGTGAGCATCGGCCCCACGACGCCGCTGACGAAATCGGCCGAGAAGTCCCGCAGATCCGCGTCGATGAAGCAGATGATGTCACCGCTGGTCACCATCAGTGACCGCCAGAGCACCTCGCCCTTGCCCGGAACGGCCGGTATGCGCGGCAGGATCGCGTCCCGCGCCACCACCCTCGCCCCGGCCGCGGCGGCGACCTCGGCGGTGCGGTCCGTCGAACCCGAGTCGATCACCACCAGCTCGTCGACGAGCGGCACCGCCCGTGACATCAGCTCGCGCCGGATCACCGCGACGATGTCACCGACCGTCGCCTCCTCGTTCAGCGCGGGGAGCACCACGCTGATCGTGGTGCCCTGCTTGGCGGCGAGGATCCGGTCCAGCGGGCGGTCCGCCACGGACCAGGACCGCCGGTCCAGCCAGCGCTCCACCTCTTCCAGCACGTGATCTCCATCTCGCGGATCGGACGACCGTCTCAACCGTCCGGGGGTTCGGTTACAGTCTTGAACAACGCGGATGACCGTCGCATGTCGGGGGTCCTGCCGCGAACAATCGAATACCGCTCATCCAGAGGGGCAGAGGGACACGGCCCGTTGAAGCCCCGGCAACCCTCCAGTCGGCACTCGCACGTCTCAGCACGCGAGGCCCCGGCTAGGGAAGGTGCCAAATCCGTCTCGCGGCGAAATGCGTCGTGAGGAAGATGAGGAGAAAGGGCCTCGCCTCCATGGCTGTACAGACTGTTGCCACCGACAGCCCCACGACCGTCGACCTCGGGCCTGCGTCCGCACTCTCCTGCCGCGAATGCGGCGAGCGCTTCCCGCTGGGACCCATTTTCGCCTGTGCCGAGTGTTTCGGGCCGCTCGAGATCGCCTACGACCTGCCGAGCGGCGACGCCGAGGCCCTGCGCAAGCGGATCGAGGCCGGCCCCGCCAACATCTGGCGGTACGCGCCCCTGCTGCCCGTCCCGGCCGACGTGGCCGACAAGCCGAACCTGAACCCCGGCTGGACCCAGCTCGTCCAGGCCGACAACCTCGCCCGTGAACTGGGCGTCGAGCCGGGCAAGCTCTTCGTCAAGGACGACTCCGGCAACCCGACGCACTCCTTCAAGGACCGTGTCGTCGCCCAGGCCATCGAGGCCGCCCGCGCCTTCGGCTTCACCACCCTGTCCTGCTCCTCCACCGGCAACCTGGCCGGCGCGGTCGGCGCCGCCGCCGCCCGGGCCGGTTTCCGCTCCTGCGTGTTCATCCCGCACGACCTGGAGCAGGGCAAGGTCGTCATGGCCGCGGTGTACGGCGGCGAGCTCGTCGGCATCGAGGGCAACTACGACGACGTGAACCGCTTCTGCTCCGAACTCATCGGCGACCCGCTGGGCGAAGGCTGGGGATTCGTCAACGTCAACCTGCGGCCGTACTACGCCGAGGGCTCCAAGACGCTGGCGTACGAGATCTGCGAGCAGCTCGGCTGGCGGCTGCCCGACCAGATCGTCATCCCCATCGCTTCCGGCTCCCAGCTCACCAAGATCGACAAGGGTCTGCAGGAGCTGATCAAGCTGGGCCTCGTGGAGGACAAGCCGTACAAGATCTTCGGTGCCCAGGCCGAGGGCTGCTCGCCGGTGTCGGTGGCCTTCAAGGCCGGGCACGAGGTGGTGCGCCCGCAGAAGCCCAGCACCATCGCCAAGTCGCTCGCCATCGGCAACCCGGCGGACGGCCCGTACGTCCTGGACATCTGCCGCCGCACCGGCGGTGCCGTCGAGGACGTGACCGACGAGCAGATCGTGGACGCGATCAAGCTGCTGGCGCGCACGGAGGGCATCTTCACGGAGACCGCCGGCGGGACGACCCTCGGAGTCGCGAAGAAGCTGATCGAGGCCGGCGTCATCGACCCCGCCCTCACCACGGTCGTCGTCAACACCGGTGACGGCCTCAAGACCCTTGACGCGGTGGCCCCCACCACGGGCATGTCCGCGGTCATCAGCCCCAACCTGGACTCTTTCCGAGAGGCTGGCCTCGCATGAGCGTCAATGTCCGCATCCCCACCATCCTCCGCACCTACACCGGCGGTCGGGCCGAGGTCCCGGCGGAGGGCTCGACCCTCTCCGAGGTCATCGAGTCCCTGGAGAAGAACCACCCGGGCATCGCCGCCCGCGTCCTGGACGACCAGGGCAAGCTGCGCCGGTTCGTGAACGTGTACGTCAACGACGACGACGTGCGCTTCGAGGACGGTCTGGGTACCGCCACGCCGGACGGTGCGGGCGTCTCGATCATTCCCGCCGTGGCCGGCGGCTGCTGAACCGTCCCGCCGCAGCCCCTGCGGACACGCAGAGTCACCACGATTGCCCCCTCCGCGAGAGAAGCGGAGGGGGCAATTCTGCATGGTTGAGCGCGGTAGAGTTGGGGAAGTCCCCGCCGCAGCCCATGTCACGTGCATATGAAAATGCAGCCCGGCGCGACAAGATGCAGTCAAAGTACCCCTGCATTTTGCGCCATATGCGCGCTTTGCCCGGCCCGACTTGCCCGGGGTTCCGCCGAATTCGGCCACCTTTTCCGTTCACTCGTGCTCGGAATTCTCGTCCGATTGACCTGTTGCAGACGGCAGTTGGGCAGATACATTCAGCGGCGGTCGACGCGTTCCGGCGCACGCTCATGGGGTCTCCCCATGCCCCCTGGGCATAGGGGAACTGTCAGTGGGTGAGGTCTGACCCGGGTCCGCGAAGTGCGGTCCTGTGCAAGGGCCAGTAATAGGGGAGTTAGGCATGGCTCAGGGCACCGTCAAGTGGTTCAACGCGGAGAAGGGGTACGGCTTCATCGCGGTCGACGGTGGTGCGGATGTTTTCGTCCACTACAGCGCGATCCAGATGGACGGCTACCGCACCCTTGAAGAAGGTCAGCGGGTCGAGTTCGAGATCTCGCAGGGCCAGAAGGGTCCGCAGGCGGACATGGTCAAGCTCGCCGCCGGCTGAGAGCCGCGCGTTCGATCGACCATCGACTTCAGCAGCGTCGAGGGGCCCGTATCCGAGGAGGGATGCGGGCCCCTCGCGCATGCCCGGGACGGCCCCCGGAGGGGGCCGATCCGCGGGCGCCGCTCGCGCCCTCCCGCCGCCCGACCGCCATCCTCCCGGCGACGCTCCCGTGGAGCGGCCTTGCACTCTCCAGGGTCGAGTGCTAATCATTGGCGTTAGCACTCTGAAGGTGAGAGTGACAGAACTTGGATCGGGTCGGTGAGGTCCGCAGGCCGAGTGGGGCAAGGAACCACTGGGCGCGCAGGCCGTCCGTCGCGGGCACCAGCACGGTCCGTTTGCGTTTCCACCCCGTCCGGGAGGACCACTTCACATGGCCAAGATCATCGCGTTCGACGAGGAGGCACGGCGCGGCCTCGAGCGCGGCATGAACCAGCTCGCCGACGCCGTCAAGGTGACCCTGGGCCCCAAGGGTCGCAACGTCGTCCTCGAGAAGAAGTGGGGCGCCCCCACGATCACCAACGACGGTGTCTCCATCGCCAAGGAGATCGAGCTCGAGGACCCGTACGAGAAGATCGGCGCCGAGCTGGTCAAGGAAGTCGCCAAGAAGACGGACGACGTCGCCGGTGACGGTACGACCACCGCGACCGTCCTCGCCCAGGCGCTCGTCCGCGAGGGTCTGCGCAACGTCGCCGCCGGTGCGAACCCGATGGCCCTGAAGCGCGGCATCGAGAAGGCCGTCGAGGCCGTCTCCGGCGCGCTGCTGGAGCAGGCGAAGGATGTCGAGACCAAGGAGCAGATCGCTTCCACGGCCTCCATCTCCGCCGCCGACACCCAGATCGGTGAGCTCATCGCCGAGGCCATGGACAAGGTCGGCAAGGAAGGCGTCATCACCGTCGAGGAGTCCCAGACCTTCGGTCTGGAGCTGGAGCTCACCGAGGGTATGCGCTTCGACAAGGGCTACATCTCGGCGTACTTCGCCACCGACATGGAGCGTATGGAGGCGTCGCTCGACGACCCGTACATCCTCATCGTCAACTCCAAGGTCAGCAACGTGAAGGACCTCCTTCCGCTGCTGGAGAAGGTCATGCAGTCCGGCAAGCCGCTGCTGATCATCGCCGAGGACGTCGAGGGCGAGGCCCTGTCGACCCTGGTCGTCAACAAGATCCGCGGCACCTTCAAGTCCGTCGCCGTCAAGGCCCCGGGCTTCGGCGACCGCCGCAAGGCCATGCTGAACGACATCGCCATCCTCACCGGTGGCCAGGTCATCTCCGAGGAGGTCGGCCTCAAGCTCGAGAACGCCGGCCTGGACCTGCTGGGCCGCGCCCGCAAGGTCGTCATCACCAAGGACGAGACCACGATCGTCGACGGTGCCGGTGACAGCGACCAGGTTGCCGGTCGCGTCAACCAGATCCGCGCCGAGATCGAGAACTCCGACTCGGACTACGACCGCGAGAAGCTCCAGGAGCGTCTGGCGAAGCTGGCCGGCGGCGTGGCCGTCATCAAGGCCGGTGCCGCCACCGAGGTCGAGCTCAAGGAGCGCAAGCACCGCATCGAGGACGCGGTGCGCAACGCCAAGGCCGCCGTCGAGGAGGGCATCGTCGCCGGTGGTGGCGTGGCCCTGCTGCAGGCCTCCTCGGTCTTCGAGAAGCTGGAGCTCGAGGGTGACGAGGCGACCGGTGCCGCCGCGGTGAAGCTGGCGCTGGAGGCCCCGCTGAAGCAGATCGCCGTCAACGGTGGCCTCGAGGGCGGCGTCGTCGTCGAGAAGGTGCGCAACCTTCCGATCGGCCACGGCCTGAACGCCGCGACCGGCGAGTACGTCGACATGATCGCCGAGGGCATCCTCGACCCCGCGAAGGTGACCCGTTCCGCTCTGCAGAACGCGGCCTCCATCGCGGCGCTGTTCCTCACCACCGAGGCCGTCATCGCCGACAAGCCGGAGAAGGCCGCTGCCGGCGCTCCGGGCGGCATGCCGGGCGGTGACATGGACTTCTGATCGACCTCTGGTTGATCACCGTCCTTGACCGAGGGCGGCACCCCTTCTCCCAGGGGGTGCCGCCCTCGGGCGTTTCCGCCGCCGGCGCACACGCCCCCGGCCCCGCCCCCCGGGCGGACGACGCCACTTTCGCAACACGCCCTAGGCGCAGACCCCGAAGGTCACGACGAACGTGCCCGCGTCGCTGAACCCGGCCCCCGCCGGATCGGCCGCCCCGCCGCGCGCCGCGGCGCCTATGTCACGCAGGTTCGGGTCCAGAACGATCTCCCGGTGGCCCCATTTGCTCACATTGACCCACCAGTTCACCGCCGCCCGAGGCGTTCCATGGCCGGAACCCCACCCGTTGTAGGTGACCTCGTTGACCCGCCACGACCGCCCGTGGGCGCAGTAGCCCTCCGACCGGATCCGGTCGACCGGCTTCGAACCGGTCTGCGGATTGGTGTGCGAGTCCTTGCCGGGCCCCCACCACTTGATGTTCACGGCGGCCCGCGCGTGTTTCTGCGCCGCCTGCACGAGGGCGTCCTGCCATTCGACCTGTGGAAGCCCGCGCCTGGCGCGCTCCTCGTTGATCAGGCACGCCACCGCGATGGAGGGGAACAGGATGTCGAACCCGAAGCGGCTGGTGCCGGTGCCAGGTGGTCTGTCCTTCTCCACCGCACCGCAGTTCATGTTGTGGGTGGCCGGGACCGTCTCGGCCGATGCGGTGGCCGGAACGACGGTGGCGACCGAGAGAGCGCTCGTCATGGCGAGCGCGAGGACCGAACGCCTCACGGGGCTTCGCCTCCTCCTCACACCGAAGGTCACGCATCGATGCTGGGGTGGCGCCTCTCCCACGATACGTCCGGCCCATGGGCCCCCGCAGCGCGAGCGGGGGCGGCCCCGGTGGTCACGTACGGCTTCCTTCGGGTTGGAGGTTCGCCCGCGCCTGGGCGGCTCGGGCTCGGACCCGGTCCGGGGACAGGCTCGGTCGCCGTACGGGCAGGGGCTCGCCCCGGCAGGGTGCGCAGTCGCCACCCAGCAAAGCCTCCGGGCGGGCAGGCGCACCGCACGTGGCGCACTCCAGGACGCGCAGGGGAGGGCGTTCGGGTACGGTCCGGGGCGGTGGGATCTTGGTCGTCAGGCGGGTGCGGGCCAGGGCCAGCGGGTGGTGGACCGGTGTCGGGAGGCCCGCCGTCAGGGCGGTCATGATCTGCGCCTCCGTCGCACCCCGGTCGAACCACTCGGTCACCAGCGGCGCGAGCGCGACGCATTCGGTCGCGGACAGCGACATCGTGGGCGCCTCGCGCCCCAGTGCGGCGAGCAGGATGTACGCCCGCGAACGGGTCTGCCGCCGGGGCGGTTCGTCCTCCGGCACGTCCCCGCGCTGGAACGCCGCCCACCAGGCGTCGTCCCGCGGGGTGCGCGACCACCAGGTGCGGGTCACCCACAGCCGGCTGCCGGAGCCCGCGATGTGCTCCTGCCCCCGACGCAGGTGCCCGGCGCGGACGAGGTTGTTGAGCGCGGTGCGCACGGCGCACTGGCCGTAGTCCGGCAGGACTTTGGCGAGGGTCTTGTAGGAGATGTCCGCGCCGTCCGTCAACCGGTCGATGTACCCCGCGATGGCGGCTTCCCGCCGGGGCAGATGGGCGAAGTCGCTGGTCGTCGCCCGGTGTTGGCCCGGCGCGGAGCGCTTGCCGTAGCCGGGGTTGGCGAGAGGGTGCGCGGCGGCACTAAGCTGGCTGTCAGCCATGGATCGAGAGTCCTTCGATCTAGAGGTCAAGCCCCCGCAGGTGTTCCCGCACCGGGCGGGGGCTGTTTCGTTATGCGGGACGCTAGAGGGAGATCACCCTCCGTGGCAAATGCACTCCGCATAGTCATACTTGTTGCCAACTCAGCGGGTGGGCGGGTGGGTTGCAGACAGGCCCTTACCACCATTCCTCGTAAAGAGGGCTCGGCGATCGGGGCTGGAGCTTCGGGCCTACGCTGGGGTTATGGCCGTCGACGTCCTGACCGAGACCGTGATCGACGCCCCCTGCGAGCGGGTCGCCGCATATGCCGCCGACCCGTCGACCGCGCCCGAGTGGTACGCCAACATCGTCTCGGTCGAGTGGGAGACCTCCTCCGTCGTGGAGGTCGGCGCCCGCGTCCGGTTCGTGGCCCGCTTCCTGGGGCGGCGGCTCGTCTACACGTACGAGATCGTCGCGTACGACCCCGGGCGGCGCCTGGTGATGCGCACGACCGAGGGGCCCTTCCCCATGGAGACCACGTACGCCTGGGAACCGTACGGCGTCGCCGGCGAGCGCACGCGCATGACGCTCAGGAACCGCGGCGAAGGCAGTCGCATGGCCACGGTGGCGGTCCGCCGCGCCAACCGCAGGGACCTCGCGGCCCTGCGGCGGCTGATGGAGCGAAGTATCGGCCCCGAGGGCTGAGCCCCGGGGGAACGGCGGCCGGCCCGGCGCTTCCCGGCCGGGGCCGGCGTTCTCGCGGGCGTGGCGCAGTTCCGTGCCGGGCAGGGCCCGCGGCGAGGAGGGCGGATCTCGATCCGCCGGACCGGGCGCGTGTCAACTCCCGTTAGCACAGATGGGGTTGTTGAGCCGTCATCGCTGTTCAGGTCGAGGCCATGTCGACCACGCTGTGTGGGTAAAGCGAACACCGAGCGTGGAGGTGCCTGGTCATGGGGTTGCGGGGCATGGATCGGCTGCGTGCGGCGGAGGAAGTGGTGACCCAGCTCCGTAACGAGCTGGTCGAGGTGGGGGTGACCCTGCCTTCGCTGCGGGTGGATCCGGTGTCGGTCGCGGGCGATCTGCCGTTCCCGCTCGTGGATCTGGGGCGGTGCAACCTCGACACGGCGCTGCGGATCGTCGCGGTTCTGCACGAGGCCCGCCGGTGACCGCCGGGGAGTACATGGTCGACGCCCGTGACGGGCGGATCGGCCAGGTGATGGGGCACGTCGGCGGTTACGTGCAGTTGCGTCCGCCGGGCGGGGGCCGGGAATGGGACTGCCCCGCCCATGTGCTGACCCCGGCGCCGCCGGCCGAGGTGCTGCGGGCGAGGGTGCGGCAGCTCAACCGGCAGGGGCGCCTGCCGTGACCCCGGTGCTTCTCATGTGCATCTCATCGGTGCCTTAACCGGCCATCACGCCGCGTCCCTAGTTTTCGCGGCATGTTCTTCACGTACCTCCGGCGCGAGCTGCGCCGTAGAAGGAGGGCGGCGCTCGTCGTCGCCTCGGGGCTCGCCCTCGGAATCGCGCTGGTCATCGTCGTCAACTCGGTCTCGGCCGGGATGAGTCAGGCCCAGGGAAAGGTCCTGGAATCGCTGTACGGGCTGGGGACCGACATGACGGTCACCAAGGCCGCCTCGCCGCCGGGAAAGGGGGAAACCGTCCGGCGGCCACGGTTCGAGTTCGACGCGAAGGACGGCGACGACGACACGAACCAGAGCCAGGACATCGTCATGGTCCAGGGGTTCGAGACGCTGGCCGCCTCGATCGTGGCGCGGGTCGGGAAGCAGGAGGGGGTCGCGGACGCCGCCGGCGGGCTGAACGTGCGCGTGATGACGGTCGACGGCGACTTCACGCGCGGGGAGGTACCGCAGCAACCGGGCGGGCAGGGCCGCGGAACGGCGCCCGCCGGGGGCGGCGGCGACGTGCGCGGCGGCGGGGCCGCGTTCGACGTCGACGCGTACACCGCCTACGGCACCGACGTCACCCACCGGAACCTCGGGCCGCTGACCTCCTCGAAGATCACCTCCGGGCGCACGTTCGAGGCGACCGAGACGAACGCCGCGGTCGCCGTTCTGGACAGCGCCTACGCCAAGGAGCAGGGCCTGTCGGTCGGCGAGAAGCTGACGGTCGACGGGACGGCCTTCGACGTCATCGGCATCGCCACCGCCGACAGCGGGGACGCGGCCGCCGACGTCTATCTGCCGCTCGCGCGGGCCCAGGCGCTGGCCGACGCGAAGGACAGGATCACGACCGTGTACGTCCGGGCGACCGATTCGCAGCGGATCGACGGGGTCGAGCGGACCATCCGGAAGAACATCCCCGGTACGACGGTGACGACGTCCGCCGACCTCGCCGACACCGTCTCCGGTTCCCTGTCCACCGCCTCCGATCTGGCGTCGGGCGTCGGCAAGTGGCTCTCCTACCTGGTGCTGGCGGCCGCGTTCCTGGTCGCGGGGCTGCTCACGTCGTCGGCGGTGAGCCGGCGGGTGCGGGAGTTCGGCACGCTGAAGGCGCTGGGGTGGCGCAGTGGCCGGGTGACCCGGCAGGTGGCCGGTGAGGCGCTGGTCAACGGGCTGATCGGCGGTGCCCTGGGCATCGCGCTCGGTCTCGCGGGCGCGTGGGCGATCACCGCGTTCGGCCCGACGCTGACCGCACGGCTCGGCGGCGGCCCGGGTGGCGGGGGCGGCGGACCCGTGGGCGGCGGGACGGTGGTCGGCGGCCCCGGCGGCGGGCCCGTGCGGCAGGCCGCCTCCCATGCCCTCGACATCACGCTCACCGCGCCCGTCTCCCTCACCACCGTCGGCCTTGCCGTGGCGCTCGCCCTCGCCGGCGGGCTCGTCGCGGGCGGGTTCGGCAGCTGGCGGGCCGCCCGGCTGCGGCCCGCGGACGCGCTGCGCCGCGTCGAGTGATCCCGGCCCCCGACACCTCACACGTACCAACAGGAGCAGAAGATGTACGAGCTCAGTGGCGTCACCAAGCGCTACCGGCGCGGCAAGGAGACCGTCCAGGCCCTGGACGGCGTGGATCTGATCATCGAGGACGGCGGACGGCTGGTCGTCCAGGGCCCGACCGGCGGGGGCAAGTCGACGCTGCTGCAGATGCTGGGCGGCCTGGACCGGCCCACCGGGGGAAAGGTGGTCCTCGACGGCGTCGACCTGGCCACGCTTCCGGAGGCGCGGCTCACCCGCGTACGCGCGGAGAAGATCGGCTTCGTGTTCCAGGGCTTCAACCTGGTGCCGACCCTCACCGCCCAGGAGAACGTCGAGACCGCCCTCGTCCCCCTCGGGCTCAAGGCGGCCGACCGGCGCGAACGGGCCGCCGACGCGCTGGTCTCCGTGGGGCTCGGGGAGCGCCGCGGGCACCTCCCGGGCGAACTGTCCGGCGGCCAGCAGCAGCGGGTGGCGATCGCCCGCGCCCTGGTCAAGCGGCCCGCCGTGCTGCTCGCCGACGAGCCGACCGGCAACCTCGACGAGTCGATGCGCGACGAGATCATGGACCTGCTGGAAGGGCTGTGGGAGGAGAACGGCCTGACCTTCGTCATGGTTACCCACGACACGGCGCTGGCACGGCGGGCGCCCCGGCTGGCCACGATCCGCCAGGGACGCGTGACGATCAGGGAGCAGGTCGTGGGCTGAGGCCCGCCGCCCGAGCCCCGGGCGCCCGCCCGGCCGCCCGCCACGCCGCCCGTCCCGGGTGCCCGCCACGCCGTGGGCGCCCGGGCGGGCGGTCGCGTACGGTCACGCGCACCACGGCTGCGATACGACTACTCACCACCTCGGGTGACACCCGGACCCGCGGCGCTTACCTGCGACGACGCAGGGGAAGTCAGCGCGTGCACCACGGTCCGACCACCGTCTCCGGAGGCCCAGTTGAGACGTTCCGCGCTCGCCCTCTCCGGCTCCCTCGCCATGCCGGCGATGCTGTCGGCGCCCCCGCGCGCAGCCCCCGCGGAGGCCCTGCCCGGGCACCTCTGCTTCTGGCCCGAGCCGGGTGAGACGGGGCCCGGAGGCGCCTGGTGCTCTCGGCCGGGCTCGGGGTTCGACGTACCGGAGGACCGCGTACGCCGGCACGCCACGTCGTTCGGCTCGCAGGTCGATACGACCGTGTACGCCCTCCACTTCCCCCGCCAGGGACGCTGCCCGCGGCGCACCGTCGCCGTCGACACCACCCCGCACTCCGACTGCGAGCCCGGGTGACCGGCCCGGCCCGTACGCGCGCCGCCGCGTTCGCCACGCTCTGCCTGATGGCCGTGCCGACGGCGCTGACCGGCTGTGGCGCGCCGCGCGAGCCGGTCGTCTCGCTCAGCCCGGCCGACACGATCAAGGCGGCCCAAGTCGTCCTCACCGACCGCTGTCTGACCCGGCAGGGGCTCACCCCGCCCCGCCCCGGCAGGCCGCCCGCGAGCGACGCCGAGGCCCGGCGCGTCGACCGCGCGCTGTTCGGAACCGGACGCACCGAACTGACCCTCACGCTGCCCAGCGGGCACGTCATCGGCCACCACACCGACGGCTGCCTGGCGGACGCGGAACGCCGTCTCTACGGCGACCAGCGCCGCTGGTTCCAGGCCGTCACGACCGTCAACAACCTGAAGTCCGAGGCTCCCTCGCGCGACCGCACCGCCTACCGCGAGCTGCGGGCGCACGCCCTCGCCGAGGCGAGGGCCCTGCTCACCGCCGAACACCACGCATCCACCGCAGCACACAAGGAGAACCGCACGTCATGAAGCAGCCCGTAGCCCTGCTCGCCGCCGTCCTGCTCGCCACCGGCGCGGGTCTGGTCACCGCCACACCCGCGTCGGCGGCGGACTGCCCCAGCGGCCACTTCTGCGCCTGGACCGAGGCCAACTACGGCGGCCAGCGCATGAACGCCTCGGGTGACGACGAGTGGTGGGAGGGGTTCATCGCCGACACCGACTCCTCCTGGGCCAACCACGGGATCTCCGGCCCGGGCGTCAAGGACCACGTCAAGGTGTACGAGAGCGCGATCCAGTGGCCCTCCGGAGGCGGCGACGTCACGATCTGCCTCCGCCCCGGCGACGAGGTGGGCTACAACGCCACTGCCAACGACCGCGGCGACGCCCATGTGTGGTCCATGGGCTGTTAGGGCGCCCTGCAGCAAACCCCCCGGCAGCCCCGCCGTGCCGGACGCGGCCGGGCAGAATGAAGGCTCAACCGGCTTTCAACGGGGGGTAGATGGTGGACGAGATCGAGCTGGCCGCAGCGGTACGGGTCCTGAGGGACGAACTGCGCACCGCCGCGGCCGCCGCCGACGGCGAGGAGATCCGCTTCGAGGTCGGCGAGATCACGCTGGAATTCGAAGTGGAGCTGCGCGCGGACGCCAAGGCGAAGGCGGGCTTCAAGGCCTGGGTCGTCTCCGGTGACATGGAGGGCAGCGCGGGGCGGCGGCGTACCCAGCGGATCGGACTGACCTTGAAACCGGCCGACGTGCGCACCGGTGACCCGATCGCGATCGGCAACGACGAGCCGGTCGACTTCAGCGACTTCGGGCTGCCGGGGGGTCGTTAGCGGCATGCTCCTGAGCGAGAGCCGTATAGCCGTCGTCGACGCGGGGGCCCAGGGAAGCGGTTTCCTTCTGACACCGCGGCTCGTGCTGACCTCGGCCCATGTCCTGCGGAACGGGAAGCCCTCTGCCGCCGTGCCCAGAGGGACCGGCATGCAACAGTGCAGGGTGCTGTGGGCGCGCCAGGACAGGCTGTGCGACGCCGCGCTGCTGCTCGCCGACCGCGATCTGGTCGACGCGGAGACCGCACGGCGCTTCACGGACGTGGCGTGGGGCCGTACCGTCACGCTCGACGCCCGGCCCGGATGCCAGGCCATCGGCTATCCCAAGGCCGCGGGGAACGGCGAACGCCCCGACACCGAGCAGCTCGTCGGCACGCTCAAGCCCGGGTCGTCCGTCCTGCGCGGACGGTACGTCCTGGACAACATCCACGGGGCGCCGGCGCCGTCCGGCGCGGCATCCTCGCCCTGGCAGGGCATGTCGGGCGCGGCGCTGTTCGCCGACGGTCTGCTCATGGGGGTCGTCAGCGGAGATCCGCGCAGCTGGGCACACGGGCGGGTGGAGGCCGTCCCCGCCGAGGTCCTGGTGGACGACCCGGCGTTCTCGGCGGCCGTCGAGCGGCACACCGGCCGGCGTCCGGTCCTGGTGGAACTGGGCGGGCGACCCGAGGTCCGGGGGACCGAGTTCGCGTGGACACCGGTGTCGTCGGCCGACCCGGCGGCGTTCGGAGTGCACCGCGTTCCGGAGGTGCCCGGGCTGCCGGAGACCGTCGACTACGTGCCGCGGGACTGCGACGACCAACTGGACGCCGTCATCGGGCGCCTCGCGGCGACGGGCGGCCTGCTCCTCGTCACCGGAGACTCCACGGCGGGCAAGACACGGGCCCTGTACGAGGCGATGCGCCGCAATCTCGAGGGGTGGGCGGTGTGCCATCCCGACCCGGACGCACCGCTCTCCACCATCGCCGCCGCGGCTGCCCGGCAGGGCGGCGGGCTCGTGCTCTGGCTCGACGACATCCACATGTACCTGCGGCCGGACGGTCTGACGGCGCGGCTGCTGAACGACCTGATGGACGCGGGATGCGTCGTACTGGCCACGCTGCGCTCCGAGTTCTACGGCCCCCTGATGGGGCACGCCCCGCGCCGAGGCTCCGTCGGCGACGTCTCCCACGGGATGCTCCGGGTGATGCGATCCGCGAGTCGCGTCGAGCTGCCGCGGACCTGGAGCAGCGCCGAGAGGCGCCGGGCCGGGGAGCGGAAGGACCTGGATCCCCGGATGGCCGAGGCGCTCGCCGCGGACAGCGTCCATGGTGTGGCCGAGTACCTCGCGGCCGGGCCGCAGCTGTGGAACCTGTGGAAGGAGGCCGCCCGCGTCGGCGGCAACCCCAGGGGCGCCGCGCTCGTGGCGGCAGCCGTCGACCTGGCCAGGACCGGCGTGCGGGGCGCCGTCGACGCCGGGGTGCTGGAGCGGCTCCACAGCCACTACCTCGACGCGGCCGGAGGGGCGGCGTTGCGGCCGGAGCCCCTCGACGAGGCCTGGGCGTGGGCCGGTGCCGTGGTGCTGGGTGTGACCAGCCCCCTCATCCCGGCCGGCGGCGAGCGCTGGCGGCCCTTCGACTACCTGGTGTCGGCCACGGCCCGTACTTCGGCGCTGGAGGAACTGCCCGAGGAGACATGGCGGGCCACCGCCACACTGGTCGGCGACGGGGACCGGGAGCTCGTGTGGATGACGGCCCTGGCGGCCGGACGGACCGATCTGGCCATGGCCGTACTGACACCGCGTGCCATCGCCGGGGACGTCGCCACGATGGTCAACCTCGGTGCGGTGCTGCTGCGCGCGGGGGAGACCGCCGAGGCCGAACGCTGGTGGACCCGCGCCGCCGAACACGGCGATGGCGTTGGCGCGCACAACATGGGCTGCCTCAGGAGCCTCGCGGGCGACCGGGACGGCGGACGCGGCTGGTTCCTGAGAGCGGTGGAGCTGGGTGAGCCCCAGGCCTACGGCGCGCTGGGCGACCTCGCCGAAGAGGCCGGGAACGAGCAGGAGGCACTCGACTGGTGGCGCAAGGGCAGTGAGCACGGCGACCCGGGCAGCGCCTTCGGCCTCTCCAGGGCCCTGGGCCGCAAGTTCATCCACGACGACGAGTCGCTCGACGCCCTGCGCGCGGCGGCCGAGGGCGGGCTCCCGATCGCCGGGCTCAGGTACGCGGGAGCCCTGCTCGCCCGGGACGAGGTCCAGCAGGCCAACGCCTTCGTCGCCCGCGCCTATGACGCCGCCCGCAAGGACGCCCTGCTGAGCGGAAGCCCGAGAAGCGCACTGCTGGCGTCCGTGGTGGCCATGGTGCTGGGAGAGCGCGCACAAGGCCGCCGGTGGGCCCGGCACGCTGCCGAACGGGGCGGCGAACTGCCCTGGATCGTCGTCGAACGGGAGGAAAGCGGGCCGGGGCTGAGCGCCCTGGCCGTGGACGGGAAGACCTGGGAGCGGCTCGGCGAGACGGAGATCCGCACGCTCATGTCGCGGCTGTGGGCGGGGGACTGCATGGACTGCGGCTATCCGCTGGGCGAGGGGGTGCCCGCGCTTCACGTGGACGAAGCGGGGCCGGACATGACCGACGCCCGGCTGTTCCACTTCGGTGTGTGCCGCTATCCCCTCTGGAACGACTCGGGTCCGGTGTTCGTCTCCTCCCGGAACGGTGGCGCCACCTGGTGGGCCGAAGGCCTGGTCATCGGGAACGGCACGCCGGGCGGGTTCGCCGCCTTCGTGGTCAACCCGTCGGCGGAGTCGCTGAACCTGCGGCCGGACGGCGATTCGGGCAGATGGGTGGTGTCCGGCCCCGTGATGGACGCGAGCCTGGTGCGGCTGGAGCCGTTCGATGCGCGGAGGGACTTCCGCGCGGATGTCCGGAACGCTCCGGAAGCCGCATTCCTGCTGGGCCGCGAGCTCCAGGTCCGGCCGGGCGTGGAGACGTGGGGCATCGGTGTCGACGACGTGCTCGAACACGCGATCCGGCAACGCGGTGGCCTGCTGCTGGTCGTCACCAGCGGGCTGGGCCCGCCCCCTCGCACCGCGCGGGACGTCGACCGGGCGGCGAAGTCGCCGGGGACGATGGCGGGCTGGATCGCCGTCCGGCTCTAGCGGCTCATAGGGCGTGTTTCGAGAGTCCCGTCCGGCGATCGCACGCACCAGACGCCCCCGGCCCCGCCCTCCGGGCGGACGACGCCACTTTCGAAACACGCCCTAGGTGGCGGCGGCGGTCCGCGGCTGCGCGTCCGGTACCGGATCCGGCCGGAGCGCTTCCAGCTGCCGCCGGTCGAAGCCGAAGGCGTAGGTGACGAGGAAGCCGACCGCGTACCCGGTCAGCAGGCCGCCGGCGTAGATCGCGACGGTCTCGCCGAGTCCCCGGTTGCCGGCGAGGAGCGGGAACAGCGCCCAGCCGGACGGGCCGATCGCGGTCGAGCCGACCTGGTCGCCGAGCATGCCGAACAGGCCGACGAACCCGCCGCCGAAGGCGCCGCCGACGCAGGCGGTGACGAAGGGGCGGCCGAGGGGCAGCGACACGCCGTAGATGAGCGGTTCGCCGACGCCGAGGAGGCCGGCGGGCAGTGCGGACCTGATGGTGCGGCGGATCTCCGTGTTGTGGCGGAGGCGTACGTAGACGGCCCCGGCGGCGCCCACCTGGCCCGCGCCCGCCATCGCCAGGATCGGCAGCAGCACCGTGAAGCCCTGCTGCTCGATCAGGGTGGTGTGGATGGGGATCAGGGCCTGGTGCAGGCCCAGCATGACGAGCGGCAGGAACAGCCCGCCGAGGACGAAGCCGGCGGCGGCCCCGCCGTGGGCGAGGAGCCAGTTCGCGAAGTGCCCGATGGCGGAGGACACCTCGCCCGCCAGGAACATCAGACCGAAGACGGTGACCAGCCCGGCGACGAGGACCGTGAGGGTCGGGGTGACGAGGACGTCCAGCGCTTCGGGCACCCGGCGGCGGCACCACTTCTCCACGTACACGGCGATGAGCGCCGCCCCGAGGGCCCCGAGGACGCCGCCCTGGCCGGGGGAGAGCTGCTGGCCGAACGCCTCGATCCGCGCCACGCCCGCGTAGACGATGATCGCGGCGACCGCGCCGCCCAGGATGGGCGTACCGCCGAACTCCTTGGCCGTGTTGAGGCCGACGAACACGGCGATCAGGGCCATGAAGCCGGACGCGACGGCGGCGAGGGCGGGAGTGGCGGAGGGAAGCCAGTGGAGGTTGACGAGGAGGCCGTTGAGGCCGGCGATGATGCCGCAGCCGATGAGGGCGGGGATCAGGGGGACGAAGATGTTCGCGATCTTCCGGAGGAAGAGCTTGAAGGGAGTGGCGTTCCTGGTCTGCTGGGCCGCTTTGAGGGCCGCGCCGCGGGTGGCGAGTGCCTGGGCGGTGAGGTCCCGGCCCGCGACCCGGACCAGGGCCTCGAACTCGGGCGTGACTCTCGCGACCGTGCCGGGGCCGAGGACGACCTGGTAGGTGCCGCCGTCCTCGACGACGCCCAGCACGGCGGGGTGGGCTCTGAGCTCGGCATCACGGACGAGTGAGCGGTTGACGAGGCCGACACGGAGACGGGTCATGCAGTGGGCGACGGAGGTGATGTTGGCGGCGCCGCCGAGGAGGGGCAGGAGGGCGGCGGCGGTGGTGCGGGCGTCGGTCATGTTCGCGGATGCTGCCAGCAGGGGCCGGTCGTGGGGTGGCCGCACGCCGGTGCGGGGGGCAGGCCCACCCGTTCCGCCCTGCGTCACGATCTCCCGTGAGGCGGGGCCTCTTCACCGAGTGCCGCTCGCAGGTGACCCCGGGTCTTCGTCAGCAGCTCCGTGGCCGTTTCGGCGTCGACGCTCGCCAGGAGGGTGAGGATCGCGGTCTTCACCTCGCCGTTCGTCGCGTCGAGTGCCGTTTCGATCTCCTCGTCCGACGCGCCGGTCGCCAGCGCGACGATGCGGCGGGAGCGGGCGCGGAGTTTGTCGTTCGACGCCCGGACGTCGACCATCAGGTTCCCGTACGTCTTGCCCAGCCGGATCATCGTGATCGTCGAGATCATGTTGAGGACCAGTTTCTGGGCCGTGCCGGCCTTCAGGCGGGTGGAGCCGGTGAGGAGTTCGGGCCCGACGACGACCTCGATGCGGTGTTCCGCGGCGGCCGCGAGGGCGCTGCCCGCGTTGCAGGACAGGCCGATCGTCAGCGCCCCGTGCGCGCGGGCGTGTTCGACCGCGCCGACGGCGTACGGAGTGCGGCCGGAGGCGGAGACGCCGACGACTGTGTCGTCGGTGGTCAGGGCGAGGGCCGTCAGGTCGTCGGCCGCGAGGGAGCGGGAGTCCTCGGCGCCCTCGACCGCCTCCACCAGTGCCGGACGGCCGCCCGCGACGAGTCCCACGACCTGCCCGGGCGAGGTGTTGAAGGTGGGCGGGCACTCGCTGGCGTCCAGGACCCCGAGCCGGCCCGCCGTACCCGCCCCCGCGTAGATCAGCCGGCCGCCGCGGGCCATCCGCTCGGCCGTGGCGTCGATGGCCGCGGCGATCCGCGGCAGCTGGGTGGCGACGGCCGGCGGTACGGACTGGTCCTCGGCGTTCATCAGGCGGGCGATCTCGGCCGTGGGCAGCCGATCGATCTCCGCGAGCTCGGGGCGGAACGCTTCCGTGGTGAGGGCCGACAGCTCGGACTGCAGGTCGGAGGTCATGGGCGGTGCTCTTTCAGCGGGTGCGGGGAGAGTGCCGGTGCGCGAGCGCCTCGTACGACGCGGCGAGAGCGGGGGCCGCCGTCTCGTACGTGCGCTGGGTGACACCGGTGAAGAGGCAGTCGACGACGAGGAGTTGGCTCGTCCGGGACGACATCGCCGCCGGACGCAGCTCGCTCTCACGGGCCGTGGACGTGGTCAGTATGTGATCGGCGTACTGGGAGACGGGGCCGTCCGGGCGGCCGGTGATGGCCACGGTCGTGGCGCCGTGGTCGAAGGCCACCCGGAGCGGTTCTATGACGTCTCCGGTGGACCCCGAATGGGTGATGGCGATCGCGACGTCGCCGGAGCGGAGCTGGACGGCGTTGGTGACGGCGAGGTGCGGGTCGCTGTGGGCGTGCGCGACCAGCCCGATGCGCAGCAGCTTCTGGGCGAGGTCCTGCGCGACGAGGCCGGAGGCGCCGACGCCGTAGATGTCCGTGCGGCGGGCGACCGCGAGCGCGGTGACCGCGGCCCCGAGCTGCACGGTGTCGAGCCCGGCGGCGGTGTCGGCGAGGGTCTGCTGCTCGTCGTACGCCAGCTTGGCGACGACGTCCGCGATCGGATCGTCGACCGCGATGTCGGCGGTGACGGACGGCGCCCGGCCGGACTGCTGCTGTGCGGCGAGGCCGGCGAGGGCGAGACGCAGGTCGCGGTAGCCGGGATAGCCCAGCAGACGGGCGGTGCGCACGACGGTCGCCTCGCTGGTGCCGGTCAGCTCGGCGAGTCCGGTGACCGTGAGGGCCGCGCAGCCGGCCGGGTCGCCGGCGACGGCCTCGGCGACCCGCTGCATCGAGCGGGTCATGGACGGCGCGAGGGTGCGCACCTTCGCCGCGAGGGCGGCGGGGGCGGGCGGGGCCTCGGCGCCGCCGTGGGCCCGGGTGAAACTTTCCTTCACGTCATTGGTCACACCTGAAAGGTATTTTCAGCACTGTGTGGCGTCAACCCCCTGGTGAGGAGGGGTGACAATGGCCCCATGAACGCGGTAGACCCCCTGGAGCAGGCCCTCCATGCGGCCAGGGCGCTGGTCCTCGCCGACCTCGTCGCACGTGACGTCGCCGAGGCCGAGGTCGTCTCGCTCGTCGAGAACGCGGTGACGCACCGCCGCTGGTGGGTCGAGCAGTGGCCCGAGGGCCGGGAGTACCTCGCGGGGCTCGTCGCCCAGGACGTCCAGGACGCCCTGCTGGAGCGGTACGGTCGCTGGCCGCTGTGTCCCGTCTGCTCCTCCGGCGATCCGCACGCGCTCGACGTGGAACCGGAGTTGGGCCCCGACCCGCACTGGGTGTGCGGCAAGGCGGGCGTCGTGGTGGCCCGCGTGGGCGGCCTCACGTGACGGTGTACATCGACCCGCCCAACTGGCCCGGCCACGGCCGCATGTGGTCCCACATGATCAGCGACGTCTCGTACGACGAACTCCACGCCCTGGCCGAGAAGATCGGGGCACCGCCCCGCGCGTTCGACGGGGACCACTACGACATCCCCTCCGAGCGGTACGCGGACGCGGTCGCGGCGGGCGCGGTGGAAGTGGGCTCCAAGGAACTCGTCCGCAGGCTTACGGAGGCGGGGCTGCGGCGCCCGAAGCGGCGCCGCCCGACGCCCTGACGCCCGACGCCCTGACGCCCGACGCCCTGACGCCCGACGGCCCCGGCCCGGAGGGCCCCGGGACGGACGCTCCCGGGGCGGCGGGCCCCGGCCCGGAGGCTCCCGGGGCGGAGGGCGCGGGCGTCACCGGCGCGGGGGCCGTCTCGGCGACGGCCCGCGCGAAAGCCCGTACCCGGGCCGTCTCGTGGTGCGCGTGCCAGACCAGGCCGAGCGCCGACTCCGGCAGCCCCTCCACCGGCACGAACGCCAGCGCCCGCCGCCCGTGGTAGTCGGCGGTCGGCCGGCACAGCAGCATCGCGCCGCGGTCCGCCGCGGCCAGCGTCAGCCCCTCCTGGAGGGTCGTGACGGACGGACCCGGCGGAATCGGCACCCCGGCCGGTGTCCGGTCGGGCGCGGCGGCCCGACGCCAGTAGGCGGGCGCCGGACCTCGGACACCGATCAGCGCGCACCGGGCCAGCTCCTCCGCGGGGACCGACACCCGCGAGGCGAGCGGGTGGTCCGCGGCCACCGCCAGTGTCTGCCGCTGCCGCGAGAACACCGGACCGAGCACCAGGTCCGGCTCCTCGACCGGCAGCAGCACCACCGCCGCGTCCACCTCGCCCCGCCGCACCGCGCCGAACGGGTCCGCCAGGGGCACCTCGACGACCTCCGTCGCACAGCCCGGGTGACGGCTCTCGAAGAGGTCGACCGCGGCCACGACGTGGTCGCCGAACGTCCCCTGGAAGCCGATGCGCAGCGTGCCCTCCACGCCGCGGGCGGCCGCCCTGACCGTGTCGACGGCCGCGAGCAGCGCGGCGTACGCGGGCCCGAGATCGGCCACGAACCGCTCACCGAGCGGGGTGAGCCGGACCCGGCGGCTGGTCCGCTCGACGAGGCGGGCGCCGACCCGGCCCTCCAGGGCGCGCAGCAACTGGCTGACCCTGCTCTGTGACACGTACAGCCGCTCGCCGGTCCGTCCGAAGTGCAGCTCCTCGGCCAGGACGAGGAACGCCTCCAACTCCTTGAGGTCCACGGACGGGTGGGCGGCGGGCGATCGATGAGTCACGCTTGTGGAAGCGTGAGCGATCGGCCGTTGTTCCCGGTGGCGAGCGGGAGTTGCCTGGGGACATGGCACAGACCGGATCCCACACAGGCACTCCCGCACGGCACGGCGGGCGGACGGCCGTCCTCGCCCTGGCACTCGCGACGTTCACCGTCGTCACCTCCGAGATGCTTCCCGTCGGACTGCTCACCCCGATGGGCGGCGCTCTCGCCGTCAGTGAAGGCACCGCCGGGCTCACCCTGACCATCACCGGCCTGGTCGCCGCCGTGTCCGCCCCGCTCGCCGCCCCCCTGCTGGGCGGCCTGGACCGGCGGCGGGCGCTGGTCGCCCTCATGGGCGCCCTCGCCGCCGGGAACCTCCTTGCCGCGTGCGCACCGAACTTCGCGCTCATGGTGGCCGGCCGGGTACTGGTCGGACTCGGCATGGGCGGGGTGTGGGCCGTCGCGGCGGGGCTCGCCGTACGGCTGGTCGCGCCCGCCGCGGTGCCCGGCGCCACATCGCTGATCTTCAGCGGGATCGCCGTCGCTTCGGTCCTCGGCGTCCCGGCGGGCACATGGCTCGGCGAGCTTGCGGGCTGGCGTGCCCCGTTCGCCGTCGCCGGAGGCCTGGCCGTGGCCGTCGGGGGACTGCTCGCCCTGCTCCTTCCGCCACTGCCCGCCGAACGGGCCCCCACGGGCGGTGTGCTGCGCCTGCTCGGCAACCCCTCGCTCAGGACGGGGCTGCTGGTGGTGGCGCTCCTCGTGACCGGCCATTTCGCCGCGTACACCTATGTGCGTCCGGTCCTGGAGCAGGTCTCGGGCGTGCGGCCCGGCGTCGTCGGCACCCTGCTGCTCGTGTACGGCGTGGCGGGCGTCGCCGGCAACTTCGTCGCGGGCGCGGGCGCGGGCGCGGGCCGCTCGCCGAGGCTCACCCTGCTCGTGCTGAGCGGCGCCCTGGCCGCGACCGTCCTGCTGACCCCCCTGCTGGGGGCCGCCCTGCTGGTGACATGGGGCTTGGCCTACGGCGGTGTGTCGGTGGCCGCCCAGTCCTGGGTCATGGCGGCGGTGCCGTCCGCCCGCGAAGCCGGCTCGGCCCTCTTCGCGGGCGTCTTCAACGCGGCGATCGCTCTGGGTGCCGCCCTCGGCGGCCGCGCCGCGGACTGGTGGGGCGTGGGCGCGGTGCTGTGGGCCGGCGGCGGGCTTGCGCTGGCCGCGGCCGCGGTGGCACTGACGGGCCGTCGGCCCGAGTGACGGTGCACCCGGCGGCGGGGCGGGCCGGACGCGCGCCCGGCCCGCCCGCGGAGCGGCGCTACGTGCGTGCGGCCTCCGTCGAGGCGGGTGCGGGCCCGCCCGCGGAGCCCGCCACCACGCGGGAGGCCGAGGTGCGGTGGTGGGGCCGGCGCGAGCGCCGCGGCGGCGAGCACCGTCAGCGCCATCGCCGCTCCGGCCCACGCCGTCGCCGCTCCCGCCCACGCCGTCGCCTGGAGCCCGAAGTCCGCGTCGATGACCGTACCGCCGGGCCACGGGCCGCTCGTGTTGCCCAGGTTGAACGCGGCGGTCGTTGTCGCGCCCGCTCGGGTCGGGGCCGCGCCGGCGACGCTGAACACCCGGGCGTTGAGCGCCGGTGCCGTGAACACGCCGAGACGCCGAGGAGGAACGACAGGGCCACGGCGGCGACCGGGCTCCGCGCGAACGGGGCCAGGCCCACCAGGAAGACCGTGGACGCGGTGATGCCGCCCAGCAGCACGCCGAACATGTGCGCGTCGGCGACCCGGCCGCCGATCGTCGTACCGACCGGGGCGCCGATGCCGAACAAGCTGCTTACATTTCCCCGGTCAGCGCCGCGAGCTCGGCGGTGAGGTTGTGGCGGGCCCGCTCCTCCCAGAACCGTTCCCCGTGCGGGGTGCGGAAGAGACGCGGCAGGTCCAGCAGCTGACGCAGCACCGCGGCGCGGCCCTGGCGGAACAGCTCGTCCGGCACGAACCCGTACTCCTCGCGGACGGCCGCGGTGTAGGCGGCGTACGCGTCGGGAGCGGCGGCCAGGACCGCGAGGTCCGCGTCGCACAGCACCATGCCGTTGCGGTCGCCGCCCTCGGGGTCGTGGGTGACCGTGAGCCGCACGAGACGGGCCACCTCGGCGGTACCCGCCTCGTCGAAACCCAGCTCCGGGAGGGCCCGTTCGGCGAGGCGGGCGCTGCGGTCCTCGTTGGTCGACCGCTCGGGGAGGTAGACGGCGTCGTGGAACCAGGCGGCGAGCCGGACCAGCGCCGGGTCGTCGGCGTACTGCTCCAGCTCGTCGACGCGGTCCAGGACCGCCACCAGGTGGTCGGTGGTGTGGTACCGGCGCTGTGGCTCGGCCCACCTGCCGAGCAGGTCGTCCGCGTACCGGTCGGCGTGCGGGGCGTGGCGGACGGTCTCGGCCCAGCGGCTGCGCAGGGCGTCGTGGGCGGGGTGCTCCGGAAGGGCGGCCATGCGGTCATTGTGCTACGCGCCACGAAGCGGCCGGAGAGGGCTTCGTCACGTCCGGCTGATCGGCTTGAACCCCCGCAGGCGGAGGCTGTTGCCGACCACGAAGACCGACGAGAACGCCATCGCGGCACCGGCGATCATCGGGTTGAGGAGCCCGGCGGCGGCCAGGGGCAGCGCGGCGACGTTGTAGGCGAAGGCCCAGAACAGGTTGCCCTTGATGGTGGTCAGGGTGCGGCGGGCGAGCCGGACGGCGTCCGCCGCCGCCCTCAGGTCACCACGTACGAGGGTCAGGTCACCGGCCTCGATCGCGGCGTCCGTGCCGGTGCCCATCGCCAGACCGAGGTCGGCCTGGGCGAGCGCGGCCGCGTCGTTGACGCCGTCGCCGACCATCGCCACGCTGCGGCCCTCCGCCTGCAGCCTCTTGACGACGTCGACCTTGTCCTCGGGCAGGACCTCGGCGTGCACCTCGTCGACACCGACCTGGGCGGCCACGGCCCGCGCGACGCGCTCGTTGTCGCCGGTCAGCAGGATCGGGGTGAGGCCGAGCGCGCGCAGCCGCCGGACCGCCTCGGCGCTGGTGTCCTTGACCGCGTCCGCGACCTCCAGCACCGCGCGGGCCTCACCGTCCCAGGCCACCACGACGGCGGTACGCCCCGCGGCCTCCGCCTCGTCCTTGGCGCGGACCAGCTCGGCGGGCAGTTCGATCGCCCTCCCCCACGCTCGGCTCCGCTCGCGCGGGGGGACCCCCATCGCCAGCAGCTTCTCGCGGCCGACGAGCACGGCTCGGCCCTCGACGACGCCCCGCACACCCAGTCCGGCGACGTTCGCGAAGTCCTCGACCGCCGGAAGCGACACCCGCGCGGCGGCGCCCGCTGCCACGGCCCGGGCGACCGGATGCTCGGAGGCGTGCTCCAGCGCACCCGCCAGCCGCAGCACCTCGTCCTCGGTCGCGCCGTGGGTGTGCACCGCCAGCAGGGTCATCCGGCCGGTGGTGACCGTGCCGGTCTTGTCCAGCACGATCGTGTCGACCCGGCGGGTGGTCTCCAGCACCTCAGGACCCTTGATCAGGATGCCCAGCTGGGCGCCGCGCCCGGTGCCCACCATGAGGGCGGTCGGAGTGGCGAGTCCCAGTGCGCACGGGCAGGCGATGATCAGTACGGCGACGGCGGCCGTGAACGCCGCGGTCAGCCCCGCGCCCGCGGCCAGCCAGAAGCCGAGCGTGGTGAGCGCCAGCACGATGACCACCGGTACGAAGACGGCCGAGATCCGGTCCGCCAGGCGCTGGGCGGCGGCCTTGCCGTTCTGCGCGTCCTCCACCAGCTTCGCCATCCGCGCCAGCTGGGTGTCCGCGCCGACCCGGGTGGCTTCGACGACCAGCCGGCCGCCGGCGTTCAGCGTGGCGCCGGTGACCGGGTCGCCCGTCCCGACCTCCACGGGGACCGACTCGCCGGTGAGCATCGAGGCATCGACGGCGGACGAGCCCTCCACGACCGTGCCGTCCGTCGCGATCTTCTCGCCGGGCCGCACGACGAACCGGTCACCGGGCTTCAGCTCGGCGGTCGGCACCGACACCTCGCGGCCTCCGCGCAGCACGGTGACCTCCTTCGCGCCCAGTTCGAGCAGCGCCCTGAGCGCGGCGCCCGCCTTCCGCTTGCTGCGGGCCTCGAAGTAGCGCCCGGCCAGGATGAAGGCGGTCACGCCTGCGGCGGCCTCCAGATAGATGTTGCCCGCGCCGTCCGTGCGGGCGATGGTCAGCTCGAACGGATGCGTCATGCCGGGCATGCCCGCGTCCCCGAAGACCAGCGCCCACAACGACCACAGGAACGCCGCCGACGTGCCCACCGAGATCAGCGTGTCCATGGTGGCGGCGCCGTGCCGGGCGTTGGCCCAGGCGGCGCGGTGGAAGGGCAGGCCCGCGTAGGTGACGACCGGGGTGGCCAGCACCAGTGAGAGCCACTGCCAGTACGGGAACTGCAGCGCCGGGACCATGGCCATGGCGACGACCGGAACGGCGAGCGCGACGGCGGTGAGGAGCCGCGGGCGCAGGTCGTCGACGTCCTCCTCGTCCGCCTCCGGCTCGGGTTCGTGCGCGGTGTAGCCGGTCTTCTCGACGGTGGCGACGAGGTCCTGCACCGAGACACCCCCGCCGTAGCTGACCTTGGCCTTCTCGGTGGCGTAGTTGACGGTCGCGGTGACGCCTTCCATGCGGTTGAGCTTCTTCTCGACGCGGGCGGCGCACGAGGCACAGGTCATGCCGCCGATGGCGAGTTCGACCTCGGCTGTACTGGTGGCGGTGCTCATGGGCCGATGCTCCTCGCTCACGTACAGGCCTGCATACCCCTAGGGGGTACAGAATATATACCCCCGCCCCGTACGCCGGGCAAGTTCTGGCCCTGCGGAGTACATTGGACTAGACCTGTAGGCCCTCCAGAGGAATGGATTCCCATGAGCAACCGTGCAGTCCTGGAGGTGATCGCCCTCGACGCCGAGGACGCCATTGCCGCCCAGGCCGGAGGGGCGGACCGCCTCGAGCTGGTCACGGACATGGCGGCGGACGGACTCACCCCGTCCCGCGAGACCTACGCCCGGATCCGCGCCGCCGTGGACATCCCCCTGCGCGTGATGCTGCGACTGGCCGGCGGATTCGTGGCGGGTGACATCGACCCGCTGGTCCGGGCCGCACGGGAACTGCGCGCGGAGGGCGCCGACGCATTCGTCCTCGGCTTCCTCGACGCGGCGGGCCACCCCGACCTGGTCGCGGTGGAACGGCTCGTCGCCGAGGTGGAAGGCTGCCGGTGGACCTTCCACCGGGCGATCGACCACGCCGCCGACCGCGACGGGCTGCGCAAGCAGCTCGCCGATCTGCCCGGCCTCGACACCTACCTCACGGCGGGCGCGGCGGGCGGCGTCGACGAGGGTCTTCCGACACTCCTGGCCGAGGCGGCGCGCTCGGGCGAGCCGGGGTACGAGGCGCAGCTCCTCGTGGGCGGCGGGCTGCGACTCGACCACGTGCCGACGCTGCGGGCGGCGGGGGTCCGGGCCTTCCACATCGGAGGCGCGGCCCGTCCGGCGGGGTGGGACAACCCGGTCTCCCCGACGGCGGTCCGTACCTGGCGCAAGGCCCTCGACGACTAGGGCGTGTGGCGAAAGCGGCGTCGTCCGCCCGGAGGGCGGGGCGCGGGGGCGTCCGGTGCGTGCGATCGCCGCGTCGTCGGTCGCGCCTGCCCCCCATGGCCCTTCCGGGCACGGGAGGTGCCCCACCGCGGCGGCTCCCTCCCCGCCCTGCGTCGGCACCGCACGAGAACCCGCTCCCTGAGCCGGGCTGATGCAGGAAGCGTCCTGGGCCGCCCTTGTCCCTGGACGGCGGGTGGCCGACCGGCCGGTCGCCGCACGCGCGGCGCCGCCCCCGGCGGGGGTCGTCAGGCGGCTCCCCGCCGGTGGCCGGTCCGCGCCCACCCTCCCCCAAGCGCTCGGCTTCGCTCGAACAGGGGACCCCCATCGCCCCTGGCGGAACGTATGCCCCCGAACCCGGGGGCCGGTGGGGGGCCGTGGCCCGTCACGGCGCGGAGGGGTCCCGCCCCGTCCTCAGGACAGTTGCGCCGGCAGCGGCGCCGCGTGGGTGACGAGCAGGCCCGAGACCGCTCGGGTCAGGGACACGTACAGGCGGCGCAGGCCCGTGCGTTCGTCGGGTTCGCCGTCCACGATCGCCGCCGGCTCGTCGAGGACCACGTAGTCGTACTCCAGGCCCTTCGCCAGGGACGCGGGTACCAGCGTGAGACGGACGTCCGGCGTCGTCTCCTCGCCGGGGTCGAGGAACGCCGGCCCCGACGCGCTCAGCGCCTCCGCGAGCGGCGCGATCCGCGCGTCCGCCGCGATGAGGCCGATCGACCCCTCCCTGCGGAGCAACTCCTCGCAGGCGGCGACCACCTGCGCGTCGGACGTGATCGGGCGGAGCTCGAAGAACCCGGGTTTCTCGCGGATCGAGGACACCGGGGTCAGCCCGGGCGCGATGTGCGGGAGCAGCCGGGACGCGTAGGTGATGACGTCCGTCGGCACACGGAAACCGGCCGTCAGCTCCTCGACGACCGCGTCGTCCTTGCCCATGTGGGCGAGTGCCTCGTCCCAGCTCCGGGTCGCCCACGGCGTCGTGCCCTGCGCGAGGTCGCCGAGGACCGTCGCGGAGCCGGTGGTGCAGCGGCGCCCCACCGCGCGGTACTGCATGGGCGAGAGGTCCTGTGCCTCGTCGAGCACGACGTGGCCGAGCGAGTGCGTGCGCCGGACGAGATCGGTCGCCTCGTCGATCAGCACGGCATCCGCCGCCGACCATTTCGCCGACTTCACCGACCGTGCCGGTTTCGCCCACAGGATCGTCTTCTGCTCCTCGTCGGTGAGGACGCCGTCGGCGTGCGCGGCGAGGAAGTCCGCGTCGCCGAGAAGCCGCAGCACCAGTTTGGCCGGGTCGACGGGCGGCCAGATCGCCTTGACGGCCGCCTTCACCGCCGGGTTGCGGGCCACGGCGTCCTGCACGCGGTCGTCCGGCGCCTCGCCCGAGCGTTCCATCTGCACCAGCACCGCGTGCGCGATCCGCTGCGGCAGGGCCTCGCGGGCGGCGCCGTAGCGGATGTCGCGGTCGAGCAACTCGCGGACGACCTCCTCCAGTTCGTACGCCGGGACGCGCCAGCGCCGTGAGCCGCGCACCACGACGACGGGTTCCACCGGCATCGTCACGTGCGAGCGCACCGCGCTGCGCAGCACCCGCGCCATCCGGGCGTCGCCCTTGACGACGGCGGCGGCCGCGTCGTCCGTGCCGCGCACCTCGACGTGGGCCACCAGGTCGTCGACGGTCGCCTGCTTGACCTCCAGTTCGCCGAGTGCGGGCAGCACCTGCTCGATGTACTGGAGGAAGGACCGGTTCGGCCCGATGACGAGGGTGCCGGTGCGAGCGAGGCGCTCGCGGTGGGCGTAGAGCAGGTACGCGACGCGGTGCAGCCCGACGGCCGTCTTGCCGGTGCCGGGCCCTCCCTGCACACAGACCGTGCCGCCGAGCCCGGAGCGGACGATCTCGTCCTGCTCGGGCTGGATCGTCGCCACGATGTCGCGCATGGGGCCGACGCGCGGGCGCTCGATCTCCTGCTGGAGCAGTCTGGACGCGCGCTGCTCCTCCGCCGGGTCGCTCAGGTGCTCGTCCTCGTACGCCGTGAGGTCGCCGCCCGTGTAGCCGAAGCGGCGGCGCAGCGCGACGTGCTGGGGGTCCTTCCGGGACGCCCGGTAGAACGGCTGGGAGACCGGGGCGCGCCAGTCGATGACCATCGGGTCGCCGTCCCCGTCGTGGACGTGCCGCCGCCCGATGTAGAAGCGCTGTCCCTCCTGGGTCGTCGGCAGGTAGTCGAGCCGCCCGAAGAACAGCGGCGTGTGGGACAGATCGGCCAGGGCCTTGATCCGCTGCTCGATCTGGGACTCCAGGACCGCCGCGTTCACCCAGTTCGCGGTGACGTCGCGGATGTCGAGCGCCTCGACGTCCTCGCGCATGGCCCGCAGGGCGGCGCGGGAGGCGGCGAGGTGGTCGCGTTCATGGGCGAGCGGGTCGTGCGCGGGCACAGCGGGGCCTCCGGTCCGTGGCGATGGATAGGTGTGCGGGGCCGTCCGGTTTCCGACCGGAGGGCAGCGCTCCACTCAGGGAGGCGGGCAAGGTCGGCGATTCTAGCCAGGGCCCGGGGGCGGGAGCGAGCGAATATCCGACCCGTAGGGGATGCCGTATGCCTGGAGTCGTACGCGGACGGCACACTGTTTCGGTCTGTCGACCGATGTGGTCCCGACGTGCGGGAAACCATCATGGAGACATGACCACAGCCACCTTCACCTCCACCGGCTCAGGCGCCACCGCCCTCGGCGCGACGCCTCACCCCGCCCACCGGATCGGCAACGCCCTGCGTGCGATCAAGGTCTTCGCCGAGGCGGCGGTCGGGGTGGTGCTCCTCGGCGAGTACGGCGAGGAAGCCGGCGTCAGGCGCCGCTGAGCCCCGTCCGCCGCGGGGACTCACGCCCCGCCGCGCCGCCCCGCCGCGTCCTTCCCGTCGCCGGGGTGCACGCCCCGCCGAACTCCGGCCGTCGCCGGGGTGCACACCCTGTCGGCTCCCGT